>CAZOYV010000008.1:7121-56931 GCA_964584075.1 uncultured Rickettsiales bacterium | reverse complement strand
TGGATAACGTCGCATGGGGTCGTGTCGTTGCTGAGGCAACCGGACAACCACGCAACCGGATTCGGTCTCGATCGGAGATCTGGTTCGAGGTGGAAAGCGACTTCGGGGCGTTCACGGCTGACGGGGCGATATGGATCAGCGCCCGAGATCCGGAGCGACGGGGGCGGCTCGGAAGTTCAGCCCGTGCCTCCTGAAACCACGGGGCGGATCGGGCACTTGGTGCGAGGTGGATTCCGGCTGATGGTGGCGGGCTTCAGCCCGTGCCTCCTGAAACCACGGGGCGGATCGGGCACTTGGTGCGAGGTGGATTCTGGCTGATGGTGGCGGGCTTCAGCCCGTGCCTCCTGGAGCTACGGAGCCGGTTCGGGCGCTTGGGTCGAGCCAGATTCCGGCTGAGGGTGGCGGCCTTCGGTCTCGGACTCGGTCTTGGACTCGGATCCGGTCTCGGTCTCGGTCTCGGTCTCGCCTTCGAGGTCCTCGATCGAGAGCGGGTCCCACGACGGCCCGTCCCCCGAGCGCCAGTAGATCGCGACGGCCTTGCCGCGCAGGCTCTCCAGCGGCAGGTAGTGGTCGGTCTTCTCGGGATCGTCGAAGACCCAGGCGCGGCTGTCCTGGCTGTTGCCGCGGTTGTCGCCCATCACGAAGCAGAACCCCTCGGGGACCTCGGCGGGCCCGTAGTCGGGACCGCCGCCGTCGGTCAGCCGCAGCTCGTAGCGGCGGTCGTCCATCACCTCGAAGGTGTGGGTCCCGTCCCGGACCCACTCGGTGAGCTCGCCGTCGATGTAGATCCGCCCCCGCACCACGCGGATCTCGTCGCCGGGCAGCGCCACCACGCGCTTGATGAACACCGAGCCGTCGGTGGGCGAGCGGAACACCACGACGTCGCCGCGCTCGGGCAGCTTGCCGCCGGCGACGGTCACCGAGGTGAACGGGATCCGCAGCCCGTAGGCGGCCTTGCCGACGAACACGCGGTCCTTGATGCCGAGGGTCGGCAGCATCGAGCCGCTGGGGATCACGTAGTGGTCGGCGAGGCTCGAGCGCGCGGCGAGCGCCACCAGGACCACCACCGCGAGCTGCAGGATGGTCTTGGTCCAGCTCTCGAGGCGCGTCTCCTTCTTGGGAGCGGCTTCCGACGGGGACTTGTTCTTGTTCTTGGCCATGTCTTGCTTCCCTGCGCCGGGGCGCATCTTCCTCCATTGGCAGTCCCCCGGGCAAGCGCCGGGGCCCAGACGGGCTCTCCTCCCGCTCCTACGGGGGGGGACGTGGCCGGATTGCATCGGGGGATTTTCGGCTTTTCCGGTCCAGGTCTGCTTGGTATACATGCGTGTTCGCCCGGAGCGGGGCGTGGAGGTGAGATGAGCCGGATCGTGCTGCCGATGTGGACGGGAGCGGTGATCGTCACCCTGGCGCTGCCGTCCCTCGCGGCGGCCCAGTGCAGCGTGGGGACCCCGCTGCAGCAGGGCTGTGGCAACCTGACGCTGGAGGGGTGCTGCGACGGCGAGGACCTGTACTGGTGCGAGGGCGGGTGGGTCTGCTACCTGGACTGCCTGGCCTCGCCGTCGTGCGGCTGGCAGCCCAGCGGGCCGTTCTACGACTGCAGCACCGACGGCCAGCCGGCCCCCGGCAACAGCCCGCCGATGGCCTGCAGCAGCGGCCCGGTGGACGCCGACGGCGACGGCTTCGACGAGGACGCCGACTGCAACGACGGCAACCCCAACGTCCACCCCGGCGCGGTCGAGAACTGCGCCAACGGGGTCGACGACGACTGCGACGGCTTCATCGACGCCTCCGACTCGGACTGCGCCAGCGGCGACGACGACGCCGGCGACGACGACGCCTACGGCGACGACGATGCGGCGGGGGACGACGACGCCGCCGGCGACGACGACGCCGGCGGTGCCTCGGACGACGACGGTCCGCCCGGGCCCCAGGACGACGACGAGGAGCTCGACGGCTACGTCCCGACGCTGGGCATCGCGTGCGGCTGCCGCCACGACGGCGCCCCCGCCACCCCGGCGCTGCTGACCCTGGCGCTGCTCGGCGCCGCGCTCGGCCTCTCCCGCCGCCGCTGACCCCCGTCCACGCCGGGAAACCGGCGGATCCCGGCTTCCCCGAGGTAGAATGCTGGTGATGATCGCGCAGCGCCTGCTCCCCGTCCTCCTGCTCGCCGCCGTCGGGCTCGCCCCGGCCCCGGCCGCTGCCCAGTGCTCGGCCGGCGACCCGCTCCAGCAGGGCTGTGGCAGCTACAGCTTCGAGGGCTGCTGCGAGGGCCAGATCCTGCTGTGGTGCGAGAACGGCTGGCTGTGCGGCTCCGACTGCTCGCTGCTGCCGTATTGCGGGTGGGACGCCGCCCAGGGGTTCTACAACTGCGGCACGCCGGGCGACCCGGCCGTGGGCAACAGCCCGCCGATGGAGTGCCCGCCGGCGGTCACCGACGTGGACGGCGACGGCTACGAGCCCCCCGCGGACTGCGACGACACCAACCCCAACGTGAACCCCGGCGCCACCGAGAACTGCGCCAACGGGGTCGACGACGACTGCGACGGCTTCGTCGACCAGTACGACAACGACTGCGGCTCCAGCGACGACGACGCCGCGGACGACGACGCCGCGGACGACGACGGTGGCGGGGACGACGACGCCTCGGACGACGACGGCGACGACGAGGAGGACGAGACCCCCAACCTCGGCGTGGTGTGCGGCTGCCGCGCGGACGGGGTCTCTCCGGCGGGCAGCGCCGCCGGGCTGCTGTTCCTCGTCGTGCTGGGGTTCCTCCGGCGCTACCGGACGTAGCGCGGCTCCAGGATCTCCGAGAGGATCAGCGCGTCCCGGATCACCTGGGGGTCCCGCGGGCTCTCGGCCCGCATCATCCCCGGACGGACCGCGGCCCGCGCCAGCGCCTCGGCCTCGGTCGACAGCGCGTCGCGCAGCAGCCCCAGCGCCGGGACGCGCCGCGAGGGGTCCTGGTGGCCCAGCAGCGCCGCGGCGGAGACCGCCGCCCGTGGGCGGGCCCGGGGGGGACGCCCGGCGCGCAGCGACTGCAGCGCCAGCTCGGCCTCCTTGTGGCGCGCCAGCGAGTAGTGGAAGCCGGGCACGTCCAGCAGGTGCATCCCGTCCAGCGCCCGGACCTGCTGGCCGCACACGGCGCGGGCCAGGCGCCGCACCGGCTCGGTGTAGAAGTCCTCGGGGACCGCCGCGTAGCGTCCCCCGCCGGTGGGGAAGTAGAACTCCAGGTCGCCGTCGTGGGCCGCCGACCAGCCGTCGAGGACCGGGTCGGCCGCCTCGGTCATCCCGATGCGGTGCAGCGCCTCGCCCACCGCGACGACGCGCAGCTCCGAGGGCGGCCGCGGGTCGAGCTGCCCGCCGTCGACCTGGATCAGGCGCGTCTTGAACGGCTGATCGGGGGTGGCGTACAGCATCGCCAGCGAGGCCAGGTAGCCCGGCCCGAGCACGATCGCCGCGATCACGTCGGCCACCAGCTCGACCTGCCACACGCCCAGCGCGGCGCGCACCGACTCCTCGGTGAGCTGCTGCGGCACCTGCGCTCGCGGTGGCGGGAAGTCGGCGGCGACGCGCAGCTCCTCGCGGTAGCCCTCGAGGCTGATCACGATGTCGCGGCCCACCTCGCGGGCGATCGTCGGCCACCCCGCCACGTCGTGCTGCAGCCGCACCGAGACCTCGATCGGGGCCACCGGGGTGCGGGCCAGCAGCGGGGTCAGCGAGCCGGCGTTCTCGCCGATCAGCGCCACCGGGCGCTGGGTGCTCAGCGGGATCCCGCGCCGCCGCTGGAAGTCGAGCAGCGGCTCGTAGCAGGCCAGCGCCACCGCGTCGACGGCGTGCAGCAGGGGCGCGCGCTGGGGGTCCCGCCGCTGGGCGGCGAGCTGCTCCAGCGTGCCGAACATCCGCTGGTGGAACCGCAGCTGCCCCTGGATCTGGGCGTGGTGGGAGGCGTCCCCGCCGCGGGTGGCCTCGGAGGCGGCCTTGCGTGCGGCGGGGACGACGACCTCGCGCGCGACCTGCCCCAGCGCCCGCTGCGCCTCGCCCTGTTCCTCCGTGGCGCGGTCGAACTTGCGGGCGACCTGCTCCAGCGTCTCGGCGGCCTGGACCAGTGCGCGATCCGCCTCCCTCGAGGGGTCCGCCTGGGGCGCGGCCTGGCGTGGCGCCCCGCCCCGTCGCCGCCGCAGCGGCTGGCCGGAGATGCCCCCCGACGTGCCCTGCATCGCCTGGTTCTGCTTGCTCTTCTGGTAGGCCTTGATCCCGGCCTTGACCAGCTCGGCGATGAGGTACTCGAGCAGGACCACGGGCTACTTGCCTCCCCGCCGCGCGCGCTGCGCCGCCGGCGCGTAGCGCGCCTTGGGCCCGCGCAGCGCCACCGGAGGACCCAGGACCTGCGAGAGCAGGAACCGCAGGCTGAAGGCCTCGGGGTCGTCGAACACCGAGCGCCCGCCTCGGGTCAGCGGGGGGTCCAGGCGCGCCGCCGCGGTCCCCCCGTGCAGGGTCCGGCTTCGGCGCGGGGAGGCCTTCCTCGCCATCGGACCTACTTCCTCGGCTCACCGCTGGGCTTGCCGATGGTCTCCCGCATCGTGGTGTCGGCCTGGATGTTCTTGAGGTTGTAGTAGTCCATCACCCCGAGGTTGCCCTTCTCGAAGGCGTTGGCGATGGCCTGCGGGATGCGCGCCTCGGCCTCGACCAGCAGGGCGTTCATCTCCTCGACCTTGGCGCGCATCTCCTGCTCGGCGGCGACCGCCAGCGCGCGGCGGGACTCGGCCTTGGCCTGGGCCACCTGCTTGTCCGCCTCGGCCTGCTCGGTCTGCAGCTTGGCGCCGATGTTGGCGCCGACGTCCACGTCGGCGATGTCGATCGAGACGATCTCGAACGCGGTGCCGGCGTCCAGGTTCTTGGACAGCACCGTCTGGGAGATGCGGTCGGGGTTCTCCAGCACCTGCTTGTGCTGCTCGGAGGAGCCGATCGTGGTGACGATGCCCTCGCCGACGCGGGCCAGGATCGTCTCCTCGCCGGCGCCGCCGACCAGGCGATCGAGGTTGGCCCGCACGGTGACGCGGCTGATCGCGATCACCTGGATGCCGTCCTTGGCCACGGCCGCCACCTTGGGCGTGGTGATGACCTTGGGGTTGACCGACATCTTCACCGCCTCGAGCACGTTGCGGCCCGCCAGGTCGATGGCGGTGGCCCGCTCCCAGCTGAGGTCCATCTTGGCCTTGGCGGCGGAGATCAGGGCCTTGATCACCAGGTCGACGTTGCCGCCGGCGAGGAAGTGGGCCTCCATCTCCGAGGTGCTGATGTCCAGCCCGGCCTTGACCGCCATGATCCGCGGGTTGACCACCTGCGCCGGCGGGACGCGCCGCAGCCGCATCGCGACCATCTGGGTGATGCCCACCCGGGCGCCGGCGGCCCACGCCGCGATCCACAGCCCGAACGGGACGAAGTAGAAGATGATGCCGAGCAGGATCAGGCCCACGACCAGGGCCAGGATCAGAAGAAGAGCGATGCCACCTGCAGCAGGTCCCACGGTGTCCTCCCAAGAGACGTTGACTCGATTCTCGCAAAGCGCCTGGCGATCCGCGGCCGGGGCCCGGTGTCCGTCCGGCTCAGCCGGCCGACCCGTCCTCGACCTTGCGCACCACCACGCGGTTCCCCTTGATCTCGATCACGCGCACGCGGCTGTCCTTGACCACGTAGTCCCCCTCGGTGACCACGTCGACGCGCGCGTCTCCGAACCGTGCCACGCCCGAGGGGCGCAGGTCGCCGACGGCGACCCCCTCCTGGCCCATCAGCTCGTCGTCCGTCGGTGCGTCGGGCTTGCGGACCTCGCGGTCCGAGGCCGAGCCGCCGACCCTCTCCTTGAGCACCAGCCAGCTGGTGTACCTGCTGCGCGGTGCGACGTACAGGAAGCCGAGGAAGGCGAACGTCGAGAACGTCAGCGCGGCCAGCACGCGGATCACCGCGGTCCAGATCGCGCCGGTCTGGAGCGAGACCTCCAGGTCCAGCCCGCTGACCGCCAGGATCAGCCCCAGCGCCAGCACGATCAGCCCCGCGATGCCGGCCACGCCGAACCCCGGGATGACGAAGATCTCCAGCGCCAGCAGCGCCGCGCCGATGGCGACGAGCACGATCTCCTCGACGCCGGCGAGGTGGGTCATGAAGTGGCCGAAGAAGAACAGCCCGAGGCACGCCACGCCGACCCCGCCGGGAAGCCCCACGCCTGGGGAGTACAGCTCGATGGCGATCCCCAGCATCCCGATCGACATCAGCAGCCCGCCGACGATCGGGTTGGTGAGGAACCGCACCAGCTGCTCGGCCCAGGCGATCTCGGGCTTGCGCTGGTCGGCCTCGCCGAGGTGCAGCGCCGCGAGCAGGTCGCCCAGCGACGCGGCCTCGAAGTCGGCGATGCCGGTCTCCAGGGCCTGGTCCGAGTCCAGCGTCAGCAGCTCCTCGGCGGTGACCAGGTCCTCGATCGCCACCGCGGAGTCGACCATCGCCTCGGCCACCTTGCCGTCGCGCCCCTGGGCCTCGGCGGTGGAGCGGAACTCGCCGCGCAGGTAGGAGACGTACTTCTTGTCCACCGGGGTGGCCTCGCCGCCCTGGACCTGCACCGGCGTCGCCGCACCCAGCGAGCCGCCGGGGGCGATCACCACCACGTCACAGGCCAGCGTGATCAGGGCACCGGCGGAGATCCCGCGCGGGTGCACGAACGCCACCGTCGGCACGTCCAGGTCCATCAGCTCGTCGCGCATCTGCACCGCGGCGTCGACCCGCCCGCCGAAGGTGTTGATCTCGAGGACCACCAGCCGCACGTCGTCGGTGTCGAGCAGGGCGCGCTCGAGGAACGAGCTCAGGCCCAGGTCGATGTCCCCCTCGACGGGGAACACCATCACGGTCTCGCCGCGGCCGCCGTCCTCGGCGTCGGGCAGCTCGCCGAGGCGCTCCTCGAGCTCGGCCCACGCCGCCTCGTCCAGCACCACGGGGCCGCGGGTGGCCCGGGCGCCGCCGCCCTCGGCGGCCCGCGCCAGCGGGGCGATCTCGCCGAGGAACGAGCCCAGCACCATCGCCGCGCCGAGGACGAAGAGGGTCAGGAATGCCTTCGCGGCGCCCGACCGTGTGGTTCGCATCACGCCCATCTCGGAGCCCATCCTATGTCAAGCCACGGTACAACGATACCGCTCGTGGACGTCTAACAACACGCGCGCCGTCGCGCCCTATTCCCCGGGGGCCGCACGGATGGCGCGCGCGTTTGCTATGATGCATGGTCACGTCGATTTCGATCCGAGGTTGTCGATGAAGATCCGCTGTCCGAAGTGTGACGCGCTCTACCGGATCTCGAGCAAGAAGATCCCGCCCCAGGGTGCCCGCGCGACGTGCAAGAACTGCGGCAATCGCTTCGAGATCCCCGGCGGGATGGTCACCGCCCCGGTGGCGCGCGAGATCAGCGAGACCCACCGCATCGTCGGCGAGGCCGACGCCCCGGCGCCTCCGCCGCCCCCGCCGCCGCCCAAGCGCCCGACGCGGGAGGAGGAGCCGGAGATCGACCCCAAGGAGCTGCTCAACGACCTGCTGATCCACCAGAACAACCTCGCGAACCTGCGGCAGCAGGCCTCCCAGAGCGGGTCCAGCGTGCCGCGCTTCGTCTCGGCCGGGATCGACCAGGAGCTCAAGATCATCAACGGCATCGAGGAGAACCTGCGCAAGGTGCTGCCGCCGCTGCAGGTGCGGCTGCGGCGCCTGCCCGAGCCGGGCGAGCCGGACGGCGAGGAGCGCCTGTTCACCCACTTCCCGGTGCTGCTCGGCCGCTCCACCGTCTGCGACTGGACGCTGGAGAACACCCAGGTCTCCCAGTTCCACGCCCGCATCATCCAGCTCGGCAACCAGATCCTGATGGAGGACCTGGGCAGCACCAACGGCGGCGCGATCATCCGCGACGGCAGCCTGCTGCACCGCTTCCAGCCGCGAATGGGTGCCGATCAGCTGCAGCCGGAGGTGCTCCCGGTCCAGGAGCGGGACCTGCTGTACGTCGCCAGCACGCGGGTGGTGGTCGAGGAGCTGGGCCCCGACCTGGCCTCCAAGGCGAGCCCCGAGGGTCCCTCGGGCGGCTTCGGCGACGGCGACGCCGAGCGCATCATCTGACTACCCGCCCCACGACTCCCGGAACACGCGCAGGGCGTTGAGGCCCAGGACCTTGCGGACCTGCCGCTCGGCGAGGCCGGCCTGCAGCATCAGGTGGGTCAGCCGCGGCAGCGCGGAGACGTCGCGCAGGTCCCGCGGCAGCGGGATCGCGCCGTCCATGTCGGAGCCCACCGCCGGGCAGTCCTCGCCGCCGACGGCGATCACGTGCTGGATGTGCCGCACCACGGCGGTGGCGACCCGCGACTGGGGCCCGTGGCCGAGGAAGTGCGGCGCGAAGATGATCCCCACCGCGCCCCCGCGGTCGGCCACCGCGCGGATCTGCTCGTCGTCGATGTTGCGGCGGTGGACGTGGACCCCGCTGACCCCGGTGTGGCTGACGATCACGGGGCGGGTGCTGCGCCGCGCCGCCTCGAGGAAGCCCTTGCGGTTGACGTGGGCCAGGTCGACGGTGATGCCCAGCCGGTTGAGCTCGTCGATCAGCGCGCGGCCGAAGTCGGTCAGCCCCTTGCCGTCGTCGCGCCCCCACCCGATCGCGGGGTAGCAGGCGTCGTTGCGCGAGAAGTGGGCCAGCCCGACGTAGCGGGTGCCCTGGTTGCGCAGCCGCGACAGGTGCTCCAGCGAGCCGCCGAGCGCGTGGGCGCCCTCGATCCCGGCGAAGCAGCACAGCTTGCCCGCCGCGTGGGCCTCCTCGATCGCCTGCGCGGTACCGGCGAACACCAGGTCGTCGGCGTGCTGGGCACACCAGCGGTGCATCCGCTCGAGATCGGCGAGCACGGCCGCGGGGGCCGAGCGGCGGCGCGTCGGCGAGACCACGACCCCCAGCGCCACGCCGGTCAGGCCCCCCTGGCGCATCCGCGGGATGTCGTAGTGCCAGAACCCCAGCGAGTGGGGCAGCACGTTGCGGTGGCGGCGCTCGACGCGGTACCCGGTCCAGTGCGAGACCATCAGGGTGTCGACGTGCAGGTCGAGCACCAGCGCGTCCTGGTGGAGCTGGCGGGCGGCCTTGCCGATGCGGTCCTCGCGGGGTGCCATCGGACCTCCCGCGCTAGCGCTTGGGGCCCGGGTCGGGCGGGCCGCTGGGCAGGTCCCTCTGCTGCGCCATCAGCACCATCGACTCCCCGGCCCCGCCGGTGGCGCCGCGCACGTTCTCGCGCAGCGCCTCGAGGCGCTGCTCGACGAGCTCGTCGACCTGCTCGGCGCCGAGCCCGGAGAGGATCTCGATCGCCTCGTCGACCCGCTCCACCGGCCAGATCCGCAGCTTGCCGGCCGCCACCGCCGCGACCACGTCGGGCCGCAGCATCAGGTGGCGGACGTTGGAGGCCGGCAGGATCACGCCCACCTCGCGGTCGGGGGCCAGCTCCTGGCACGCCGCCCAGAACCCCTCGATCTTCTCGTTGAGCCCGCCCACCGCCTGGACCTGGCCCATCTGGTCGACCGACCCCGTCACGGCGATGTCCTGGCGCAGCGGGAACTCGCCGATCGCGCTGAGGATCGCGCAGATCTCGGCCAGCGTGGCGCTGTCGCCGTCCACCGGCGAGTAGCTCTGCTCGAACACGATCGAGGCGTTGATCGACAGGGGGTGCTCGACCCCGTAGCGGCCCTTGAGGTAGCCGGTCAGGATCAGCACGCCCTTGTTGTGGAACGGCCCCGAGAGCTGGACCTCGCGCTCGACGTTGGCGACGAACCCCTGCCCGGCGGTGACCCGCGCCGACAGCCGCGACGGCGATCCGAACGGGCGGCCGCCCATCTGCAGCACCGACAGCCCGTTGATCTGCCCGACCCGCGGCTCCTCGATGTCGATCCGGATCGTGCCCTCGCGGATCAGCCGCAGGACCGTCTCCTGCAGGTGCATGCCCCGGTCCTCGCGGGCGTCGATCGCGGCCTGGACGTGATCGGCGCCGATCGCGCAGGGCAGGTCCTCGCCGTCCAGCGAGCACTGCTTGCGGGCCCGGAAGTCGGCCTCGGCGATCAGGTCGATCAGGTCGCGGAAGCGCAGGTCGAAGCGATCCTGCTGGCCGGAGCTGCGCACCGAGTGCTCGCACAGCCGCGCCACCGCGTCCCGGGCCAGCGGCAGCAGGCCCAGCTCCTTGCAGCGCGCGCCGCAGAACCCGGCGAACGCGGCGATCGAGCGCTCGGAGCGGTTCATCGAGCGGCGGAACTCGGCGCTGACCTTGAACAGCTCGGCGAAGTCCGGGTCCTGGGTGTGCAGCAGGTGGAAGATCCACGGCGTGCCGACCATCACCAGCTTGATGTCCAGCGGGATCGGGTCGGGGCGCATCCCCACCACGGTCTGCGCCTTGAACTGCTCGAAGGGGTCCTCGAGCTTCAGCGAGCGGGCCTTCAGCGCCCGCTTGAGCCCCTCCCACGCGCCGGCGGAGCGCAGCAGCTCCTCGGCGTCGATCATCAGGTAGCCGCCGTTGGCCTCGTGCACCGAGCCCGGCTGGATCCGGGTGAAGTGGCTGACCAGCGTGCCGAACGTGGTCTCGTGGTCGATGCGGCCCAGCAGGTTGCGGTAGGTCGGGTAGTCCTCGTGGACCACCGGCGCGCCGTCCCGCTGGCCGTTGTCGACCAGCAGGTTGACCTTGTAGCGGTCCGTGAACGGGAACGCGCGATCGGTGTTCCCCGGCATCAGCACCGGCATCTCCTGGGGCTCGTCGCGCTGCTTGAACTCGTCGAGGTTCTCGAGGATGTCGGCCTTGACCTCGTCGAGGTAGGACTTGATCTCCGGCAGGTCGCGGAAGGCCGCGTACAGGTCGTACATCAGGTGCTCGACGACGGCCTCGGCGCTGTCGCGCTCCAGGTTCTCGAGGCTCTTGGTCGCCTCCTTCTCGATGTCGCGGAAGCGGCGCAGCGTCTGGCGCAGCAGGTTGCGCACCACCGTCTCGCCGGCCTTGAGCTGCTCCTGCTCCTCCTCGGTCAGCTCGGCGAGCTGGGACGGCTCCATCACCTTGCCGTCCTTGGTCGGCGCCACGGCGAAGCCCTGCTGGGTCCGGGCCACCGCGTAGCCCTGCTCCTCGGCCTTCTCGCGCAGCCCCTCGAAGACCTCGGCCTGGGCCTGCTCGATCTTCATCTTGAGCGCCATCCTGTCGCGCTCGTAGTCCTCCTCCTCGAACGCCTTGGGCAGCGCCTGCTGACAGTCCTTGACCAGCTCGTCCATCTGCTTGCGCAGCTGGCGCCCGCGGCCGGCCGGCAGCGACACCGCGCGCGGGCGGGCGTCGTGGTCGAAGTTGTGCACGTAGCACCAGTCGTCGGGCGTCGGGCGGGTGGCGGCCAGCTGCCCGAGGTACAGCCTGGTCATCGAGGTGCGGCCGCTGCCGTGCATCCCCACGACGAACACGTTGAACCCCGGGTTGCGGGCCTCGGCGCCGAACTGCAGGGCGCGCAGGGCGCGCTTCTGGCCGAGGAACGGCTCGGGACCCTCCAGGCTCTCGGTGGTCTCGAACTCGAACTGGGACGGATCGCAGGTCCAGCGGACCTCCTCCGGGGTGAGGGATCGATGGTCGCCGCCCATCTTGCGCTTGCGTGCCACGTCTGCCTCCCGTGCCGCCCCGTTCGCGGCGGCCTCTGCGGACGGCCCGAAGTGTACCGCAACCGGGGCCGGGCGCGCGCCCGCCGGCCCCGGTTGCGCGCGTGGCCCCGCGGCCCCTACGATCGGGCCGGACCGCCGATGCCGATCGCCTCCGCCAACCGCCGGTGGCTGCTCTTCACCACCTTCGTGGTGTGCTACCTCTCCGTCGCCGCGTCGTGGCTGCTCCCGGGACGCCCGCTGTGGCCGGCGTGCGCCGGCGCGGTGCTGCTCGGGGTGGTGATCGCGACCGGCGTCGCCTCGTTCCGCTCCGGCGTGTTCGGCGCGGTGGTGTACCGGGCCCGCCCCGAGGGCGACGCGCTGGCGCTGACCTTCGACGACGGCCCCGATCCGGAGCACACGCTGCGCATCGCGGCGCAGCTCGAGGAGGCCGGCCACCGGGGCACGTTCTTCGTGGTCGGCGAGCGTGCCCGCGCGCACCCCGGGGTGGTGCGCGCCCTGGTCGAGCGGGGGCACCACGTGGGGATCCACTCGCTGCGCCACGACCTGGGGCACAGCTTCCCCTCGATGCGCTGGCTGTGGCGCGACTTCCTGGAGTCGTCCCGCGCCGTGGCGGACGCCTCGGGGCGCTGGCCGCGGCTGTACCGGCCCCCGGTGGGGCTGCTCAACCCGCGGATCCTGCGGGTCGCGAGGCAGGGCGACTGGGTCGTGGTCGGCTGGTCGCTGCGCTCGCGGGACGGGGTCCGCACCGACGCCGGCGCCGTCGAGCGCCGCGTCGTGTCCGGGCTCGGCCCCGGCGAGGTGGTGCTGCTCCACGACCGCATCGCGCGCGGGGAGCCCGCGGTGCTGAAGGCGCTGCCGGGGATCCTCGCCGCGCTCGAGCGCCGCGGGCTGCGCTCGGTGGGGCTCGGCGAGCTGCTGGGCACCGAGCCCTACGGGGAGGCTCCCGCGGTCCCGCCGGAGCTCGTCGACGGGTAGTATCGAGGTGTTTCGTCTGCCGGGACTCTCCCGGGGATGGAGGCGGCCGCGTGCGGGAGCCCAGCGAGGTGGTCGTGACCGGGACCGGGGCGCTCAGCGCCGCCGGGGTCGGGGTGGCGCGGCTGTGGGACGCGCTGCTCGCCGGCGAGCCGCTCCACGAGCCGGCGCCGTGGGACACCACGGGGTTCCTGTGCGCCCGCGTCGCGCGCTTCCCGGCGGCGCTGCGCGAGGCGCTGCGCGAGGCGGGGCCGCGGGACGCCGGTCCGGTCACCGCGCCGCTGCTCGCGGCGCTGTCCGAGGCGGTGGCGGCAGCGGGGGCGCCGGGCACGGCCGGCGACCGGGTCGGGCTGTACCTGGGGACCTCGATGGGGGGCGTCCCGCGCTGGGTCGAGTACCACGGAGCCCACGTGGAGCGACGAGAGCCGCCGTGGGGGCCGCGGGGCACCGACTACGGCGCACCGGCGCGCGAGGCGGCCGCGGCGCTGGGGCTGGCCGGGCCGGTGGTGACCGTCAGCGCCGCCTGCTGCTCCGCGACGTCGGCGCTGGGCGTGGCCCTCGACGACCTGCGCGAGGGCCGCGTCGACGTGGCCCTGGCCGCCGGCGCGGACGTGGTCGATCGCTTCGTGCACGCCGGCTTCGACGGGCTCCGGGCGCTGACGCCCGACGAGATGAACCCCTTCGGCGAGGGTCGCAGCGGGCTGATCCTCGGCGACGGCGCCGCGGCGCTGGTGCTCGAGACCCGCGACCACGCCTGGGCCCGGGGCGTGGAGCCGCGGGCGGTGCTGGCCGGCGCCGGGCTGGCCGGCGACGCCAACCACATGACCGGGCCGTGCCGCGAGGGGAGGGGCGTCGAGCGGGCGCTGCGGATGGCGCTGGTCGACGCCGCCGTGACCGCCGACGAGGTGGACCTGATCAGCGCCCACGCGACGGGCACGCCGTACAACGACGCGATGGAGGCGCGGGCGCTGCACCGGCTGTTCGGGCACCGCCGGCCGGCGGTGACCGCGGTGGGCTGGAAGCCGGTGCTGGGCCACACCCTCGCGGCGTGCGGCGCGCTGGAGGCGGTGGCCGCGATCGAGTGCATCGCGCGGGGCACGATCCCGCCCACCGCCGGGGCCGGGCCGCAGGACCCGGACTGCCCCTTCCCGCTGCTGCGCCACGCGGCCGCGCGCCACCCGGTGCGGGTCGTGGCCTCGACCAACTCGGCGTTCGCCGGCAACAACGCCGCGGTGGTGCTGCGCGCGGCCCCGGAGGCGTGTTGAGCGGCGGCGCGGCCGGCGGGCGCGAGGTGGCGGTCACCGGCGTGGGCGCGGTGGGGGCGTTCGGCGTCGGCGTCGCCGCGCTGGTCGCCGCGCTCGACGGGCGGGCCGCGCTGCAGACCCGTCGCCACGAGGTCGCCGGGGGCGCGCTGACGGTCGGGCAGGCCGCGTGGCGGCTGCGCGACCACTGGCCCGCGCTGCCCCGCAAGCTGGGGCGCGTCGACCGCGGCAGCCAGATGTTCCTGCTCGCCGGACACGAGGCGCTGGCCGCCGCGGGCTGGCCGGACGCCGCGCCGGAGGGCACGGCGGTGGTGCTCGGGACCCGCTTCGGGTGCCTGCTGATCAACGAGGCCTACCACCGCGAATTGCGGACCAAGGGCGTCCGTCTGGCGTCCCCGCTGCTGTTCGGGTATACCGTCCCTTCCGCGCCGGCCGGCGAGCTGAGCATCGCCGCGGCGCTGACCGGTCCGAACCTGACGGTGCTGTCGGGGGACGCCGGCGGCGGGGTGGCGCTGGCGCGGGCCGCGGCCTGGATCCGCAGCGGGCGGATCGAGCGCGCCGTGGCCGGCGGGTGCGACCCGCAGGGCGCCTGGCTGGCCCAGGAGCTGTGGGATCTCGGCGTCCGCGACGGTCCGGGTCCGCTGCCGGCCGAGGGCGCCGCGGTGCTGGTGCTCGAGGAGGCGCGGGCGGCGCGGCGGCGGGGAGCGCCGGTCCTGGCGACGCTGGGACGCTGCGCCGAGGGGTTCGCGGCCGGCGCCGCCGGGGCGTCGGATCCACTTGCCGATCGGATCGGCAGGACGTACGCTGCCTCGATGCCGTTGGCGCTGGCAGCGGCGGTGAGCGGCGCCACCCCGGCCGCGGCGATCGAGGTCCGGGACGAGGACGGCCACTGGGCGACGATCGAGTGGAGCCCGGGCCGATCCGCGAGGAGGCACGGTGATGACGGACGCACTGCGGGCTGAGATCAAGGAGCTGATCGTCGAGTCCCTCAACCTCGAGGACGTCGATCCGGCCGGCATCGAGGACGACCAGCCGCTGTTCGGCTCCGGCCTCGAGCTGGACTCGCTGGACGCGCTGCAGCTGGCGGTGGCGATCGAGGAGAGGTTCGGCGTCCCGATCACCGACGAGGACCTGGGCCGCGAGGTGTTCGCCTCGGTGGACGCGCTGGCCGCGTTCATCGTCAAGACGCGGGGCGACGGCTAGCCCCCGATGCGCGTCGATCCCGCCGCGGTCCTTCCCCAGCGGGCGCCCTTCCGGTTCGTCGATCAGGTCGTCTCGGTCTCCGACGACGCGTGCCACTGTACCTACCGGGTCCCGCGCGAGGGGCCGTGCTTCTCGCTGCGGATGGACCCCGCGCTGTTCCTGATCGAGGCCCTCGCGCAGACGGCGGCGGTGTACGCCGCGGAGCGCCTCTCCGGGGACCGCGAGGGACCCGTCGAGGGGGTGCTCGGCGGCGTCGACGGGTTCCGCGTCCACGGGCGGCCACGGCCCGGCGCGGTGGTCGACCTGCGCGCCCGCTTGCGCAAACGGCTCGGACCCGTACTCTTGTTCGACGTGGCCGCGACGAGCGACGGCGAGGCGCTCGTCGAGGCGAGGCTGACGGTCCGACAGGGAGGGGTGGAGTGAGCCGGCGCGTCGCCGTCAGCGGGATGGGGTGCGTCACGCCGCTGGGCGTGGGCGTCCCGGCGTTCCTCCGGGGGCTGGAGGCCGGCCGCGCCGCCGTCGGCCCGATCACCCTGTTCGACGCCTCGGCGTTCCGCAGCGGCGTCGGCTTCGAGGTTCCCCCGGTCACGAACCCGGGGATCGTCCCCCGGCGGAAGTGGCAGCGCCTCGACCGCTGTGACCGGATGGCGCTGGTGGCGCTGGCCGAGGCCCTCGGCGACGCCGGCGCGGGCGGCACCGGCGCGCTGGACGTGACCCACGCCGCGCTGTGCTGCGGGCTGAGCACCGCCGGGATGTTCGAGGCCGAGCAGAAGGTCCGCGCCCACCCCGAGCGCGGGATCGCCGCGGTGGGTCCCCGGACGATGCTCGACACCGTGGTGTGCTCGTCCACCGACGTGCTGCTCCGCACGCTCGGCTGCCGGGGCCCGGTCCACTCGGTGAGCACCGCGTGCTCCTCGGCGGCCAACGCCCTCGGGATCGCGCTGGACCTGGTCCGGGACGGCGACGTCGACGTCGCCGTCGCCGGGGGCAGCGACTCGCTGTGCCGCCTGACGCTGGCGGGGTTCAACAGCCTCGGCGTGGTGGACGCCGCGCGGCCCCGCCCGTTCGACGAGCGCCGCGACGGGATGGTGATCGGCGAGGGCGCGGCGTTCCTCGTCCTGGAGAGCGAGGAGCACCTGCGGGATCGTGGCGGGGAGCCGGAGCTGGCGTTGCTGGGCTACGGCTGCACCGGCGAGGCCCACCACATCGTGCACCCGATGGACAGCGGCGAGGGCGCCGCGCGCTCCATGCGGCTGGCGCTGGCCGACGCCGGGCTGGAGCCCGACGACGTCGACCACGTCAACGCCCACGGCACCGCCACGATCCAGAACGACGCGATGGAGGCCGCGGCGATCCGGACGGTGTTCGGGGACCGCGCCGGGACCCTGCCGGTGACCTCGACCAAGTCGCTGGTCGGGCACACCCTGGGCGTCAGCGGGGCGATCGAGGCGGTGGCGTCGCTGCTGACCCTGCGGCACGGCCTGGTGGCGCCCACGGCCGGACACGCCCGGCGGGACCCGGGCTGCGACCTGGACGTGGTCCACGGCGCGCCGCGGCGTGGCGCGTTCCGGACCGTGATCAGCAACTCGTTCGCCTTCGGCGGGGCCGACGTCTCGCTGGTGTTCGGCCGCTGGGGGTCCCCGTGAGGCGCGTCGTCGTCACCGGTGTCGGGATGATCACCCCGCTGGGCCTCGAGCTCGAGCAGCTGGCCCGCGTCCGCCGGGAGCGCAGCTCGGCGGTCGCCGTCCACGACGACCTCAGCGAGCACGGGCCGGTGCGGGCGGCGCGGGTCATCGACGTGCCGGCCAAGCAGCTGGTGCGGTCCAACCAGCTGCGGCGGATGGACCGCCTGGGGCGGATGGCGGCGGTGGCCAGCACGCTGGCGCTGCGCCACGGCGGGATCGACGAGGAGCTGCCGGTGCCGCCGGAGCGTGCCGCGGTCGGCTGGTCCTCGGAGTTCGCCAACCTCGAGGAGACCTGGTCGTTCCAGGAGCGGGTGCGGACCAAGGGGCCGCGGCTGGCCAGCCCGATGGTGTTCCCCAACCTGGTCCAGAACGCCCCGGCCGGCTACGTCTCGATCATCCACGGGCTGCGCGGACCGACCACCACGTTCTGCCACCACGAGACCTGCGGGGTCGAGGCGCTGGAGTGGGGCGCGCGCCAGATCCGCCACGATCGCGCCGACATGGCGCTGATCGGGATCACCGAGGAGCTCGGGCCGCTGCTGTGCGCCGCCCGGGGGCTGTTCCACGTCGACGAACCGCCGGGGGAGGGCTCGGTGGCGCTGCTGCTCGAGGACGCCGGGCGGGCCGCGGCGCGCGGCGCGACCGTGCACGCCGCGATCCTCGGCGCCGCCGCGGGCTCGCACCCCCAGACCTCGTACCGCTTCGCCTCCGCCGCGGAGGCCGAGGAGGTGCTCGACCTGGCGCTACGGCCGGCGGGCCTCGCGCGCGACGCGCTCGCGGAGGTCTTCGGGCTGCAGAACTCGCTGGTCGACGTCTACGGCGAGTCCGGCGTGCTGGCGCTGCTGCACGTCGCGGTCGCCGTGATCACCGGGCCGCTGCCCGCCGCCGTGGTCTCCCAGGCCCGCGGCGGCGTGACCCGCGCGGTGGTGCTCGGCCCGCCGGACGGGGCGCCATGAGGCGCGTCGATCCAGGACGCGCGAGGGCACGGAGGGCGCCCGTCCGGGGCGCGAAGACCACAGAGGTGGGAACGTGAGCCGTCTCCACGACGACACCGTCTGTATCACGCTGGACCTCGACTGGGCTCCGGACCCGGTGCTGGCCGACGCGCTGGCGCTGGTCGACGATCTCGGCATCCCGGTCACGCTGTTCTGTACCCACCCGACGCCCCTGCTGGAGGGGCTGGACCCCGCGCGCGTCGAGCTGGCCTGGCACCCGAACTTCCTGGGCGGCCGCGACGAGGCGGAGGTCGTCGCCGAGCTGGCCGGCTGGTTCCCCGGCGCCGCCGGGGTCCGGGCCCACGCGCTGTACTTCCACAGCCGGCTGGCCCCGGCGTACCTGGCCCACGGCCTGCGCTACCTGGCCCACGACCTGCGGTTCCTGCAGCCCGGGCTGCGCTGCGAGCGCCACTGGAGCGGCCTGGTCACGGTGCCCGGGTACTGGGAGGACGACGTCCACGCGCTGTACTTCGACGGGGACTTCGACCCCGCGCTGGCGGCCCCCACCGCCCCGGGGCTGCGGGTCTACGACTTCCACCCGATCCACCTGCACCTCAACACCGACCGGATGGCGCGCTACGAGGGCGCGCGCGCCGACCTCGAGGCCGGCCGCGACCTGGCCGCCCACCGCAACCCGGGGCTCGGCTCGCGGAGCTTCCTGCGTGCCCTGGTCGAGGACACCCGCGCCCGCGGCAGGCGGCTGGCGACCCTCGCCGAGGTGGCCGCCGAGCACGCGGCGGCCTCGCCGTACGGGGGGCGAACCCGCCCCGCCGATTGACGCCTCGGGGGCGGGTCCGTAGTCTGTCCGGCCATGGAGCTGACCGTCGAGTTCGTGTTCTCCGCGGCCCACCACCTGGACGAGGCCGAGGGGCGCTGCCGTACGATGCACGGCCACGACTACCGCCTGGAGGTGACCGTCGCGGGGCCGGTCCAGGACGCGGACGGGATGGTGATGGACTTCCACGAGATCGACCGGATCGTCGACCAGGCCGTGATCCGCCAGCTGGAGGGCCGGACGCTCAACGAGATCCTCCCGACCCCGACCGCCGAGCGCCTCGCGGAGTGGATCCGCGACCGGCTCCGCCCGGCGCTGCCCGGCCTGCGGCGCCTCGAGATCGACGAGACGCCCCGCTACCGCGTGACCCTCGAGGTCGAGCCGTGAGCCCGCGCGACCCCGCCGCCGACTGGCTCGGGATCCGCCCGGTCCGCGAGGCGGACGAGGACGGGATGCGCCGGGGGATCGAGCAGTTCCTGCGCGCCGCGGGCTTCGAGGCCGCCGGCGAGGACCACCTGCGCGACACCGCCCGGCGGGTCGCCGAGGCGTGGCACCGCGACCTGCTCGACGGCTACGCCGTGGACCCCTTCGACGCGCTGGGGACTCCGTTCCTGGACCGCTCCAAGGAGCTGGTGCTGGTCAAGGACGTGGAGTTCTTCTCGTCCTGCCCGCACCACCTGATGCCGTACCGCGGCACCGCCTACGTGGCGTACGTCCCGGCCGGCAAGGCCGTGGGGTTCTCGGGCATCGTGCGGCTGCTGGACTGCCTCGCCCACCGCCTGACGCTCCAGGAGTGGCTGGCCCGCGGCGTGACGTCCGCGCTCGACGAGGCCCTCGACCCCCAGGGCTCGGCGTGCGTGCTCGACGCGGCCCCGATGTGCGTCATCGCCCGCGGCGTGCGTCGCCCCTGCGACATCGTCTCGACGAGCTTCACCGGCGTGTTCCGCACCGACGCCGCCCTGCGCCACGCGGTGTTCGACGCCGCCGGCCTGTCCCGCCGTTAACAGTCCGTCACAAACCCTTTCGAGCCGCAACGGCGCCGCAACGGCGGGTACACGTCCGCCCGCCACCCTGGTTGGCGTGGGGTCGCCGCGAGGGACGGCCCGCCAACCAAGACCACGACACAGGAGGAACGAACGATGGCACACGGACACTGGGGCAAGGGGCTGGTCCTCGGCGGAGCAGGCGCGGCGCTGCTGATCTGCGGCGTGCTCGTCGCGGGCATCGCGTGGGCCGGCGGGCCCGGCGGCAAGGGGCCGGGCTGCCGCCTCGAGCAACACCGCGCCGAGCTGGTCGCGGACCTGGACCTCAGCGAGGAGCAGGAGGCCCAGCTCGATGGCGTCCTCGCCCTGCTGCGCGAGCACCACGAGGACCACGCGGCCGAGCGGGAGGAGCACCTCGGGGAGCTGCTCGCGGCCCTGGAGAGCGGCGAGATCGACGACGAGGCGGTGCACGCCCGGATCGACGCCAAGCTCGACGAGGTGCGGGCCGGCGCCCACGAGATCGCCGACGCGGCGATCGCCTTCGTGCGCGGCCTCGACGCCGACCAGCGCGCCACGCTGGCCGACCGCGTCGAGACGCTGCACGACCGGATGCAGCGCTGGCACGACCGGGGCGGACCCCACGGACCCGGCGGCCCCTGCGGGCATGGCCGCTAGCAGCCCGGGCTCGCCATCGCGGGTGGAGCCTGGGTTCGAGCCGCGGAGCGCGCGGAGGGGTTCCCGATGGGATCTCGCTCCGCGATCTCCGCGCGCTCCGCGGTTCCGTCGATCCCGACACCGGCACCGTGGCAGGATCGGATCATGAAGCAGCTGCTGGTGATCGACGACGACGAGAGGCTGGTCTCCCTGGTGCGCGAGTACCTGGAGCCCCACGGGTTCCGTGTCGACGCGGTCCACGACGGCCCGGCCGGCGTCGCGGCCGTCTCGCGGGTGCGGCCGGAGCTGGTGGTCCTCGACATCATGCTGCCCGGGATGGACGGCTTCGAGGTCTGCCGCGCGATCCGCGAGCGCAGCGCGGTCCCGATCCTGATGCTGACCGCCCGCGGCGAGGACACCGATCGCATCGTCGGCCTCGAGCTCGGGGCCGACGACTACCTGCCCAAGCCGTTCAACCCGCGGGAGCTGCTGGCCCGCATCCGCGCGATCCTGCGCCGCGCCGAGGGGTCCGCCGCCGGGGACGACGCGGGGGTCGTCGAGGTCGGCCCGGTGCGCCTCGACCCCGGGGATCGCTCGGTGCTGGTCGACGGCCGGGCGGTGGAGCTGACCACCGCCGAGTTCGACCTGCTCCACGTGCTGATCGCGTCGGCCGGGCGGGTGCTGTCCCGCGACCAGCTGATGCAGCAGCTGCACGGCGTGGAGTGGAGCGCGTTCGACCGCAGCATCGACGTGCACGTCAGCCGGATCCGCGCCAAGCTCGGCGACGACCCGCGGCGTCCGGCGTTGCTCAAGACGGTGCGCGGGGTGGGCTACCAGTTCGCCCGGCCCGGAGGCGACGGCCCGTGAGGAACACCTGGTTGACCCTCAAGATCGGGCTGCTGTTCACCGTCATCCTGGTGCTGGTGCTGATGGGAACGCTGCGGCTGTTCGGGCGGGTGCTGGGGCACGATCTGATCCACGAGCTGGTCTCGCTGCGTCTCGGCGAGGCGTCCCACATCGCCGACGGCCTCGAGCGGCTGCTGGAGGACCACGCGCTGGACGACCCGGCGGTGTGCGCCTACCTGCGCGAGGCCGGAGACGGCGTCGGCGCGACCGTGGCGCTGGTGGGCGAGGACGGCCACCCGCTGGCCTGCAGTGGCCCGATCCACGCCGGGGGAGCCGGCCACCGCTGGCGCAAGGTCCGGCAGGTCGAGTTCAACGGGCGCCCCTGCGAGGTCGACCACCGGCCCCCGTTCCGGACCTACGTCCCGGTCGAGCAGGGCGGCGCGGTGGTGGCGACGCTGGCGATGACCCCGCCCCGGGTCGACGCCTCGGCGCGGCGGGCGTTCCACCACGGGATGCTGTACATCGGCCTCGCGGCGCTGGCCGGGGTCCTCGGCATCTCGGTGTACGTCACCGCCCCGCTGCGGCGGATGAGCCGCTCGATGGACCGCATCGCCGCCGGCGACCTGGACCACCGGGTGCGCAGCCGGGGCGGAGACGACGTGGCCGTGATGGGCCGCTCGTTCAACGCGATGGCCGACCGCGTCCAGGGGATGATCCGCGGCCAGAAGGAGCTCGCCGCCGGGTTCTCCCACGAGCTGCGCTCGCCGCTGGCCCGGATGAAGCTGTCGCTGGAGATGCTGCGCGAGCAGGGGGCCGACGCCGGGCGCGTCGCGGCGCTCGAGGCCGAGGTCGACGCCCTCGACGAGCTGGTCGCCGAGATGCTGGTCGCCAGCCGCCTGGACATGGGCGCCACGCCGCTGGAGATCGAGGCGCTGGGCGTGGCCGAGCTGGTCGAGGAAGCCTGGCCCCGGGTGGAGGCCGAGGCCTCGCGCACGGGGACCGAGCTGCGCACCGAGGTCGGCGCCGGGGACCGCGTCCTCGGAGATCGCGCGCTGCTGATCCGCGTGCTGGGCAACCTGCTGGAGAACGCCGTCCGCTACGGCGAGGGCCAGCCGGTGCAGATCACCACCGCCGCGCGCGACGGACGGCTCGCGATCACCGTCGCGGACCGTGGCCCCGGCGTCCCGGAGGAGGCCCTCGGGCGGCTGTTCGAGCCGTTCTTCCGCGCCGACCCGTCCCGCTCGCGGCGCACCGGCGGCACGGGTCTGGGGCTGATGATCGTGCGGCTCGGCGTGGAGGCGCTGGGCGGGACCGTGCGCGCCGCCCCCGCCGAGGGCGGCGGCCTGGCCGTCACCTTCGAGCTGCAGCAAGCCTGAGCGGAGTTGGGATCGAACCGCGGAGCACGCGGAGACCGCAGAGACGACACCCCTCGATCTCGACTCCGCGCTCTCGGCGCTCTCTGCGGTGGAGTTCGAGCGGCCGGGAGTCAGGTCATCTCGTCATGTCGATGACGCGGGCTAGAGCTTCTCCTTGAGCAGGTCGATCAGCGCGAAGCGCTCGTTCCAGCAGTGGCCGTCGAGGCCGAACACGAACCGCACCTCGCCGTGGCTGCTGGTCTCGAGGTAGCCGATGATCGTCTTGGTCACCGACAGCGACCCGGTCTTGGCCAGCGCCCCGTTGCGGTCGCGCATCAGCTCCTTGTGCGGCGCGAACTCGGTCAGCAGCCGGCACATCACGTCGGCGGTGGCCCGGTTGTCGCGGGAGATCCCGGAGCCCTCGACGTAGGTCAGGCCGTCGGTCAGGCCGTGGGCCGCGAGCACCTCTTGGACCACGGAGACGCCCTTGTCCAGCGTGGCCGGCGGGCCGTGCTTCCGCACCCCCATCTCCAGCACCAGCTGGTTGGCGATGTAGTTGTTGCTGTACTCGAGCATCCCGGCCACCACCTCGGGGATCGCCCGCGAGTTGGGGTGGACGTAGTGCGGCGCGAGGCCCTCGGGGACCTCGCCGATCCGGATCTCGTCGCCGACCGTGCCGCCGTGGGCCTCGATCTTGGCCTTGATCAGCTCGCCGGCGTACTGCAGCGAGCGCTCGGGGCTGTCGGTCAGGTTGATCCGGACCTTGCCCTCGCGGCCGCTCTCCTCGGCCACGGTGATCGCCAGCGGGACCAGCGGCGTCTGGTCCTCGGCGCTGGCGATCGTGTCACCGTCGATCCGCACGTGGATCGTGTTGAAGTTCACCGCCAGCGCCGTGTTGAGCGCGTCGTAGGGGTTGTCGCTCCTGGTCACCCCGGGGATCGTGATCCCCGGCTCGAAGTAGGTCGCGTCGAGCACCAGCCCGGCGAACTCCTTGCGGCCCTCGGCCAGCAGCGCCGGCGCCAGCAGGTCGAGCTCCTCCGAGATGAGGTACGGGTCGCCGTGGCCCTCGACGTACAGCATGCCGCCGTCGTCGACGTAGAAGTGGGTCTCGAAGTGGTAGTCGGCGCCGAGCACCTCCATCGCCGCCAGCGCGGTGGCGACCTTGAGGCTCGAGGCCGGGACGAATGGGCGGTCGGGGTTGAGCTCGACCAGCGCCTTGCCCTCCTCGTCGAGCACGACCACCACGCCGTCGCCCGCGATCTTCTTCACCTCGGCGAGCAGGGTGTCGTCCCCGGCGAGGGCGGGGAGGGGGAGGCTCAGGACCAGCAGCAGGGGGACGATCGACTTCATGGCGCGATACTCTATCCTCGCGGGGGACGGACGTCACCGGCGGGGCCCCTCTTCACGCCGTCGCCGGACACGACGAAAAACCCAAAAAACCCAAATTCACTCCAACCCTGAAACCACTTTCCGCAAAATCGTCCCGGGCGACCCCCTCCACGTCGGTTCTTGCTTGTCGCCACCCGTTGGAATCGTGATGCTGGTCACACCACGGTGGAATACCGTACGTCGGTTCCTCACTCCTCGTGCTGCCGGGAGGGAGCGCGAGCTCGGGAATCGGGGGGGTCGCAGGGCCGACCTGGGCGCTGGAGACGAGATCGTCTCGCCCCAGGTCGGCCCTTTCCCGTTCTGGACCGCGACGCAGCGCGGCGGGTTGCCTGCTCCCACCGCACCCGGTAGCATCGCTGCGGATCCGACCCGGTCCGCGTGCGACGGTCCGGTCCGAGGAGCCCGGTGGCCCGATACACGTTCGCCAGCAACCGCCCCAGCCGTGGCCTCCCCGCCACGCTGGCGGTCCTGCTCGTCCTCTCGGTGGCGCTCAACGTCTACCTGCTGTTCTTCCAGGATCGGCAGGGGCGCCCGCCGCGCGAGCGCGGGGCGGGGGAGGAGCCCGTCGCGGAGACGGGCGACGGGGCCGCCGGCGAGACCGGCGGCGGCGAGACGGGGGGCGCCCCGGGCCCGGACGACCGGGCGATCGGGGACTTCACCGCGCTTCAGGGCGTCGACCTGGAGATCCGCGGGTCGCTGTCCCAGGCGTTCGACGGGGCCGTCGAGGGGCGGCGCAGCATCTGGCTGACCGCCACCTGCGGCCGGATCCTGGTGTGGTGGGTCGATCTCAGCAGCGACCTGCGCTCGGGGGACCGCCTGCGGGTGCTGTACGAGCCCAGCGGCGACGAGGAGGTCCGCATCGCCGCGCTGGTCTACCGCAGCCTCAAGCAGGACCGCGAGTACCGCGCCTACTACCACCAGCGCGAGGGCGACAGCTGGGGCAGCTACTGGGACGCCGAGGGGCTCGAGGTCCCGGCGCGGCTGAAGGTCGAGCCGATCCAGGACTACCAGCAGATCACCGCGCTGCTCGGCGACGGACGCGACCACCGCGGGATCGACTTCCTGGCCCCGGTGGGGACGCCGGTCTACGCCCCGGTGGACGCGACGGTGACCCGCACCACGTGGAACTTCAAGTACAACGGCAACAGCCTCGAGCTGCGGTTCGCCGACGGCACGATGGCGCGCTACCTGCACCTCGAGGGCATCGCGGAGGGCGTCACCGCCGGCGCCAAGATCGCGGCCGGCCAGCAGGTCGCGACCTGCGGCAACACCGGCCGAACCAGTGCGCCCCACCTGCACTACGAGCTGGAGCAGGCCGGGCGGATCATCGACCCGCTGGACTACCATGGCCGGGTCCACCGCCGCATCGAGGGCCCCGAGCTGGAGACCTACCGGGCCCTCGTCGAGCGCTACGACGAGGCGCTCGATCGCCTCGGCGAGGCTGGCGAGGACGAGCGGTCCGGCGATCCGGCCGAGCCCGCGAGCGACGAGCCCGGCGTCTGACGCGCGGGCCTACCCGACCCACCCCAGCAGCACCTCGAACGGGCGCCGCTGCGCCCGGCACCGCAGGTCGTCCCGCCCGATGCGCTCGAAGGAGCGGCCGGGCCGGGCATTCCACTCCAGCACCGCGGGGCCGTCTCGGCCGAGGACCACGTCGATCCCGACCTCCACGATCAGGTCGGCGTCCGGCGCCGCGGCCAGCGCGCGGATCGAGTCGCGCTCCACGCCGTCCAGCGCCGGGCGCTGCTCGGCCCGCAGCGGGCGGGCCTCTGCCCCGGTGGCGAGGCCGACGACGTCGGCCCCCGCCCGGGCCACCCGGCGGAACGCCCCCGCACGCGTCCACGGCCCTCCCGGGGTGCGCTGGAGCAGCAGCCGGATCGACTCGCCCGCCTCCCGCGGCTCGACGGCGCGCTGGACCACGGCCCCCCGCGGGGCCTCCCCCGCGGCGAGCCGGTGCACGCCGGCCCCCATCCGTCCGTGGCGCGGCTTGGCATAGGCGGCCCCCCAGCTCCGCCAGGCGTCGTCACCCGCCGGCACCGTCTCGGGGACCGGGAGCCCGGCACCCCGCGCCCAGCGGGCGAACGCCAGCTTGTCGTCGCACAGCGCGTGGAACGCCGGCGGGTTGGCCACCGGGACGCCGCGCGCCAGCCAGGCGTGCTGCGCCCCGCGATCGCGGCGGTGGTCGCGGTCGAACACGGCGTCGATCGCCTCCACCGTGGCGGGCTCCCAGGCCCCGGGGACGGGCCGGTATCCGGTCGCGGCGCCGGGCTCGGCGCAGATCAGGTCCACGCCGCGGCGGGCGAGCCACAGCCCCGCCTCGCCGAGGAACCGGGACTGGCCGGTGCAGCGCCTCAGCGGGTCGCCGGGGTCGGGATCGATGGCGCAGACGACCAGCAGCCGGCGACGGACCGCGGAGCGCCGGGCCGCGGTGCGCCGCCCGCCGGTCACAGCCAGCCCCGCCGCTCCAGGTCGTCCTCCTCGAGGCCGAGGTAGTGTCCGACCTCGTGGATCACGGTGGTGCGGATCTCGCGGCGCAGGTCGTCGGGGTGGGGGTACTGGCGCTCCAGGTTGCGCCGGAACAGGTAGATCCGGGTCGGCTCGTCGGGGGCCAGCTGGGTGCCGCGGGCCTCGGCGAACGAGGCGCCGACGAACAGCCCGAACAGCCGCGGGTCGTAGGGGGCGTCGTCGAGGATCCAGGTCTCGGGGTACTCCTCGATGATCACGGCGACGTTGTCCATCGCCTCGAGGACCGGATCGGGGAGCTCGTCGAGGGCCTCGCGGGTCACGCGCTCGAAGGCCTGGTCGTCCAGGCGGTCGGGCAACGGCTCCGCGGCGGCGTCCAGGTCGTAGACCCGCGAGAACGCCTCCCGCATCTCGTCGGTCTGGCCCAGCTGCTCCCAGGCGATCCCGAGCTCGTACCAGCCGTCGGCGAACGACGGGTCGATCTCGACGGCCCGCCGCAGCTGGTCGACCGCGTCCTCCGCCGCACCGAGCTGGACCAGGCACCAGCCGGCGGCGTAGCGCAGGTCGGCGTCGTCGGGGTACAGCTCGGCGGCCCGCACGGCCTCCTCCATCGCCCGCTCGAGATCGCCCTCGAGGTAGTGCTGGCGCCACACCAGGTCGAGGACCTCGGGTGCCTCGGGGGCCGTGCCCTTGAGCCGCGCCACCACCGTGCGCATCCACCGCACCTGGCCGGTGTGGAACGCGTCCCAGCCGGCCTGGACCAGGTTCTCGAGGCGATCGTCGCGGGCGATGTGCTTCTTGCGTGGCAACTCGTTGCTCCCGGGGCAGCCGAATGGCCGCGATTCGTCGTCCCCGTACGCTATCATGCCGCGGCGAGCCGAGATGGGCGAGAGAGGGAGCGACGATGCGACAGGGACCCTGGTGGATCGGACTGGGCCTGCTGGCCACGCTGCTGCTGGTGATCGCGGGCTGCCCCGACGACGACGCGTCGGACGACGACACCGGCGACGACGACAGCGGGGACGACGACACCGGCGGGGACGACGACAGCGGGGACGACGACAGCGGGGACGACGACAGCGGGGACGACGACAGCTCGCAGATCGAGCCCTGCACGCCGTTCAACAACGGCGGGGACGTGGTCACGATCGACGGCACGGTGCTGACCCCGGACGTGGAGTACCTCGACGGCGAGGTCTCGTTCTCGCGCAGCTCGGGCCTGATCCTGTGCGTCGGCGAGGACTGCTCGGGGACCGCCGGGTACGCCGACGGCGTGCTGCTCTGCTCCGAGGGGATCGTCACCCCGGCGCTGATCGATGCCCACAACCACATGCAGTACAACACCCTGCCGATGTGGCACCCCGGGGAGCGGTTCTCGGACCGCTACGACTGGCAGGGGCACCCCCAGTACTACGGGGGCGTCTACGAGGTCCTCGACATCCAGGACGACCACGAGTGCGAGATCCAGAAGTGGGCCGAGGCGCGGCTGATGGTCGCCGGGACCGCCTCGGTCAACGGGACGACCACCTACGGGGAGACCTGCCTGCAGGGCTGGGTCCGCGACCTCGACGCCGACGAGCCGTTCCACGGGATCCCCGGCTACGAGGTGGACTACAGCGCGCAGAAGGTCGAGTACCTGGACGCCGGGGACGCCGCGGACCTGCTCGACGAGATCGCCAGCGGCCAGACCGCGGCGTTCACCCCCCACGTCTCCGAGGGCTGGGGGGACGGGGTCGCGTGGGAGCTGCAGCACCTGTTCGACATCGGGCTGGTGGACCCCTACGTCTCGATCATCCACGCGATGGACAACCACACCGACCAGTACGTCACGATGCTCGAGAACGACATGACGATCCTGTGGGCCCCGCGCAGCAACCTGGAGCTGTACTGGCGGACCACGCCGGTGCACATCGCGCACAACCTCGGCCTGCGGGTCGCGCTGGCCCCCGACTGGACCGCCAGCGGGAGCCTCAACATCCTCGATGAGCTCAGCTGCGCGCACCGCTACGACGACGGCTTCATGGGGGACGTGTTCACCCCCGAGGAGATGCTGTGGATGGTCACCGCGGGGGCCGCGCGGGCCGTGGGCGCCGAGGACGTGCTCGGCACCCTCGAGGTGGGCTTCCGCGCCGACATCGCGGTGTTCGCCGGGGACCGCCTGCACCCCTACGAGGCGCTGATGGACCTGCCCACCGAGGCGGTCCGTGCGACCTTCGTCGATGGCCAGGTGGTGTTCGGCGACGAGGACCTGGTGTCGACCATCGAGCCCGCCTGGTGCGAGACCCTCGACGTCTGCGGCGTGGACAAGACGATCTGTCTGAAGACCGAGGCCAGCTCGGGGGACGGCCACGACCAGACGCTGGCCGAGCTCCAGGCGATCCTCGAGGGGGCGCTGCTGGCCGAGATGCAGGGCGACGGGGTCGACGCCGGCGACGACATCGCCTACCTGTACGACCTGTACCCGCTGTTCGAGTGCGGCGCGCCCTCGACCCGCTTCGACTGCGACCCGATGTTCGGGGCCCAGCCCGGGGACGCCGACGGAGACGGCGTGGCCGACGGCGACGACGGCTGCCCCGCGGCGTTCGATCCCGAGCAGTGGGACCTGGACCGCGACGGCGCCGGGGACGCGTGCGACGTCTGCCCGATGGACCCCACCGACGCCTGCGGGCCGTACACCCCGGGGGACACCGACGGGGACGGGACCCCCGACGGCAGCGACCTGTGCCCCCACGTCGTCGACGGTGGCGAGGACGCCGACGGGGACGGCAAGGGCGACCTGTGCGACCTGTGCCCCACCGAGGCCAACCCGGGCAGCGCGGCGTGCACCTTCGACATCCCGACGCTGAGCAACGAGGCCGCCCCCGGCCACCCGTTCTCCGGGACCCCGGCCGACGTCGAGGGGGTGGTGGTCACCGGGATCCGGCCCGACGTGGCGTTCTTCGTCAGCGACCCGGCGGTGGGGCCCTTCGGCGGGCTGTACGTCTACATCGACGAGCCCCCGACCGTGCAGCCCGGAGACGTGGTCGACCTGACGGGCGGCGACTACAAGGAGTACTACGGGCTCGGCGAGCTCGCGTTCCCCACGGTGACCGTCACCGGGACCCAGGCGGTGCCCGGGCCGTACGTCGTCGATCCGGCGGACGTGGCGACCTACGGCCCCCTCGCCGAGGCCTACGAGAACCAGCTGATCACGGTGCAGAACGTCACCGTGACGAGCAGCAACCCCGACGCTCCCGGCGACTACGAGGAGTTCGAGGTCACCGGCGGGCTGCGCGTCGACGACTGGCTGTTCGACGACCTGGTGTACCAGCCCGCCGTGGGGACGACCTACGCGTCGCTGACCGGCATCCTGGTGTACAGCTACGGCAACCACAAGCTGTGCCCGCGGGACGCCGGCGACGTCGTGGAGTGATCCGCGCCGGGCCGGCGCGGGCGGGCGAGGGCCCCGCGTGCGGGCGCGGCGCGCGCCTCCTGCTAGAATGGGGGCGACGGACTGCAGGAGTGGTGGTGGCATGAGGGGAATCGGATTCGCGGGTGGGCTGGCGGTGATCGTGGCGGTGGCGACCGGCTGCCCCACGGTGGATCCCTCTGCGGGGGACGTCGACGGCGACGGGTTCACCACCGAGGAGGGGGACTGCAACGACCAGGACTCTTCGGTGTACCCCGACGCCGAGGAGGTCTGCGACGGCAAGGACAACGACTGCAACGGGATCGTCGACGATCCCTTCGACGTCGACCAGGACGGCTGGTCGTCGTGCAACGGCGACTGCGACGACGACGATCCCGACATCTACCCCAACGCCGAGGAGATCTGCGACGGGATCGACAACGACTGCGACGACGAGATCGACGAGGGCCTCGACGACGACCACGACGGCTGGTGCGAGGAGGAGGGGGACTGCGACGACGACGATCCGACCACCTACCCCGGCGCCGCGGAGCAGTGCGACGGCAAGGACAACGACTGCAACGGCACGATCGACGACGGGTTCGACGAGGACGGCGACGGCTACAGCCCTTGCGGCGAGGAGAACGCCGACTGCGCCGACGACGACCCCGACATCTACCCGGGCGCTCCCGAGGAGTGCAACGGGATGGACGACGACTGCGACACGCTGATCGACGAGGACTTCGACGAGGACGGCGACGGCTGGGCGTACTGCTCCGGCGACTGCGACGACACCGACCCCGACGTGCACCCCGGCGCGCCCGAGCAGTGCAACGGCTACGACGACGACTGCGACGGCGTGATCGACGAGGAGGTCGACGAGGACGGCGACGGCCTGACGCCGTGCGACGGGGACTGCAACGACCTCGACGCGTCGATCTACCCCGGGGCGCTGGACGGCCCCGACGGGCTGGACGACGACTGCGACGGCGACGTCGACGAGTTCTACGGCTGGGACCTGTCCTCCGAGGAGCTGCAGATCACGGTCCAGGGCGCGATGAACGCGCGCCTCGGGTACGCCCTCGCCGGAGGCGGGGACGTCACCGGCAACGGCCTGCCCGACCTGTTCGCCGGGGCGCCGTTCGACGACGGCATCAGCCCCAACACGGGCAACGCCGAGGTGGTCGAGGGCGAGGCCGCCGACTGGTGGAACAACCCGCCGGTGCTCGGCGTCGCGCACTTCATCGACGGCACCGTGACCGACGCCCAGGTGGGCGCGGCGGTGGCGGTCGGCGACCTGGACGGCGACGGCGCCGCGGACCTCGCGCTGGGGGGGCCGTACCGCGAGTTCAGCATGATCCCGGACGGCGAGGTGTACCTGTTCTTCGGTGGCGCCGGGGCGATCGCCTCCAATCCCGACGTGGGCGACGCGGACCGGACGATCCGCGGGGACTTCGCCGGGGAGCACGCCGGCTACGCCCTGGCCACCGGGGACGTGGACGGCGACGGCACCGACGACCTGCTGGTCGGGGCGCCCTACAACAACCAGAACGGCGGGCTGCGCGGCGCCGCGTACCTGTTCCTCGGCTCCGCGAGCTGGGCCGGGATCAACGACACCGCCGACGCCGACGCGGTGTTCTACGGGATCGAGGACGACGGGCTGATGGGCGGCGCGGTGGCGATCGCGCCGAGCCTCGACGGCGATCCCTACGACGACATCGTGATCGGCTGCCACCTGTGCGACGGCACCGACGGCGAGGTCTACGTGATCGACGGCCACGGCGGGGCGTGGAGCGACCAGGACGTGGGCGCCGCCGACGCGACGTTCTACGCCAACGGCGGCGAGCACTGGGGCGCCGCGGTGGGCGGCATCCCCGACCTCACCGGCGACGGGCGCGGCGAGCTGTGGATCGGCTCCTACGACCGGTCGCCCGGCGGCGGCGTCGCGGTGTTCTTCGGGATCCAGGGCGGGTTCGCGGGCAACACCAACCTCGCGGGCGCCGACACCCTGTTCGCGGGGGCGAGCGGTGACCAGGCGGGCGTGCTGGCGGCGCCGGGGGACATGACCGGCGACGGCGTCCCGGAGATCGCCATCGGCGCGCGGGGCAACGCCGTCGCGGGCGCCGAGGCCGGGGCGGTGTACCTGATCGACGAGGCGGCGGGGAGCTGGGGCGCCACCTACGACCTCTCCACGGCGCCGGCGCGGGTGCTCGGGGAGGCCCAGGGCGACTGGTTCGGGCACGCGCTGGCGCCGGTGGGGGACTTCAACGACGACGGGCTGCCCGACCTGGCGGTGGGCGCCCCCTACAACGACCAGGTGGGATCGGGCTCGGGCAAGGTCTATCTGCTCTTCGGGTACTAGGAGACGAGTTCCATGAGACGGTTTCGGGCGGGCTTCGCGGCGGTGGCCGTGGCGACGGCGCTGCCGGTGCTCAGCGGGTGTCCGGACCTGCTGGACGAGGACGCGGCGGTGGTCCTGTTGACCGAGGACGGCGAGATCGTCGGCGTCGCCGACGGAGGCGGCTCGACGGTGTGGTCGACCAGCTACGGCGGAGGCAGCCACGGCGATCTGCTGGCCGACGGCGGCACGATCTACGCCCTGGTGGGGGGCTCCACCGTGGTGGCGGTGGACGGCGTCGACGGCGGGGAGCTGTGGAGCGTCGACCTGGGCAGCACCGGCTCGGGCGAGCTGGCGATCAGCGGCGACACGCTGTTCGCCCAGACCCTGGACCGCGTCGTGGGCCTCGACGCCGGCAGCGGCGAGGAGCGGTTCAGCGAGCCGTACTCGGGCCTCTCGGGGGCGATGGCGGTCGGCGGCGGGGCGCTGGTCTGCGGCGGCGACCCGGTGCGCCGCCTGGACCCCGACGACGGCTCGGAGCTGGCGTCGTTCGCCACCGGAAACGCGCAGGTCACGGACCTGGGGGTCACCGGCGGGCGGGTGATCGTCGGCGGCTGGGACGCGGTGTGGTCGCTGATGCCCGAGACCCTCGACGAGGACTGGACCCACCCGCTGGACAACGCCTCCGCCAGCGGCGTCGCGGTGGACGGCGGCGAGGCCTTCGTGGCCACCGACAACGACGGGCTGCTGGGCTTCGCGGCCAACGACGGGGCGCCGTTCATGGACGCCCTCGCGGGGCTGCCGCTGGACGTCCCGGTGGCGTCCGACGGCGTGGTCTACGTCACCGAGAGCTACGGCGATCTGTACGCCGTCGACGCCGCCGACGGCAGCGAGCTGTGGTCGACGGGGACCGGCAACGACCGCAGCGGCGGGATCCGGGTCCTGGGCGGGACGGTCTACCTCGCCGACGGGGACGCGCTGGTCGGCATCGACGGGGGCAGCGGGGTCTCGGACTGGGAGTTCGCGTCGGGCGGCACGATCCTCGCCCTCGATCTGCTCTGAGCACTCGCCCCGGGGGATGGCACGGCCGGGCCCCCGGTTGTAGGATGCGTCCACGATGAGCGAGCCGGACGAAAGCACCCCCCGTAGACTCCCGGACGTCCGCTCCGCCGACGCCGAGTCGGACCGCAGCGCCGAGTACTGGCGGGCCCTGGCGGCCCTGCGGATCCTGCTCGAGGAGCTGTTCCCCGACGGGGGCGCAGTGGGCGTCCGCGCGATGGCGGACCGCCTCGGACCGCTGCTGGACCAGCTGGCCGAGGTCCCCGACGAGATCCCGACGCTGGTGCCCAAGGCCGGGCCGTCGTCGACGCTGATGGAGCTGGAGCTCGAGGGCAAGGGCGAGAGCCTGACCCGGATCGTGCTCCCCCCGGCGCGCAAGGAGAAGAAGAGCGTCCCGCGGCCGTTCCCGCGCAAGGACGCCCCCGGGGGCCCCAGCCTGGGCACCCGCTACGCCTACCACTCGGAGCTGGGCAAGGGCGGCCAGGGCACGATCATCGCCGCCTTCGACCGCGACATCGGCCGCACCGTGGCGCTGAAGATCCTGCGCAAGGACGGCTCGCAGACGATGAACGTGCTGCAGCGGTTCCTCGGCGAGAGCCAGGTCACCGGGCAGCTCGAGCACCCCAACATCGTGCCGGTCCACGATCTCGGGCGGCTGCCCGACGGCACCGTGTTCTACACGATGAAGAAGGTCGAGGGCCGCTCGCTGGACCAGGTGCTGCGCGGGATCCGCAAGGCCAACCCGGAGATCGTCGGGCGGTTCTCGCGGATCCGGCTGCTGACGATCCTGCAGCAGGTCTGCCTCGGGATGGAGTACGCCCACGCCCGCGGCGTGATCCACCGCGACCTGAAGCCGGCCAACATCATGCTCGGGGACTTCGGCGAGGTGCTGATCCTCGACTGGGGCCTGGCCAAGGTGATGGGGCAGCTGGACGAGCCCCAGGTGGTCGACGGCGAGGAGCAGGACCTCGAGCCGGTGGAGCTCTCCGAGGGCGCCCAGCTGGCCACGCGGGCCGGCTACGTGCAGGGCACGCCGCCGTTCATGGCGCCGGAGCAGGCCAAGAACGAGCGGGACCGGATCGGCCCGTGGAGCGACGTGTACGCCCTGGGCGGGATCCTGTACCAGATCCTGACGCAGAAGCTGCACTTCCACGGCAAGAACCCGCGGGACGTGATGATCCGCTGCGTCGAGGAGGACCCGATCCCGCCCATCGAGCGGGCCCCCCACCTGCGGATCCCCGAGGAGCTGAGCGACATCTGCATGCGAGCGCTGGTCCGCGATCCCGAGCAGCGGTTCCGCAGCGCCCGCGAGCTGAGCGACGAGATCGAGGCCTTCCTCGAGGGCACCAAGCGCCGCGAGGCGGCCCAGAAGCGGGTCGACGAGGGCCGCTCGGCGATGGAGACGTACCACGCCGCGCGGCTGGAGGTGGACCGCCTGCGCGAGGAGGTCCACAAGGCGCTGTCGGCCCTGCGCGGCTGGGAGAAGCTCGACGAGAAGGCCTCGGCGTGGGAGCTCGAGGACCGGCTCGAGGAGGCCGAGCGCGACGTGGCGGTGGCGTTCCTCAAGGCCGAGGGGCTGTTCGAGCAGGCGCTGGCCTACGACGATCGCAGCGAGGGCGGCCGCTCCGGGCTGGCGGCGCTGTACTGGACCCGCTTCCGCGACGCCGAGGCGCGCCGCGACTCCGCCGACCAGATCTACTACGAGGGGCTGATCCGGCGGTACGACGACGGCCGCTACGTCGAGCGGCTGCGCGGCGACGGCCAGGTCTCGGTGTCGAGCAAGCCGCCGGGGGCCGAGGTCTGGATCTACCGCTTCGTCGACCGCAAGCGGGTCAAGCGCGCCGCCGAGCCGCGGCTGCTGGGCAAGACCCCGATCCGCGACGTGCCGGTGCCGATGGGCAGCTACCTGCTGGTGCTGCGCCGCGAGGGGTTCCGCGACACGCGCTTCCCGATGCTGATGGGGCGCGGCGAGACGCGGCGGATCAAGGTCCGGCTGCTGGACGACGAGCAGGTCGGGGACGGCTTCATCTACGTGCCCGGCGGGTCGTTCGTGCTCGGCGGCGACGTGCAGGCCCCGGGCTCGTGGCCCCGCACGCTCAAGTCGGTGGACGACTTCTCGATCGCCAAGTTCCCGTGCACCGTGGGCGAGTACCTGGCGTTCCTGCGCTCGGTGGGCAGGGCCGACGACGAGCGCGCCCACGTCAACTGCCCGCGGCTGCACCCCGGCGGCGAGCCCGCCTGGCCGGTGGACTCGGAGGGCAAGTTCAGCCTGCCCGAGGGAGAGGGGCCCGGCGGGCGGCTGGACATCCGGCGGACCCTCGGCGGGGTCGACATCGCGGCGGCCAGCGCCTACGCCGAGTGGCGCTCCGGGCGGGATGGCTGCCGCTACCGGCTGCCCACCGAGGTGGAGTGGGAGAAGGCGGCCCGCGGCGCCGACGCGCGGTTCTTCCCCTGGGGCGACCGCTTCGACCCGACGTTCTGCAAGATGCGCCTGTCCCGCGAGGGGCCTCCGCGGCCCGAGCCGGTGGGCACCTTCGCGGTGGACGCCTCGCCCTACGACGTGCGCGACCTGGCCGGGACCGTGCGCGAGTGGACCCACTCCGACGCCGAGCCGAGCGGGCGCGCGGTGATCCGCGGAGGCTCGTGGAACAGCCCGGCCGAGGACTGCCGCGCGGCGCGCCGCTACCCCGAGGCGTCCGACTACTGCTCGATCGACGTGGGATTCCGCCTCGTGCGGGAGGTCGCCGACTCCTCCGGCTGATGCCCCGAGGCCCGGCCCCGGCCCCTCCGTCTCGTGGTCGGTTCGCCCCGGATCTGCTACAATCCGGCACCTCATGAAGAAGAAGGAGCTGCTGCAGGAATTCCGGGCCGCGCGCAAGCGCAAGGACCGGACTGCGCTGCTCTCGCTGGCCCGCAAGGCGGTCCAGATGGATCCCACCGACAAGGACCTGCGGACCTCGGCGGCCGAGGGCTTCCTGCGCGCCTCGCGGCTCGAGGAGGCGGAGGGGATCCTCGGCCCCCTGCTGCGCGAGGAGCCGGACGACCCGTGGCTGCTGACGCTCAGCGGGGACCTGCTCACCGCGCGGCGGCGCTGGGACGAGGCCGCGGGCCAGTACGAGCGCGCGCTCGAGCTGCGCCCCGGCGCGATCTTCCTGTACCGCCGCCTGGCGCGATTCTTCGTGCGCCGCGGCGAGCCGCGCAAGGCGATGAAGTGGGCCAAGGAGGGCCTGGAGCACCAGCCCCAGGACGTGGGCCTGCGCGACGCGATCCAGCGCGCCGAGCTGGCGATGGAGCACCAGACCACCGCCCGCGCGCTGAACCCCTAGCCGTCCCCCCCCTGCGACGGCGCTAGAACCCCTCCCAGACGTAGTCCTCGGGCAGGTCGACGACGTACTCCAGGTGGATCTCCCTCTTCTCGCCGGGCTTCAGCGCCAGGGTCCAGCTGTGGAGGCTGCCGTCCTCGCTGGTCTCGAAGCCCTCGGTGGTCTCCTCGGCCAGCTTGATCCTGACCTGCTCGACGTGGCTGACCGGGATCGCCTCGGTGACGACCAGCTCGGTGGCCTGCTCGCCGTAGTTGTGGGCCACCAGGTCGTACACGAAGTGGACCTTCTTGCGCCCGGCGGCGCGCTCGACGGTGCGGTTGCGCATCGCGTCGAACTCGCGCTTGACGGTCACGGGGCCGGCGGGGCCGAGGCTCAGGTCCCACTTCTCGCCGGCGGCCAGGCTGTCCAGCCAGATCGTGCCGATGTAGCCCGCCGAGCGGTAGACGTCGACCTGGCCGGGCAGCAGCGGCATCCCGGTCTGGTTGGTCGTCCGGGCGCGGAGGAACACCTGCGGCGAGAGGCTCGGGGCCGCGTAGCGGTCGACCTCGGCGTCCAGATCCTGCTCCAGCACCGCGATGCGGTAGGGGCGCCCGTCGGCCGGCACGCTGGCGTCGCGCTGGACCGCCAGGTCCACCGCCAGCCCGCGCTGCACCACCTGGAGCTGGTCGCGGGAGACGGTGGCCTCGGCCTTGCCGCTCTCGCGGCGCTCGTCCTCCTCGGCCTCCTCGCGGACGCTGCCGAGCTGGACCGTGGTCTCCTTCTCCTTGTACCCCTGCAGGTACAGCGGCTGGTTGCCCGGCGGGGGCCGCATCTCGTCGGGCCGCGCGGTGGTGAACACCAGCCGCACGTCGCGCCAGTCCTCGCCGGAGGACTGCCGCACCTCGGCCAGGTACGCCAGGGACAGCTGCTCGTCGTCGTAGCGCACGTCGTAGCGCGGGACCCACGACACGCCCCACACCCCGTAGCTCAGCGTCACCGGGACGCTGCGGCCGCCGCGGGCCTCGAGCGTCACGGTCACGGTGGTGGTCGTGCGGTCGCTGCCGTACTGCAGGTCGGCGATCCGCTGCTGGCGCTCGCCGACCTCGTCCCACAGGTCGGTCAGCTCGGCCTGCAGCTCGCTGCGGCGTTCCAGGATCCGGTCGGTGTCGTCCTTGAACTGGTCCAGCGAGCGGCCGATCGCGGCGGTGTCCAGCTCGGGGCTGGTCTGGCTCAGCGCCGTCGCCCCGCGCACGTACTCCCGCAGCTGGCGGATCTGCTCCAGCCGGACCTGCAGCTCGCCGTCCTCGACCTGCACCTCGCGGATCCGGGTGCGCAGCTGCCGGACCTCCTCGAGCAGCTCGCGGACCTCGGCGCGGCGCTCCGCGACGTGGACCTCCTCGCGCTGGGTCAGGCCGATCACCTCCACCGCGTCGTCGCCGGTGCGGGCCCGCACCGAGCCGGAGATCAGCGGCGCCGGCAGCCCGGTGAACACCACCTCGCTGCGCCCGCCGGGGACCGAGACCGTCGCCGTGCGGTCGATCTGGGCCCGATCCTGGTAGACCATCACCCGCTCGATGCCCGCCTCGTCGGTGTCGAGCTCCGTGGCCATCGCCCCCGTCGCGAGGAGGGCGCTCAACGTCAAGACCGTGATCGTCTTCATCGTCGTGTCCTCCTCAGTCCTCGGGGTGCCAGACCTTGTAGTTCTTGCTGTGCTTGAGCGTGTAGGTGAACGTCACGTCCTGCTTGGCTCCCGGCTTCAGATCGAGCGTCCACTCGAGCATCCCGTTGCCGTGGTCCTCGCTGGGCGGCGCGGAGTGCTCGACGTCGACGATCTTGATCTGCTCGTCGTAGGTGTACGGCACGCGGTCGAGCAGCTTGACGTGGACCGTCTCGCCCCGGTAGTTCTCGAACTTCACCGCGACCTCGTAGGCCCGCACCTTCTGGGTGCCGAAGATCCCGCCCTTGTCGCTGAGCTGCTGCTGCTTGCGCTCGACCTTGACCGAGCGGTCGATGCCCAGCGCGAGCTCCAGCGGCTGGCCCGGCGCGACGGTCTGGGTCGGGACCTGGCCGAGGTACTCGCCGTCGAGGTACACGTTGCCCATCCCGGCCAGCATCGGGTAGGGGCTGCCGTTGTCGACCACCGCCTGGACGAACGCGGCCTGCTCCACCACCGGCACCACGACGTGCTCGATGCGCGCGGGCAGCTGCTGGACCTTCAGCGGCAGCTTGTGGACCTGCCCGTCGCTGGGCACCGTGACCTCGCCCTCGGCGTGGAACGAGAAGTCGAAGCCCATCGCGTGGGACGACGGCATGTACGACGGCCAGGTCTGGATCGAGGAGTCGTAGGCCGCGGTGACCGCCGGGGCGGCGACCTGGTCGCGGCCGCGGATCGGGTCGAAGGCCACGCCGCCGCCGGTGATCGCGCCGTGGCGGTTCTGGGTCCCGAGCAGGGTCGCGCTGGTGTCCTGCAGGTAGCTGCGGTTCTGCAGCTCGCTGGCCAGCACGTCGGCGATCGAGCCGGTCGAAGCGCCGTAGCCGTAGCCGCCCGCGACGTCCCCGGCCACGACCCCGTCGAGGCTGCCGACACCGCCGCCGCCGCGGCCGGCGCCCATCGCCCCGAGCAGGCCCGCGCTCGCCGATGCGGGGGGCGGCGCCGGGGCCGGCTGGTCCATCGGCGCCGCGTAGCCGGCGCCGTAGTCGTAGTAGCCGGGCGCGTAGTCGTAGTCCGCCTCGTAGTCGTAGGCCAGCGCCTCCTCGGCGGAGGGCGCCGGGCTCTGCGCGACCTTGCTCTTCCTCTCGGCCCGCGACGAGCGCCGGGCGCGGTCCTCGCTGGTCGTCACCGACGGCGGCGGGGGCGGGGGCGGGGTCTCCTCGATGAACCACGCCATCAGCTCCGGCAGCGCGGCGCTGCGCCCGGGGACCGCGGTGGACAGCTCCAGCTCGACCCGCTCCCAGTCCTCGCGGGTCTGCTGCCAGACCAGGGCGTTGACCCCCAGCTCCATCTGCTCGCTGCCGGTGGCCAGCCGGATGTCGTAGGCCGGGACCCAGCGGGCGTCGTAGGTCCGGTAGACCAGCGTCAGCGACGCCGTCGCGGGGGCCTCGACGTCGACGGTCGCGACCACCCGCGGGCGGCTCAGCGCGGCCCCGGCGCCGCTGGTGCCGAGCAGCTCGCTGGACAGCACCTCGCGCTCCTCGACCAGCTCGACGCGGGCCAGGTCCAGCCGGATCAGCTCCTTGCCGACGGCGTCCAGCCGGGCCGTGCTCCAGTCCAGGAACCGCTTGTAGGCCGCCGGGTCGATCGGGGGTGGATCGCCGTCCTGGTCCCGCTGCGCGCCGCCGGGGGGGACGTTGGTCAGGAACGAGACCTCGGCGTGCAGCGTGGCGCGCTGCCCGTCGATCACCGCGATGGCACGGTCGATCGCCTCGATCCGATCGCGCTTGGCCTCCAACTCGGGGGGCAGCTCCTCGAGGCCGTAGCCGCGCACCACCTCGAAGCCCAGCAGCCGGCCGCCGTCGACCAGCACGCGCACCGAGTTCTCGTCGTAGGCCGCGGGCATCTCCGAGAACGACACCCGGCGGGTGCCGGCGCCCAGCCGGGCCTCGGCGCTGCGGCGCACCAGGGCCTGGTCGCTGAACAGGGTGACCCGCTCGATGCGGTCGTCGAGGCGCTGCTCGAGGGTCACGCCGGCGCGGGCCGGCGCGGCCGCGGCGAGGGACGCGAGCAGCAGCAGCCCCGCGAGGCGCAGGGGCTCGAGTGCGGGTGGGGGGGATCGGCGCATGGCACCTCCGTGGTTCGTGTACCGGGTGGGTCGGACATCCCTCGAGCCAGAAGGTTCCAGCCTACCACGCTTGCCGCGGCCCCGGCCCCGTGCTAGACCTCCCCTGTCTTCGAGACCGAGGCACCCCGATGATCCCCACCCTGTTCCGCATCCCGAGCATCGATCTGGGGCTGTTCACGATCCCGTCGTTCCCGGTGGGCAGCTACGCGGTGATGATGACCCTGGGCTTCCTCTCCGGCTGGTGGTTCCTGCGCCAGGGCTACGCCCGCCGGGGGTACCCGCTGCGGCTGGCCACCGACCTGATCATCGTTGCCGCGCTGACCGGCCTGATCGGCGCGCGCGTGCTGTCCGTGATCGAGAACTGGGACATCTTCGTGCAGAACCCCCTGGGGGTCCTGCTCGGCAGCGGCGGCCTGATCTGGTACGGCGGCGTGCTGCTCGCCGTGCCGTCCTGCATCTACCTGGCGTGGCGCGACGGGCTCAGCCCGATCAAGGCGTTCGACTGCGCGGCCCCCGGGATGGCCTCGGGCTACGCGTTCGGCCGCCTGGGCTGCCACCTCTCGGGCGACGGCTGCTACGGGCTGCCCACCGACCTGCCGTGGGGCATGGCCTACCCCAATGGCGCGGTGCCGACCCTCGACCCGGTGCACCCGACGCCGATCTTCGAGGCGATCTACTCGCTGAGCGTCGCCGCGGTCCTGGGCTGGGTCGACTCGCGGCGCCGGATCAAGCCCGGCGCGCTGGTGGCGCTGTTCTTCATCCTGCACGGCCTCGGCCGGTTCGCGGTGGAGTGGATCCGCCGCAACCCGCGCTACTGGTTCGGCGAGGGCTTCATGCACCGCATCGAGCTCGAGGAGTACCTCGCCGGCGACTTCGGGCTGTCGATGGCCCAGTGGATCTCCGTCGGGATGATGATCGCCGGCGGGATCGCGCTGTACCTGTTCCAGAGGCGCAAGGGGGACTGGTACGGGGTCGAGGGCGAGACGAACTCCGGGACCGAGCGGTCTGGCGACCCGGCCGACTCCGAGGCCGGCTCCGAGGCCGGCTCCGAGGCCGACTCCGAGGCCGACTCCGAGGCCGGCTCCGAGCCCGACTCCGAGCCCGACTCCGAGGCCGACTCCGAGGCCGACTCCGAGGCCGGCTCCGAGGCCGGCTCCGAGAGCGAGATCGAGGACGAGCGATCCGGCGATCCGGACGAGGAAGATCCTGAACGCTCCTCCCCCTGACCCCGCCTTGCCCGCCACCGCGGCCCCGCGCATCCGCCCCTCGCTGCTGCTGCTGGTCTACGGCGGGATGCTCGCCGTGGCGGTGGCGTGGTCCGCCATCGCCGGGACCCTGCCCCGCTGGCTCGGCGACCCGGCCGACATCCCCCTGTCCCTCGCCATCGGCGCCGGCTGCGGCCTCGGCGTCGTGGCGTCGACCGCCGCGCTGACCCGCTGGGTCCCGGCGTTCCGCCGGCTGTCCGAGCTGATGGCGCAGCTGATCGGCCGGCTGTCGTGGCCGCTGGTCGCGCTGGCCGCGCTGACCAGCGCGGTGGGGGAGGAGACCCTGTTCCGCGGCGCGGTGCAGAGCACGCTGGGCTGGGTCCCGGCCTCGATCGTCTTCGGGCTGTGCCACGTGCTGCCCGACCGCCGGGCGTGGCCGTGGACGGTGTTCGCCCTCGCCGCCGGGTTCGGGCTCGGCGCGCTGTACGACTGGCGCGGAGGGCTCGCGGCGCCGGTGGCGGCGCACTTCGTGGTCAACCTGATCAACCTGCGGCTGATCGGGGGTGTCTCCCGGGCCTGACCGGGGCGGTGGTATCATCGCCCCCGTGTTCCACGGACAGGTCGACTGGCGGGACGGCTCCTGGGGGGAGCTGGCCACGCCCCTGCAGGAGCTCGAGGCCGAGGCGGCATCCGTGGACCCGCGGCTGCGCGCCTGGTTCCTCGACTACCTGCACGAGTCCGCGCCGCGCTACCGCGACGACCTCGCGCTGGTGCGGCGGCACCACCGCGGGGGGGCGATCCTCGAGGTCGGCGCGTTCCCGTTCCAGTTCAGCTACTGCCTGGCCCGGCTGGGGTTCGAGGCACGCGCCGTCGATCTGGAACCGCGCCGGCTGGCGCCGTTCGTCGAGCGCCACGGCCTGGCCGCCGTGCGCTGTGACGTGGAGCGCGAGCCGATCCCGCTGGGAGGCGGGCGCGCCCCGCTGATCCTGCTCAGCGAGGTCTTCGAGCACCTGCACCACGATCCGCTCCAGGCCCTGCGACACCTGCACGCCGCGCTGGCCCCGGGCGGGGTCCTGATCCTGACGACCCCCAACCTCTACTCCTTGCGCACGACCCTGTCGTTCCTGGCCGGGCGCAGCATCAACGACCCGGTCACCGAGTGGGAGAAGGTGCAGCGGCTGGGCCATGCCGGCCACATCCGCGAGTACTCGACGCGGGAGATCCGGCGGCTGCTCGCCGCCACCGGGTTCGCCACCCGCGAGGTGCGCTACCGCAGCCGGTGGCGCACGCCATGGCGCAAGGGCGGACGGCTCGTCGACGCAGCGCGCGCCCTGCTGCCCCGGTGGCGTGAGACGCAGGTGATCGTTGCGGAGGGACTCCGCCATCGAGACCACGCGGACGCGATCGGGGTGAGCGTCAGAGGACGTTGAGCTGGACCGAGGTGGCGGTGCCGAGGCCGCCCTCGTCGTAGACCACCACCAGGCAGGTGTGGATCGTCGACGGGGTGAACGTGAACGGGGGCGCGGTGATCGAGAAGTTGCCCGCGGCGTCGGCGTAGCCGTCGACGAACACGGTCGGGTCCTGGTCACTGCTGATCACGACGTAGAGATACTCGCTGGGGCCGTCCACATCGTTCACCACGCCATCGAAGGTGACCGGATCCGAGGTGTCCATCAGCAGGCCGTCCTGCGGGTCGGTGAGGGTGATCGTCGGGGCCGTGTTGGTCGCGCGGCCGATCTGGACCACATCCCCGCCGAGGAAGGCGGGGTCCGTGTACCACCCGGTGTAGAAGTACCAGAACTCGTCGGCCGCGGCGTCGTACCACCAGTCGGTGCCGTAGACGCTGTCGGCGTCCCAGCGGGTGGCGTGGCGCGACACGTCGAACACGGTCCCGAGCGCGCCGAGCTTGGTGGGCTCCACCCGGCTCCAGGGGATCCCCGCGGCGCCGTCGGTCCAGATGCCGAGCCCGTCGATCCCGGTGTACATCAGGACCTCCACCGGGTCGGCGCCGGTGTCGTTCTCGTACACCAGCGGGAACAGCAGGGAGCTGTCGTCGAAGTCGCCCGGGCCGCCCGGCTCGAGGATCCGCTCGGGGTCGTCGCCGCTGTTCGGGGCCGAGTCCCAGCGACTCCAGGTCTCGCCCAGGTTGTTGGAGGTCGCGAGGCACAGCCCGCTCTCGCCGCCGTACTCGGGGTACTCGCGGCAGTAGTAGACCATCACCCACTGGCCGCCGTCGTCCCAGACGTAGGGGTTGCCCGCGTCGCGGCCGTCCATCTCGTCGTCGAGGCCGACGAGGACCGGGATCGACTGTCCGTTGACGTCCACGTGGTAGCGCTCCCAGACGAAGCCGTCCGCGCTGCGTGCGACGCCCATCATCCGCTTGCCCTCCGGCCAGTGGTACGAGTTCTCCTTGGCCGCGTAGATCATCCGGTACGGGTAGGGGTCGCCGGGGACGTAGATCACGTTGGGGTTGCTGACCCCCTCGTAGTCCCAGTGGTTGACGTTCGTGGAGCCGGAGAACACCGGGCCGTCGTGGACCGTCCAGGTCTGCCCGTCGTCGTCGGAGTACATCACCCCGATCTCCATCTCGTAGAGCCAGTAGCCGGTGCGGAAGTAGATCCACAGGCGGTTGCCGTCGTCGACGAGGTACGGCTGCTCGACGCGGTGGTTGAACCACTCGTCGCCATCGATGTCGGACTTGAGGAACACGTCGCAGTCGCGGGTCCAGCCGGTCAGGTGGTCGATCTCCTGCTCGGGGTAGACCCGCGCGTCGTTGTCGTCGCAGTCGATCCCGGCGCTGCAGAGCGAGAGGTAGCCGTCGCCGTCGTAGTCCGAGTCGAAGTCGGGGTCGTCGCCGTCCACGAGCCCGTCGCAGTCGTTGTCCTGGCCGTCGCAGAACTCCCCGTGGCCCGGGTAGTTCTCCTCGTCCAGATCGTCGCAGTCGTCGTCGGCGGTGCCGGGCACGCCGTCCGGGCCGCAGGTCGAGACCCCGTCCATGTCGAGGTCGAGCCCCTCGTACGCCGGGTCCTCGTCGTCGCAGTCGGTCCCACCGCACAGCTCGCCGTCGTCGCCGTCGCCGTCGTAGTCGGGGATGTAGTCGTCGGTGTCGGCGTCGTCGACGTCGCCGTCGCAGTTGTTGTCGACGCCGTCGCAGATCTCGTCGGCGCCGGGGTTGATCGCGCCGTCGCCGTCGTCGCAGTCCCCGTCGCAGATCCGGTAGGTGTCGCCGTCGTTGTCCACCTCGTCGGGCGGGACGACCAGATCGCAGTCGTTGTCCTGGCCGTCGCAGATCTCCGGGTTGCCGGGGAAGTTCTGGTCGTCGAAGTCGTCGCAGTCGTCGTCGGCGGTGCCGGCCACGTTGTCCGGCCCGCAGGTGTCCACGCCGTCGCCGTCGAAGTCGTCGTGGTTGAGGTCCGGGTCGTCGTCGTCGCAGTCCGGGACCGGGTCGCACAGCGTGTAGCCGTCGAGGTCGTTGTCGTCGTCGTCCGGCGTGCCCGGATCGCAGTCGTCGTCGAGGCCGTTGCAGTTCACCTCGGTCTCGCCGGGGTTGACGTCGCCGTCGGTGTCGTCGCAGTCGCCGTCGCAGCTGGTGTACCCGTCGCCGTCGCCGTCGTCGAGGTTGAGGCTGGCGTCGTCGTCGTCGCAGTCGCCGTCGCAGGTCGTGTCGCCGTCGCCGTCGGCGTCGTCGAGGTTGAGGTCCGCGTCGGTGTCGTCGCAGTCGTCGCAGACCCCGGCGCCGTCGCCGTCGCCGTCGGGGTTGTCCTCGGTGGACACGTCGCAGTCGTTGTCCAGGCCGTCGCACTCCACCTCGGTCTCGTCGGGGTTGACCGCGTCGTTGGTGTCGTCGCAGTCGTCGAAGCAGCCGCCGTAGCCGTCACCGTCGCCGTCCGGATCGTCCTCGCTGAGCGGGTCGCAGTCGTTGTCGACGCCGTCGCAGGTCACCTCGATCTCGCCCGGGTTGACGTTCGGGTCGCCGTCGTCGCAGTCCCCGCTGCACACCGAGAACGAGTCGCCGTCGGCGTCGGGGTCGTCGAGGGTCGCGGCGTCGCAGTCGTTGTCGATGCCGTCGCAGGGCGTCTCGGCCGCGCCGGGGTTGATCGCGTCGTCGGTGTCGTCGCAGTCGACGCACACCGAGTAGCCGTCGCCGTCGCCGTCGGGCTCGTCCTCGGTGGCGGCGTTGCAGTCGTTGTCGATGCCGTCGCACTCCACCTCGGTCTCGCCGGGGTTGACGTTGCCGTCGGTGTCGTCGCAGTCGACGCACACCGAGTAGCCGTCGCCGTCGCCGTCGGGCTCGTCCTCGGTGGCGGCGTTGCAGTCGTTGTCGATGCCGTCGCAGGTCACCTCGGTCTCGCCGGGGTTGATCGCCGCGTCGGTGTCGTCGCAGTCGGCGGGGACGTCGCACTCGCTGTAGGTGTCGCCGTCGTTGTCCACCTCGGTGGGATCGAGCGAGCCGTCGCAGTCGGTGTCGAGGCCGTCGCAGACCTCGGTCTCGCCGGGGTTGACCGCGTCGTTGGTGTCGTCGCAGTCGTCCTGGCACTCGGAGTAGCCGTCGCCGTCGTCGTCCACCTCGTCGGGGTCGGCGGTGCCGTCGCAGTCGTTGTCCGCGACGCCGTCGCAGACCTCGGGGGCGCCGGGGTGGACGTCGGCGTCGGTGTCGTCGCAGTCGTTCTCGCAGATCATGAAGGTGTCGCCGTCGGCGTCGACCTCGTCGGGGTCCGGCGACCCGTCGCAGTCGTTGTCCGCGCCGTCGCACTCCTCGGTGTTGCCGGGGTAGTTGTCCGGGTCGTTGTCGTCACAGTCCGGCGTCGGGTCGCACAGCAGCGAGCCGTCGCCGTCGGTGTCGAGCTCGTCGGCCGGGATGGCGGGCTGGAGGCAGTCGTTGAGCTGCCCGTCGCACAGCTCGGTGGCGCCGGGGTAGACGGTGTCGTCGCCGTCGTCGCAGTCCCCCTCGCAGATCGTGTACCCGTCGGCGTCGTCGTCCTCGTCGCCGACCTCGGGCTGGCCGTCGCAGTCGTTGTCCTGGCCGTCGCAGATCTCCGGGTTGCCGGGGAAGTTGGCGGCGTCGGCGTCGTCGCAGTCGTCGCCGTTGGCCACCCACCCCGGCTTGGGCGGCGCGCAGTCGTTCTGCGGCGTGGCGTTCTCGTCGCCGTGGCCGTCGCCGTCGGCGTCGGGGTAGTAGTCGTCGAACTGGACGTCGTTGTCGATCGTGCCGTCGCAGTCGTTGTCGGCGTTGTCGCACACCTCGGTGGCGCCGGGGTAGCTGGTGTCGTCGGCGTCGTCGCAGTCGCCGCCGCAGCTGGTGTAGCCGTCGCCGTCGTCGTCGTCGAGGTTCTGGGTGGCGTCTCCGTCGTCGCAGTCGCCGTCGCAGGTGGAGGCGCCGTCGCCGTCGGCGTCGTCCTCCAGCGGGTCGGTGGCGCCGTCGCAGCCGTTGTCGGCCACCCCGTCGCACACGTCCGGGGCGCCGGGGTAGACCACGTTGTCGAGGTCGTTGCAGTCGCCCTGGCACTCGGCGTAGCCGTCCCCGTCGTCGTCCACCTCCAGCGGATCGGGCGCGCCGTCGCAGTCGGTGTCGATTCCGTCGCAGCCCTCGGGGGCGCCGGGGTAGACGGTGGCGTCGGTGTCGTCGCAGTCCGGCTGCTTCGGATCGCACTCGACGAAGGTGTCGCCGTCGTCGTCGGTCTCGTCGGCCGGGACCGTGCCGTCGCAGTCGTTGTCCGCGCCGTCGCACAGCTCCGGGGCGCCGGGGTAGCTGTCGGCGCTGGCGTCGTCGCAGTCGTCGCAGGCGAGGTAGCCGTCGAGGTCGCCGTCGACCTCGTCCGCGGGCACCGTGCCGTCGCAGTCGTTGTCCTCGCCGTCGCACAGCTCCGGGGCGCCGGGGTAGGTGTCGGCGTTGGCGTCGTCGCACTCCTCGCAGTTGGTGAACCCGTCCCCGTCGGCGTCGTCGCCCTCCTGGGTGGACGGGTCGCAGTCGTTGTCGATCCCGTCGCACACCTCGGCGGCGTCGGGGTTGACGTCGGGGTCGGCGTCGTTGCAGTCGTCGTCCGCGGTGCCCGGCTCGCCGTCCTCGCCACAGGTGGTGAACCCGTCCTCGTCGGCGTCGTGGCCCTCGTCGATCACCCCGTCGCAGTTGTTGTCGACCGCGTCGCACTCCTCGGCCGCGCCGGGGTTGACGTCGGCGTCCTCGTCGTCGCAGTCGCCCTCGCAGGTGGTGAACCCGTCGCCGTCGGCGTCGAAGCCCTCGTCGACGGTGCCGTCGCAGTTGTCATCGATCCCGTTGCACTCCTCGGTCGCGCCGGGGTTGACGTCGGGATCGGCGTCGTTGCAGTCCTCGTCGGACGTGTAGCCGTCGCCGTCGAGGTCGTCCTCGCCGGTGGCGTCGTCGTCGTCGTCCTCGGGGGGCACGTCCCCACATCCCGCGCAGCCCTGCAGGCCCGCCGTGGCGAGGCCGAGTGCTGCGATCAGACCGGCGAGGTAGAGCGAGTAGCGCATGAACTTTCTCCCATACGGGCGGTGACAGCCGCGGTGGTTCCGTTCTTGTCTGTCCCTGAGGTAGCCGAGCCCCCGAGTCGGGCGCACCGGGGGCTCCCCATTCCTATGTTCGCCCCGCGATTCGGATCGCTGGCGGGTTCGTTCGGGCGGCGTCTGCCGCCTGGCCCCTGCCAGCGTCGCCCACGGCGGAGTATAGCACGCACACGAGCGGTAGGAAGGACCACGCGACGACACGGATGGGTCCGCCCGCCGAGCGGTCAAGGCCGAGGCGACGGGAGGCCGATGACGCCGGCCAGGGCGCCCGCCAGGCGTTCGAGCGCGACCGCGGGGTCGCGGAGCGCCTCCGCACGGGTGCACGGCAGCCCCAGCGGGTGCCACCGCTGCGGAGGCGGCGCGCCGGGGGGATCGACGAGCGTCACGATGTGGTCCACGGGCGGGGCGTCCAGGGGCTCGAGCCCGGCGCCGAGGTCGCCCCCGATCAGGTCGACCGGGGCGCGGGCGCGGCGCAGGACCTCGGAGACGACCTTGCCCTCGGCCGAGGACCGGTCCAGGCGGCCCTCCCCGGTCCAGATCCGGTCCGCCCGCGCCAGGGCAGCGTCGAGGCCGCACAGATCGGCGAGGGTCGCCGCGCCGGGCCACGCGCGCGCGCCGAGTCCCGCCATCAGGCCGAACCCGGCCCCGCCCGCGGCGCCCGCGCCCGGGCGCGCGGAGAGATCGCCCCCGGGATCGAGCCGCTCGGCCCAGCGGCTCAGCGCCGCCTCGAGCACCTCCCGCGCGTCCCGGTCGGCACCCTTCTGGGCGGCGAACCGGCGGGCCCCGCGTTCGCCCAGCAGGGGAGCGGTGACGTCGCCGAGCACGGCGACCGGGACGCCGGGCAGCGGCTCGAGGTCCACGTCGGCGAGCCGGCGGAGGGCCGCGCCGCCGGGGGGCAGCGGCGTGCCGCTGCGGTCGAGCAACCGCGCGCCGAGGGCGCGCAGCAGGCCGGCGCCGCCGTCGGTGGTGGCGCTGCCGCCGAGGGCGACCAGGACCGAGCGGCAGCCCGCCGACAGCCCGGCGCGGATCAGCTCGCCGACCCCCGCCGAGTCGGCCGAGAGCGCCTCCGCGGGCGTCCGGTCCGCGCGGTGCCCGGCCGCGGCGGACCACTCCACCGCCACGATCGGCGCGGGCAGCCCGAGCAGCGGCTCGTGGAGGATCAGGTAGCGCGCCGGCCGCACCCGGCCCCACGGGTCCCGGGCCGGGGATCGGCGCCAGGCGCCGCTCCGCGTCCGGGCGAGGGCGTCCAGGCTGCCCTCCCCACCGTCGGCGAGGGGGAGCACCTCGGGGACCCAGGCGCGGGTCCTCGCGCGGACGCCCCGGGCCAGCGCCTCGCCGACCGCCCCGGCGTCGAGGCTGCCCTTGAAGCTGTCCGGGGCGATCAGCAGCGTGGCCGTGGTGCTCATCGTGGCTCCCGATTCCGCCGGCCGGCCCGTGTGGTCCCGCGACGATCAGGGTAGAACGGATCGCGCGGTTGCCGGAAACTAGTAAGATCGCCGAGGATGCGTGCAGGCCAGGCGCGCAGGACGCGCGAGGCCGTGATGGAGGGAGGGCGGATGGCCCGGCCCTGGAAGACCCCGAGACCGCGCCGCAGGCGGGTGCGCCGCCTGGGTGTGCCGGACGGTGCGGGCAAGAGCTCGCAGAGCGGTTCGTTCCGCTCCATCCGGCAGGTGTCCCTCGAGGAGCTCAACGCCGACTCCGAGGCCGCGGACGGCGGCGCCTCGGAGATCGCCCACCAGACCAACCTGTCGTTCCTCGACGAGCTCGCGGTGTTGACCGCCGAGATCGAGGCCGACGGGGACGACCTCGACCTCGACCTCGCGGAGCTGGGCGGGGACGACGAGCCCGATCCGGAGACGGACCGGGAGGCGGTCCAGGAGGAGCCCGGGGAGCCCGGCGCGGACGAGGACGGGGAGCCCGGCGCGGACGAGGACGGGGAGCCCGGCGCGGACGAGGACGGGGAG
>CAZOYV010000008.1:6344-7021 GCA_964584075.1 uncultured Rickettsiales bacterium | reverse complement strand
CTGCTCGAGGAGGAGTTCGACCAGCGGCAGTTCGAGGAGTTCTCGGAGGAGTTCCAGGCCGAGCTGCGGAGCAGCGGCGGGTCGCCGGCGGTGTCCTCGGACTCCGAGGTGGAGCCGATCTCGGGCCCGGACGCGGCGGCCGACGAGGAGCGGGAGGGCAGCGACCTCGAGGACGACCCGGCGCCGCCGGCGCCGCGGTCCGAGGGCGACGACGGGGACGTCGAGGACGACGAGGAGAGCTCCGCAGACGTGCCGATGTCCTCCGAGCTGATGCAGGCGATGGAGGAGTTCGAGCAGAGCCTGTCGGACGAGGACCGGCTCGGCGACCTCGACGACGAGCTCGACGAGGAGCTCGACGGCGACGGCCTGCCGTCGTGGGAGGGGTCGTCCCTCGACGAGTACCTCGGCAGCGAGTGGGCGATCGACAGCGCGCTGAAGGAGATGGAGTCGATCATCCCGGGGGACGAGGAGGACGAGGAGCTCCCGGACGGACCCCCGAGCATCGAGATGTGGCTGTCGTCCTCGGGGCTGCGGCGCGCCTCCCTCGACGACGATGCCGAGGGTCCGAAGGACCCGCTGGGGCTGGGGTCGGGGTCGCTGTCGGGGGATGGGGAGGCCGAGCCCGAAGGCCGCCACCCCCGGCCGGAGGGCGGCTCGCCGGCAGCGCCCGAGCCGCC
>CAZOYV010000008.1:0-6244 GCA_964584075.1 uncultured Rickettsiales bacterium | reverse complement strand
GACCCGAGGACCGGGAAGAGGAGCTCCCGGAGGAACCGGAGGAGGAGCCGGACGCGGAGCCCGAGCCGGACGGGGAGCCGGAGGACGAGGGGGAGACCTCGGCTCCGGGGTCCCAGAGCGACGAGTCGGCGGCTCTCGGCGTCGGCGAGGAGCCGGGAGAGCACGAAGAACAGGACGAGACCTCCAGCGGCGAGATCATCGCGCCGCCGATCGACTTCGACGAGCCGATCGAGGGGGCCACCACGATCGGCGCCGATCCCGACGACTACCCCGAGATGGCCTCGCGCGATCCCGATCCCGAGGAGCCGTCGGAGGAGCCCGCCGACGCCGGGGCGTCCGGGGAGCCGGAGCTCCCCGAGCCGGTGATCGACGCCTCGCTCGACGTCCCCGACCCGCCGCCCCCGAGCCTGGACGAGCCCGACGACGATCCCGACGCCGAGATCACGATGCGGCACGGGCACCGACACGCGGACGCAGAGGACGAGCCGGAGACCGAGCGGGATGTCAGGCCACCGCCCTCCGTGACGATGTGGAGCCCGCCCCCGGACGACCTCGAGGGGCCCACGGAGACCAACTTCGTGGACGGCCCATCGCCCGAGGACGAGACCGAGATCGGCCCGGTGGAGGTCCCGCCTCGGCTGGAGGACGAGGAGGCCACGCCCGAGGCGCTGCCGAAGGCGGTGCCGGTGGCGGCGGAGCTCCCCGACGAGGAGCTCCCGGAGCCGGAGATCGATCTCAACCTCGGGCCGGGGCTGGGGCTGGAGCCGGCGCCCTCCAACATCTCGGTGGAGCTCTCGGACGAGGACCTGATGGGCGAGTCCGGAGAGATCGCGGAGGAGCTCAACCCGCTGGAGCTGGAGCAGCTCTCCACACCCGGCGGCAGCGAGCCGCCGGATCTCGAGGACCTCGACGTCGAGCTGTCTCCCGACGGGGCCGACGGGGAGGAGGAGGACCGGCTGTCGTTCGGGGACTCCCTGGAGCTCGAGGACGCGAGCAGCCCCTCGACGGCCACCGCCAGCGACGGCGAGGAGGGCGGCAAGGACCTGGCCCTCGTCTCCGGGCAGGCCCGGGCCCTGCCGAGCTTCCTGCTGGACGACGACGATCGGGCCGACGACGTCGAGACCGAGGTCGAGGTCGACCTGCGGGGCAGCCCGGGGGCGCTGGAGCTCGACGACCCCACGGACATCGAGTTCGTCACCGGCCCGAGCCTCGAGCTCGAGGAGGTCGGCGGCGCGAGCACCCCGACGGTCGGAGACGCGTCGGTGGCGGAGATATCCCTGCCGGCGCTGGACCTCGCGGAGAGCGCGTTCGATCCGGACAAGACCCCGGTCCACCCGGCGCCCGCGACCGACTCGGTGCCCGGACCCCCGGAGGACCTGGCCGCCGCGCTGGGGGACGACGAGCCCTCGGCGGACTCCTCCGACGACGAGGCGTTCGACCTGATCACCTCGGACATCGAGATCCACAAGCAGGACGAGGTCGTCGTCTCGGTCCACGATGCGCTCGACTCCAGCCTGGAGCAGGAGCCGATCGCGCTGGTGGTCGACGACGAGGACGACTCGATCGAGGACTCCATCGAGGTCCAGCCCCACAAGCTGGGGATCCCGAAGAGCGCCAGCCTGGCGGCCCTCGAGGGAGTCAGGGCCATCGGCGAGGGCGACTCCGAGGAGCTCGACCTGTCGAACCTCGACGGGGACGGCCCGCTGGAGATCGATCTCGAGGCCGAGGGCGAGGCGCCCCCGCGCCGGGCTCCGGTCCAGGAGACGTCGACCCCCGAGGTCTCGAAGCTGCTCGAGGAGGACACCACCAAGGGCCGGGTCCGGACGCCGATCTGGCACGGCCAGAGGAAGAAGGGCTAGCGGAGGAGGACCAATGCAGCGAACGTGGAGCGTCCTGGTCGCGGTGGCTGGGCTGCTGGGGCTGGTCGCCTGCAAGGGCGGTGACGGCGGAGACGTCTCGGGGAGCGAGCCGATCCTCCTGGAGGAGGCCACGGGGGAGGGCATCGTCGTCGGGGTCTCGGGGGTCGCCAAGCCCGACGCCGAGCTGGGTCCGGAGGAGGGCGGCGTGCTGTTCGACGTGCAGCACGTCGACCGCCTGGTCAACAACCAGGTGGTGCTCGAGCTGACCCCGCAGGGGAGCGGGGACGTCGCGGGCAAGACCTCCGGCAACGAGCGGATTCCGCTGGCGCCGGGGACCTACGACGCCCACCTGGTCTATCGTCACTCCAAGGTCACGCGCTACGAGGGGGACGTCCGCAGCGTGGTCGTCCACGCGGGGCGGACCAGCAAGTACAAGATCAAGGTCGAGGCCCCGGTGGGCTTCCTCGACCTGCGGTTCTTCAACGACGCGGTCGGGATCAACGACAAGGTCACGTACACGCTGTTCCCGCTACAGGGGGCCGGCGAGGAGCGCACCCGGGGGGAGCCGCTGCTCGTCGACGAGCCCTGCAGCGAGCCGGTGGCGGTCCCCTCCGGGGCCTACGACGTGCACGCCGTGTACCACGAGACCGAGACCCTCGCGCGCGACGCGTGGATCGAGGGCATCGAGGTGCCGGGGGCGATGGAGAAGCTGGTCCACGACTACGACTACGCCGTGACGCTGCACGGCTTCGTCCTCGAGGCCAGGAACTTCGGGGAGGACGTCAACGCGCAGACCAAGGTCTACTTCTACCGGCCGGGAGCGCCGGTCGAGTTCGCCGTGGCGCAGGATCAGGGCAACGCCGGCGAGCGGCTGGTGATCAAGCCCGGCCGCTACGACGTGCGGGCCGTGTACCAGCCGACGCCGGAGCAGTCCACCTGGGGGGACAAGCTGATCAAGGACGTCGCCATCGCGGTGGAGGACGAGGAAGGCACTCCGGGCGGCGGCGCAGCCGAGAAGGCGGCGGAGGCGGGCGACGGCACGGCCGAGAAGGCGGCGGAGGCGGGCGGCGAGGACGAAGACCCCGGCTCGGAGCTGATCGAGATGGAGGTCGACTTCGAGAAGGCGCTGGCCACGCTCAAGGTCCAGGTGTTCTACGGCGGCGAGGACGTGTCCGAGAAGGCCCAGCTGCGGGTGCTGCACGCCGGCGCCGATCGCGTCGCGGCGGCGGCGGTGCTCAACGTCAGCGACCTGTCCGAGCACATCGTCCCCGCCGGGGAGTACGACATCCAGATCTCCTACCGGCAGCGGGACCTGGCCGGAGAGCGGTGGTTCGAGGGCGTCGAGCTCGAGCACGACCAGGTCTGGGAGCAGACCTTCGACTTCCGCTAGTTCCCGCTACGGCGCCACCCGGATCGACTCGATGATCGGCCACACCTCGCGACGGTAGAAGCCACGGTCGATGCCGATCTTCTCGCTCCAGTGCTCCACCACGACGACCAGGCTGCACGCCTCCGTCGCGATGGAGACCTTCAGGCCGTCACCGTGACCGAGGGCGTTGGACCAGCGATAGTAGCGGTAGCTCGCCCGGCCTCCGGGCCACTCGAGGGGCTTGCCCTCCAGGAAGTCCTCGGGGAGCTCGCTGGCCGGGATCGCCTCGATCCGCATCGTGGGGTGACCATCGCCCTCCCGCATGGTCCCCACGAGGCGTAGACCGTCGTCGTTCCGGGTCCAGGTCCAGCCCTCCGGGACCACCACGCCGAACCCGGCGGGGTGGGAGACCCGGTCGTCCTCGTCGAGCTCCGCACCCCCGCGCGCGCACCCGGAACAGAGGCCCACGAGCGTCGACACGACGAGGCTCGCCGCGAGGGTGGATCGGATCCTGGAGATCGGCGTGTGGTGGGGCACGGGGGTCAGACCCGGATCTACTACCAGGAACAGGGGTTTCTGACCAGCGATGCGTGCCTTGACACTCGGGCCTCGGGTCCGCTAGAAAGGCAAACATCGTGGCCTTCTGTGGCTACAGTGGAGTGATCTATGTGGAAGCTGAGCATCCCTGGCGTCCTCTCGATCGTGGGTCTGGTGGCCCTCCTCGCCTCGCCGGCACCCGCCCACGCGCAGTGCACGGACAACGACGGAGACGGGTACGGCGACCCGGGTGACGTGGCGTGCCCGAGCGGTCCGGAGACGGACTGCGACGACGACGACGCCGCCGTCAACCCCGGCGCGGCCGAGATCCTGTGCAACAACACGGACGACGACTGCGACGTGGCGACGCTGGACGTGGGGGACGGCGACGGCGACGGTGTCGACTGCGACACCGACTGCGACGACACCAACCCCGACGTGTACCCCGGGGCGGTGGAGGCCTGCGATGGCCTCGACACCGACTGCGTCGACGGGCCCGGGCCGACCGAGGTCGACACCGACGCGGACGGCTGGCTGGCGTGCCTCGAGTGCGACGACGCCGACGCGACGCTCAACCTCGACGACGCCGACGGCGACGGGTTCTCGACGTGCCACGACGACTGCGACGACGCCGAGGCCGCGGCGTTCCCGGGCAACCCCGAGATCTGCGACGGCCTGGACAACGACTGTGACGAGACCACCGACGAGGAGGTCGACGGCGACGGGGACGGCCTGTCGGTGTGCGACGGCGACTGCGACGACACCGACGAGACGGTCTACCCGGGGGCGCCGGAGATCTGCGACGGTGGCATCGACAACGACTGCGACTTCCACACCGACGAGGAGGTCGACGACGACCTCGACGGCTACTCCGAGTGCGACGGGGACTGCGACGACAGCGACGACGCGATCAACCCGGACGCCACCGAGACGTGCAACGGCCTCGACGACAACTGCGACGACGTGATCGACGAGGGCTTCGACGAGGACGAGGACACCTACACCGTCTGCGGCGAGGACGGCGAGGAGGGCACGCCCGACGACGACTGCGACGACGCCGACGCCACGATCAACCCCGGCGCCGAGGAGATCTGCGACGACGGGCTGGACAACAACTGCGACGACCTGACCGACGACCAGGACGAGGAGAACTGCGGCAACGCGGTGCCCGTCGCGGATGCCGGCTACGACCAGCAGTCGCGCTACCTCGCGGGCCAGGTCACGCTGTCGTTCGACGGGTCGGGCAGCGAGGACGCCGAGGGCACCAACCTGACCTACGTTTGGGAGGTAACCGAGTTCCCCGACGGCGTGGAGTACCACCTGGTCAGCTCCACCACCAGCCCCTATGCGTTCCTGGTGGTGACCGTCACCGACGCCAGCGCCGGCGGTCCCTGGGACTTCGTGCTCTCGCTGGTCGTCACCGACGAGGACAACAACCAGAGCGAGGCCGACTACGTCAAGGGCCACATCTTCATCGACGATCCGATGATGGCCCCGGGCCGCTGCGACGCCAGCGCCTCGGGCCGCCCCGCCCCGGCGGCGCTGGTCGCCCTGCTCGGCGGCGCGGCGCTGCTCGCCCTCCGCCGCCGGTGACCGGCCGGACGAGGCGCTGCCCCGCAGTCGTCCAGACGAACGATCCGCAGTTCCAACGGGATGATGGCTCGCGCATCGCGGGTCCTCGTCCATGAAGGAGGACCGCACGGATGTGTGGAATCGTGGGGTACGTCGGGAGCCGTGAGATCGTCCCGATCCTGGTCGAGGGGCTCAAGCGCCTGGAGTACCGGGGGTATGACTCGGCCGGGATCGCGGTGGTCAACGGCGGCGGGATCAAGCTGCACAAGAAGGCCGGCAAGATCCGCGAGATGGAGCGGGGCATCCCGGAGAGCTACCGGCACTACGCCGGGACGTGCGGCATCGGCCACACGCGCTGGGCGACCCATGGCCCGCCCAACGACGTCAACGCCCACCCCCACACCAGCACCAGCCGCAAGATCGCGGTGGTCCACAACGGGATCATCGAGAACTACGGCTCGCTGAAGAAGATGCTGCTCGAGGACGGCTTCGTGTTCGTCACCGACACGGACACCGAGGTCCTCGCCCACCTGATCCACAAGCACTACAAGGGGGACCTCGAGGCGGCGGTCAAGAACGCCCTGCTGTACGTCCAGGGGACGTACGGCATCGCGGTCGTCTGCGAGGACCACCCCCAGACCATCGTCGTGGCCCGCAACGGGTCGCCGATCGTGCTGGGGATCGGCGACGACGAGATGTTCGTCGCCTCCGACGCGCCGGCGATCATCGCCCACACCCAGCAGGTGGTCTACCTCGAGGACGGCGAGACGGCGGTGCTGCACGCCGACTCGTACCGCACCACGACGCTCGACGACGTGCGCGTCGACAAGGACGTCCACGAGGTCGACTTCCGCATCGACCAGATCGAGAAGGGCGATTTCCCGCACTTCATGCTCAAGGAGATCTT
>CAZOYV010000007.1:35057-60835 GCA_964584075.1 uncultured Rickettsiales bacterium | reverse complement strand
GCTGGACTCGACGCCGAACCGGGACCAGTCCCGCTCCACGACCCCCCGCGACGGGCCGTAGACCGCGTCGGTCGCCACGATGTGGCCGCCCTGGCCGAGGAAGGTGAAGATCACGGTGCAGGTGGCCGCCATCCCGCTGCCGGTGGCCGCCCCGCCGAAGCCGCCTTCCATCGCCGCCACGGCCTCCTCCAGCGAGGCCACCGTGGGGTTGCCGATCCGCGTGTAGATGTAGCCCGGCTCCGTCCCCGCGAACCGTGCCGCGCCCTGGGCGCAGCTGTCGAACGCGAAGGTCGAGGTCTGGTGGATCGGGGGCGCCACCGACCCGTGGACCGGGTCCGGGTGGCGGCCGGCGTGGATCGCCACCGTGTCCAGGTGGTGCTTGGCGTCTTGCTCGTTCCGCGAGTCCATCGATCTACCCTTCCGCTGCTGCAGTCGTTGCCGCCCACACCTCCTGCAAGCGCCGAGCCAAGTTCGTCGCGGCGGCCGCCGGGGTGGTGGCCCCGGTGGAGGAACCAGGTCCGCGCTGCAGCGGGTCGCGATGGGAGGTGGCAAACGGTGGCGGAATTGCTACTGTGGAGGCAGTGATGGTAGCAATTTGCATCGATCGGCGAGGGGGACAGGCGGTGACGCGATGAGCCACTCCGACGATCCCCCCCCGCCCCCGGAGTCGCTGGAGCCCCGCCACTTCGAGACGATCCTGCGCAGCATCGCCGACGGCGTCTTCGCCGTGGATCAGGACCGGCGGATCACCTACTTCAACCGCGCCGCCGCCGAGATCACCGGGGTCCCGGTCGAGGAGGCCCTGGGGCGTCCGTGCCACGAGGTGCTGCGGACCAACATCTGCCGCGACGCGTGCGCGCTGCACTACACGATGGAGTCGGGCCGCCCGCTGGTGAACCTGGCGGTGTACGTCACCGACGCCGACGGGGACCACAAGCCGGTCAGCATCTCCACCGGGGTATTCCGCGACGAGCGCGGGCGGGTCACCGGCGGTGTCGAGACGTTCCGCGACCTGACCGTCGTGGAGCGCCTGCGCTGCGAGCTCGATCGCCAGCACACGTTCGACGACATCATCAGCAAGAGCCCCAAGATGCAGCGCATCTTCGACGTGCTGCCGACCATCGCCGCGAGCGACAGCACGATCCTGATCGAGGGCGAGAGCGGGACCGGCAAGGAGCTGGTGGCGCGGGCGCTGCACGCCCACAGCGCCCGCAGCGAGGGGCCGTTCGTGTCGGTCAACTGCGGGGCGCTGCCCGAGAACCTGCTGGAGTCGGAGCTGTTCGGCTACAAGGCCGGCGCGTTCACCGGCGCGCGGCGGGACAAGCCCGGGCGCTTCGCGCTGGCCGAGGGCGGCACGCTGTTCCTCGACGAGATCGGCGACATGCCGCCGGCGCTGCAGGTCAAGCTGCTGCGCGTGCTGCAGGAGCGCGAGTACGAGCCCCTCGGCGGGGTCAAGACGATCAAGTCCGACGTGCGCGTGCTGGCCGCGACCCACGTCGACCTGCAGGAGCTGGTCCGCAAGGGCGAGTTCCGGGACGACTTCTACTACCGGATCAACGTCGTGAGCCTGCCGCTGCCCCCGCTGCGGGAGCGGATGGAGGACATCCCCCTGCTGGTCGACCACTTCATCTCGCGGCTGGCGGCGCACCAGGGCAAGGCCGTGGACGGGATCTCGACCGAGGCGCTGCAGGCGCTGATGCGCCACGACTACCCGGGCAACGTCCGCGAGCTGGCCAACCTCGTCGAGCACGGCTTCGTGCTGTGCCCCTCGGGGTTGATCCAGCTGCAGCACCTGCCCGCCTGGCTGCAGCCCGAGACCGCCGCGACCGACGCCGCGGGGGGCGGCACGACCCTCGAGGAGCTGGAGCGGCGCAACATCCTGGTGGCGCTGGAGCGCAACGGCTACAACCGGGCCGCCACCGCCCGGGAGCTGGGGATCCACAAGACGACGCTGTTCCGCAAGCTGCGCAAGTACGGGATCAGCGGGCTCCCCCGGGGCCGCGCCGCTCGAGGCTCCTGATCTGGCGCTCGAGGTCCTCCAGCCGGCGCCGCAGCGAGCGCTGCTCGAGGCGCAGCTCGTCCAGGGTCCGGCAGGCCCGCGACGAGGACCGCGGCCCGCGGTGACGGGCACCCCCGCCCCAGGGCGCCGGGCGGGCCTGGCGCAGCACCCGCAGCGATCCGTCGCGCCAGCCGGCCAGCGCCTGCCGGACCGTCCCGTCGCCGGCGCCGAACACCTGGATCCCGGCAGCCTGCAGCACGCCCAGCGGGTTGGGCCCCACGTGGCGCACGATCACGGTGGAGACGCCGGCGTCGATCAGCAGCCGCGCCGCCCCGATCCCGGCACCGGAGGCCAGGTCCAGCGATCCGTTCTCGAGCAGATCGAACGCCAGCGTGTCGGGATCGACGATCAGGAAGCACGCGCAGCGGCCGAAGCGCGGATCGGTCCGCGCCTCGAGGCTCGGCCCCTGCGCGGCGACCGCGATCCTGCCGGTGCTGGTGTGTGCGCGGGCGCTCATCCTCGACGATCCTCCCGGGCTCGGGGTCCACCGCGGAGGATCGTACAGCAAGCACCGTGCCAGGTCTGACCGGTCTCCCGGTCCACCCGGGCAACGGTCACGGCCCGAGGCGCTTGAGCTTGCGCAGCAGCGTGGTCCGGTGGATCCCCAGCTCGCGGGCCGCCGCCGAGCGGTTCCCGCCGTGGCGCTCCAGCGCGGCCCGGAGGGCCTGCTGCTCCAGCTCGCGCAGCGCGGCGGCGCCCCCGGCGCGGCGCCCCGGGCCCGGCGCACTCCCGACCGGCGCCACCGGACCGGCACGGTCGCTCGACCGCTGCACGTACGTGGGCAGGTGCTCGACGTCGATGGTGAACTCCTGGCACAGGATGAAGGCGTGCTCGATGGCGTTCTCGAGCTCCCGGATGTTGCCCGGCCAGGGGTAGCGCAGCAGCGTGGAGAGCGCCTCCTCGGTGATGCTGTCGATCGGCTTGCCGGTCTCCGCCGCGAACCGCCGGATGAAGTGGTACACGAGCTGCGGGATGTCCTCGCTGCGCCGGCACAGCGGCGGCAGCGGGATGGTGAACACGTTCAGCCGGTAGTACAGGTCGACGCGGAAGCGGCCCTCCTCGACCAGCTGCTCCAGGTCGCGGTTGGTCGCGGCGACCACCCGGACGTCGGCGGACACCGGCTCGGACGACCCCAGCGGCTCGTAGACGTGGTCCTGCAGGAAGCGCAGCAGCTTGACCTGGAGTCCGACCGGCAGGTCTCCGACCTCGTCGAGGAACAGCGTGCCGCCCTCGGCGCGGGCGATCCGCCCCGGGTTGTCGCGGCGGGCGTCGGTGAACGCCCCCTTGCGGTAGCCGAACAGCTCCGACTCCAGCAGCGTCTGCGGCATCGCCGCGCAGTTGACCGCCACGAACGGCCGGCTGGCCCGCGCGCTGTGGTGGTGGATCGCGCGCGCGATGACCTCCTTGCCGGTGCCGCTGTCACCGGTGATCAGCAGCGTGCTGTTGCTGCTCGCGACCAGCTGCAGCTGCTGGATGATGCGCTTCATCTCGGGGTTGCGGCTGATGATCTTGATCGAGCCGGGCGGCCGCTGGCTGGCCTCGACGCACGCGGGGTCCCGGCGCGGCAGGTTGTGGAACACCTCGATCCCGCCGATCAGCGCCCCGCTCGCGGCCACCAGCGGCGCGGCGAACACGCAGGTCTCGAGCTGGCGCCCGTCGCGGGTCTGGATGTGGACCTCCTGGCGGCTGACCGGCTGCCGGCGCCCGATGCTCCGCCGCAGCGGGCAGTGGCTCTCGCAGTGGTCGGTCTGGAACACCTGCGAGCAGTGCTTGCCGATCGCCTCCTCGGCGCGGAACCCGGTGATCCGTTCCGCGGCCTGGTTGAACGAGGTGATCCGGTTCTGGTCGTCGACGGTGAAGATGCCCTGGTCGATCTCGTCGAGGATCAGGGGAAACTGCCGAATGTCGAGGCCACCCATCGGGTCCTCCTACGAGCTGTCGCATTCCGCGTCAAACGCTACACATCGCTGTAGCGGCCTGCATCAGTGCAGCGCACGGAGCCATCGCCCGCGCGGCGCCAGGGCGTTTTTTTTCTCCAGGAATTCCGGATAGTTGTGAACGAACGCCGCCTCTCTCGCGCTCCTGGCACGCCGGTTGCCAGTGCAGCAAAGCAACGGAACGGGCGCTTTTACCGAAAACGCCGAAACCGACGGATGAGATGAGGCGCAGGACGACCGGCAAGACGCCAGGCAGCAAGCGACGGACCGCGGCGCGTCTCGATCAGGCCTTCAGCACGGGCCAGGTCGCCCGCTACTGCTACGTCACCGCCGATACGATCGTCAACTGGATCAACAGCGGCAAGCTCCAGGCACAGCGCACCGCCGGGGGCCAGTTCCGGGTCCGGCTCGACGACCTGCGGGAGTTCATGAACGCCAGCGGGATGCGCACCGATCTGCTCGACGCCGAGCACGGCGTCCGCCCGTACTGCTGGGAGTTCCACTGCCAGGGCACGCTCGCCGACGAGTGCCGGGACTGCGTCGTGTACCGCAGCGGGGCGTGGAACTGCTTCACCCTCGCCGAGCTGCACCCGACGGCCCGCCGCCGCGGTGGGCCCTGTGACGAGTGCGAGTACCACGCCCGCTACGCGGACGAGAAGGAGGACCATCGTGGAGACCGATCTGGGTAGGAGCGCCCCCGCGGAGGACCCGGGCGGCCGCCCCGGCCGGGGCGCTGCCCCGCGCGGTGGCGACGGGACGGACCGCCGCGCGGACTGGGACTGGGAGCTCGGCGCGCGCGTGCTGCTCGATCTGTCCACGCTGCCCGAGGACGTCGAGAGCGTCGACACCCCGGCGATGAGCCCCGACGGCGAGTCCTACGCCGGCACGCTGTACTTCGACGACGACCGCTCCAAGGTGCAGTGCAACGACCAGGCGTGGGAGCCCGACTTCGAGAAGGTGATCCACCTGCGCTTCACCCCGGACGGGCGGGCGACCGCGGTGGTCCGCGTCGACGACCAGTGGACGGTGGCCGTCGACGGGACGCTGTGGGAGCCGCGCTGGGAGTTCGCCTGGAACACCCGGTTCAGCGCCGACGGCCGCGCCGTGGCCGTGCAGGTCAAGCAGGCGATGGAGTACGGAGCGGCGCTGGACGGCGAGGCCTGGGAGCGGCGCTTCGTGTCGTGCCGCGATCTGGCGGTCGATCCCGACGGCGCCCGGATGGCGGCCACGGTCCAGGTCGCCCCGATGCCCGAGGCGGACATCGACACGTTCTTCGGCGGGCTGTGGACCGTGGCGGCCGACGGCGAGCCGTGGGAGCGGACGTTCGTCAACGCCTACGCGCCGGTGTTCCGGCCCGACGGAGAGCGGGTCGCCGCGGCGGTCCGGACCAGCCGCTGGACCTACACCGTGGCCGAGGACGGCCAGCCGTGGAGCAGGGAGTTCGCCTGCGTCTGGGAGCCGGCCTATCGTCCCGACGGCGCCGGCCTGCTGGCCCCGGTGCGGGAGCGCGGGAGCTGGACCCTGGCCCAGGACGGGGAGCTGCTGTGGAGCCGCCGTTTCGTGCAGCTGTGGCACCTGCGCTTCGGCGCCGGCGGGTCCCGCATCGCCGCGGTGGTGGCCCCCAGCTTCGGGCGCTGGACCGTCGCGGTCGACGACCAGCCGTGGTCCACCACCTTCCGCGACGCCGTGCTGGCCCCGGTGTTCTCCCCCGACGGGGCGCGGGTCGCCGCCACGGTGCGCAGCGGCGGCCGCTGGAGCGTGGCGGTCGACGGCCAGCCGTGGCCCGCCGACTTCGACATGGCCTGGGACCCGGTGTTCTCCCCCGACGGCGCTTCCGTGGCGGCCCGCGTCGAGCGCGGCGGCCGCTACACCGTGGCCCTCGACGGCCGGCCGTGGGGCGAGGCCTTCGACGCCCTGTGGGACCCGACCTTCAGCCCGGACGGGACGCGCCTGCTGGTGCGGGGCGTGCAGGACGGAAGGGCGACCCGCCGCGTGGTGGCGGTGTCGCAGCTGCGCGGTTGAGCGAGGAGGAGCGATGATCGAGTTCATCCGCGGACCGCTGGTCTGGATCGCCTTCGTGGGGTTCGTCGGCGGCAGCCTGTACAAGCTGATCACGGTGCTGCTGCTGGCGCGCAGGGAGCGGGTCGTGCTGCCCACGATGAGCGCCCGCTTCGGGCTGCGCTCGGTGGCCCACTGGCTGCTCCCGTTCGGGACCCACAACATGCGCCGGCGGCCGGTGTTCACCGCGCTGTCGTTCGCGTTCCACGCCTGCCTGCTGATCACGCCGCTGTTCGCGATGGGCCACGCGGCGCTGTGGGAGGAGTCGTGGGGCCTGCACTGGTGGAGCCTGCCGCCGGGGCTGGCCGACGTGATGACGCTGGTCGTGATCGCGGTGGGCGGGCTGCTGCTGCTGCGGCGCCTGACCTCCCCCGAGGTGCGCCACGTCACGACCTGGAAGGACGTCGTGATCCTGCTGCTGGTGATCTCGCCGTTCGTGACGGGCTTCGTCGCGCACCGGCAGTGGTTCGGGCACGACACGATGATCGCGCTGCACATCGTCAGCGGCGTGGCCTGGCTGATCGCGATCCCGTTCACCCGGCTGTCCCACATGCTGTGGTTCGTGCTCAGCCGGGCGTTCATGGGCAGCGAGTTCGGCGCGGTGCGCCACGCCCGGGACTGGTGAGCCGCGATGACGACGACAACGGGAGACGAGGTGCGACGAGATGGCTGACCCAGCGGACATGGAGATCGCCGACGCCGGTCTGGACGAGCGGCTGGCCCAGGTCTCCGAGGACGACATCCAGCGCGCGATCCTGTCCGTGGTCGACGAGGAGTGCTCGGCCCGGCTGAAGGTCTACCGAGAGACCTGCGTCAGCTGCGGGCTGTGCTCCGAGGCGTGCCACACCTACCTGTCGCGTGACCGCGATCCGGACTACACCCCGGTGGCCAAGGTCCGCAACACGCTGGACGAGATGGTGCGCCGCAAGGGACGCGTCGACGCGGCGTTCATGAAGCAGGCGGCACGGATCGCGTACACCGAGTGCGCGGTCTGCCGGCGCTGTAGCATGTATTGCCCCTTCGGCATCGACATCGCCTACATGCTGCTGACCGTTCGTCGCATCTGTCACAAGCTCGGCGCGGTCCCGCAGTACCTGCAGGACACGGTCAACAGCCACTCGGCGACGAGCAACCAGATGTGGGTCCAGCAGGACGAGTGGATCGACACCCTGCTGTGGCAGGAGGAGGACGCGCGGCTGGAGATCGGCGGGACGCGCATCCCGCTGGACCGCGAGGGTGCCGAGATCATGTACTCGGTGATCGCCCCCGAGCCGAAGATCCTCGCCCAGCTGCTGTGCAACATGGCCGTGCTGATGAAGGCCGCCGGCGTGGACTGGACGATGCCCAGCCTCGACGGCTGGGACAACAGCAACATGGCGATGTACTCCGGCGACTTCGAGACCATGGGGCGCGTCGAGCGGGCCCACTGGGAGCGGGCGCTGTCGCTGAAGTGCAAGCGGGTCGTGATGGGCGAGTGCGGCCACGCCTTCCGCGGCGCGGTCTACGACGGCCCCCGCTGGCTCGGGTGGAGCGAGCCGCCGATCCCGATGGTCCACGCCGTCGAGTTCTACTACGAGCTGCTCCAGAGCGGGCGGCTCAAGATCGACCACAAGTACGAGGGCACGGTCACCGTCCAGGACCCGTGCAACATCGTCCGCGGCCGCGGGCTGCACGAGAAGCTCCGCTGGATCATCGAGGCGATCTGCGAGGACTTCGTCGACGTGGATCCGCGCTTCGAGCACAACTACTGCTGCATGGCCGGCGGCGGGACGATCAACTGCGGCCCGCAGTGGAAGAACTCCCGGATGAAGAGCAACCGGATCAAGGCGGACCAACTCGCCGCCACCGGGGCCCCGACGGTGATCACCCCCTGTCACAACTGCCACAGCGGGATCGAGGACCTGATCGGGCACTACGACCTCGGGCTCCACGTCAAGTTCCTCAGCGAGATCCTCGTCGAGGTCATCGAGCGGCCGGATGCCTGAGAGGAGGACGGGATGACGGGACGCATTGCAGGTTGGCTCGCGGTCGCGCTCGGCGCCGCGCTGCTGCTCGCCTCCGGGTGCCGGGAGATCCCCGACGTCGAGCCGCCCCCGGACCGCACCACGGCGCCGGCGGTGATCGCCATCGAGCTCCCGGAGACGATCGGGACCGCCCGCCGGCCCGCGGTGGAGTTCGACCACGGCCTGCACAGCGAGGCGCTGGAGCAGGAGGGCTGCGAGCGCTGCCACGCCGAGGGCGACGACGGGGCGCTGGACTACCGCTTCGTCGATGCCGCGCAGGCGGCCACGCGGGGCGACTGGATGGCCGCCTACCACGACGGCTGCGCGGAGTGCCACGACGAGAGGCGCGCCGCCGGGGACGACACCGGCCCCGAGACGACGGTCTGCGCCGCCTGTCACGTGAAACAACCCCGGGCGGCGTCTGCGCGCGTGGCACCGCGCTTCGACCGCTCGCTCCACGGGCGCCACTCGGTGGCCCTCGAGGACCGCTGCGAGGAGTGCCACCACGTGCGGGACGAGGCCACCGGCGAGCGGGTCTACCGCGAGCACGAGGAGGCCGCCTGCTTCGTGTGCCACGGCGAGCAGCCCGGGGATCACGGCGAGCCGCCGCTGCGGAGCGCGGCCCACGACGCCTGCATCGGTTGCCACCTGCAGCGCCAGGGAGAGGGCAGCACCGGCCCCACGACCTGCTCCGGGTGCCACGACGAGGCCGCGCTGGCCGAGCTGCCGCCGATGGACCCCCCGCCGCGGATCGAGCGCGGCCAGGAGGATCACGTCACGATCCACGCCGACGGGAGCGAGGCCCCCGGGGTGCCGTTCGATCACGCCGCCCACGAGGCGCGCACCGATCGCTGCTCGGACTGCCACCACGCCAACCTCGAGGCCTGTGACGACTGTCACACCAGGACCGGGCTGCCCGACGGGGGCGGCGTGTCGCTGGAACAGGCCTACCACCAGGCGAGCTCGGCGCGCAGCTGCGTCGGGTGCCACGACGAGGAGACCGAGCGCACCAGCTGCGCGGGGTGCCACGTGGCGACGCCGACGCCGCCCTCGGAGCGATCCTGTGCGCTGTGCCACGTCGATCCGCCGCCGGCCGCCGCACCGCCCGCCGAGATGCTGGCGCGGGCGGCCGAGGGGAGTGACGGGTCCGCGGAGGGCGCCGTGCAGGACGCCGCCGCACATCCGGCCCCGGCCGCCTGGCCTCCCCTCCCCCCGTCGTCGGAGGCGTTCCCGGAGGAGGTCGTGATCGACCGCCTGGCCGACGAGTACGAGGCCTCGACGCTGCCCCACCGGGCGATCGTCGAGGCCCTCGACCGCGACATCCGGGCCAGCGAGCTCGCGACCCACTTCCACGGCAGCAGCGAGCTGACCTGCACCGGCTGTCACCACCACACCCCGGCCGGCGAGCGGCCCCCGCCGTGCGCCTCGTGCCACGGCCCGACGGACCGCATGGACCAGGACCGCCCCTCGCTGAAGCACGCCTACCACCGGCAGTGCATGGACTGCCACGAGGCGATGGCGATCGACGAGCAGGGCTGCACCGACTGCCACGCCGAGGCCGGCAAGGAGGACGCGGAATGAGCATCTCACGCCGAGATCTGGTCAAGGGCCTGGGGGGCCTGGGCGTGCTCGCCGCCGCCGGGACCGCCAGGGCCGGCGGGGGGGCCACGGCGTTCCCCGGCTTCCCCGGACGCTACGGCCTGCTGCACGACACCACGCTGTGCGTCGGCTGCCGCTCGTGCGAGGTGGCCTGCAACGAGGTCAACGACCTGCCCGCGCCGGCCCGCCCCACCGCCGACGACCCGGTGTTCGCCGAGGAGCGCCGCACCACCGACCAGGCCTACACGGTGGTCAACCGCTACGAGCCGGAGCACGGCGACGGCGAGGCGGTGTTCCGCAAGCACCAGTGCATGCACTGCAACGAGCCGTGCTGCGCCTCGGTCTGCCTGGTGGGCGCCTTCACCAAGACCCCCGAGGGGCCGGTGCTGTACGACAAGTCGGTCTGCATCGGCTGCCGCTACTGCGTGATGGCCTGCCCGTACTACGCGCTGGCCTACGAGTACGACGAGCCGCTGACCCCCGAGGTGGTGCGCTGCACGATGTGCTACGACCTCATCGTCGAGGGCGGCGTCCCCGCCTGCGCCGAGGCGTGCCCCAACGGGGCGATCACGTTCGGCAAGCGCGAGGACCTGATCCGGCTGGCCCGCGAGCGGATCCGCAAGTACCCCGAGCGCTACCACGACCACATCTTCGGCGAGCACGAGTTCGGCGGCACCAGCTGGCTGACGCTGGCCGGCACGTCGTTCCACGACCTGGGCCTGCCCGAGGGCGTGACCCACGCCTCGCTGCCCGACATCGGCTCGCGGTTCCTGTCCGTGGTGCCGCTGGTGGTCACGATCTATCCCGGGCTGATGGCGGGCTTCTACGCCTTCACCAAGCGCCGCGAGAAGATCGGCCAGCAGGAGGCGGAGGCCAAGGTCGTCGAGGCCCTGCTGGAGGCCGACGAGGAGACCAAGAAGAAGCTGGAGGCGGCGGCGCTGTCGGCCAAGAAGGGCCAGGAGCGGGCCGTCGCCGCCGCGGTCAAGAAGGCCCTCGCCGACGCCGAGGCCAGGCGCGAGGCCGCCAAGGAAGGGGACGAGGGATGAGCCGCCCCACCGCCGCCGCGATCCTGCGCCAGTCGCTGCCGCAGCCCCCCTACGTGACGCCGTTCAACGTCATCGCCGGTGTGATCCTGACCGGCGGGATGGTGATCCTCGTGATCCGCTTCGCGCTGGGTCTGGAGTCGGTGACCAACCTGACCCACGACAGCCCCTGGGGGCTGTGGATCGGCTTCGACGTGATGTCCGGCGTGGCCCTCGCCGCCGGAGGCTTCACGATCTCCAGCGCCGTGTACCTGTTCGGGATGAAGGAGTACAAGCCGCTGGTCCGGCCGGCCCTGCTGACCGGGTTCCTCGGCTACTTCCTGGTCGTGCTGGGCCTGCTGGCCGACCTGGGACGCCCGTACCGGCTGCCGTACGCGTTCTCGATCCAGGCCGGGCCGACCTCGGCGATGTTCGAGGTAGCGCTGTGCGTGGCGCTGTACCTGACCACCCTGTTCGTCGAGAGCACGCCGGCGTTCTTCGAGTGGCTGGGGTGGAAGCGCTGGCGCAAGCTGGTGGTCTCGCTGACCATCGCGCTGACGATCTTCGGGCTGCTGCTGTCGACGCTGCACCAGTCGTCGCTGGGCGGCCTGTTCATGGTCTCGGCGACCCGGCTGCACCCGCTGTGGTACACGGTGTACACGCCGGTCCACTTCTTCGTCTCGGCGGTGCTCGCCGGCATCTCGATGGTGATCGTCGAGAGCATGCTGTCGCACCGCGCGTTCCGCGACACCGTCGAGATCACCCACGAGCGGCTGGACAGGCTGACCCTCGGGCTGGCCAAGGCCGGCGCGATCGTGTGCGCGATCTACTTCTCGATCAAGGTCATGGGCGTGGCGCTGGACCACGAGTGGAGCCTGCTGTTCACCGGCTGGGGCGCGTGGTTCGGCTTCGAGCTGCTGGGCTTCGTGGTGCTGCCGGGCCTGATGTACACCGTGGCCTACCGCGAGAAGCGCGTCGGCCTGGCCCGCGCCGCCGGCGTGATCGCGGTGATCGGGATCGTGCTCAACCGGCTCAACGTGTCGTGCTTCGCCTTCAACTGGGAGCTGCCGGTGGACCGCTGGTACTTCCCCAGCGTCTGGGAGATCTGGGTCTCGGTGTTCTTCGTGACGCTGGGCCTGGTGGCGTTCCGCTGGATCGCCAACCGGACGCCGATCCTCTACGAGCACCCGGACTACCGGGGTCAACACTGAGGTCCGCGGAGGACGCGATGTTCTACACCTTCTTCGACTTCCTGACGCAGACCAAGGCCGTCGGCTACCTGCTGGCGTTCGGGCTGATGCTGTGCTTCATCCCGTTCTACCTGTACCTCACGGAGCGCGAGGACGGCCGCTGAACGCGATGACGACGACCTCCCCGCCGCCGCAGGAGCCGCCGCCGATCCCGGCGGACGTGGGCTCTCTGAGCTTCGAACGGGCCCCCGGCTTCGCCGCGGTGATCGACCCGTCGCTGACGCTGGTGCGGACCAACGCGGCGTTCCGCGAGCGGTTCGGCGCGCGCGAGGGCGAGCCGTGCCACGTGGTGCTCAAGCACCGCGACGCGCCGTGCGACGAGTGCGCGGTGGCGCGGACGTTCTCCGACGGAGCGGAGCACGTCTCGGAGGAGCGCGGGCAGACCGTCGACGATCGCGAGCTGACCTACCGCACCCGCACGATCCCGATCCCCGGGCCCGACGGCACCGTGGCGCTGGTGCTCCAGATGGCGACCGACACCACGCGCCTGCTGGATCTCGAGCACGCCCTCGATCAGGCGGAGAAGCTGGCCCGCGTCGGGCTGACGATGGCCGGCATGGCCCACACGATCAAGAACATCCTGGCGGGGCTCGAGGGCGGGACGTACATGGTCCGCAGCGGCCTCGAGCGCGACAACCACCAGCGGGTCGTGGCCGGCTGGGGGATGGTCGAGAAGTACATCGAGCAGATCGGCACGCTGGTCCACAACCTGCTGCGCTACACGCGGGAGGACGAGGCCCCGCGCGAGGTGGCCGATCCCGGCGAGCTGGCCCACGACGTGGCCGAGCTGTACCGCAGCAAGGCGGAGATGGCGTACATCGAGCTGGTGGTCGAGGTCGACGACGGGCTGGCGCCGGTCGAGATCGACCGCGGTGCGATCCACGCCAGCCTGGCCAACCTGGTGACCAACGCCCTCGACGCGTGCCAGTGGGACCCGGCCGAGGACAAGGAGCACCGCGTCACGATTTCGGCCCGCTCGCGGGCGGGCGGTGGGTGTACGCTGGCGGTCGAGGACAACGGGATGGGGATCTCGCCGGAGAACCAGGCCCGGGTGCTGGCCTCGTCGTTCACCACCAAGGGCATCCGCGGGACCGGGCTGGGCCTGCTGCTGTCCAAGAAGGCCGTGGAGCAACACGGCGGCGAGATGTCGTTCTCCTCGCAGGAAGGTCTGGGGAGCACGTTCCGTATCGATCTCCCGGGGCGCGCCGCGCGCGACACCGGGGGGGAGGCACCATGAGCAAGACGATCCTGATCATCGACGACGAGGCCGACGTCCGGAAGTTCCTGTCCGCGGTGCTCAAGAAGCACGGCTACCGCACCGAGACGGCGGGGGACGGCCACGAGGGGCTCCAGCTGGCCCGCACGGTGCGCCCCGACCTGGTCACGCTCGACCTGATGATGCCCAACCAGTCCGGGACCGACTTCTACCGCAAGCTGGCCCGGGACAAGGAGATCAAGGACACGCCGGTGATCGTGGTCAGCGGGCTGCCCGGGCGGCACCTCGCGGTGCGGCGGCCCGAGGCCGTGTTCGACAAGCCGATCGACCCCGACGAGTTCATTGCGACGGTGCGGCGGGTGCTCGGCGAAGAGGACTAGGACCCCTCGTCCTCGGCGACCTCCTCGTCCTCGTCCTCCATCTCCCCATCGCGGCTGCTGGAGCCGATCGACAGCTCGTAGTCCAGCACCTCGGGGGGCTCCGCGGGCAGCGTGACGGTGAACGTGGTGCCCTCCCCTTCCGTCGAGTCCAGGTGGATCGAGCCGCCGTGGGACTCGACGATGCGCTGCACGACCATCAGCCCCAGCCCGGTACCCGCCGAGCCCTTGGTCGAGAAGAACCCCTGGAAGATCTTGCGCTTGGCGTCCTCGGGGATCCCGGCGCCGTTGTCGGTCACGGCGATCACCGCGTCTCCGGCCGCGTCGCGCCAGCACGACAGCTCGATGGCGTGCTGCTTGCCGGACTCGTCGAGGTCGAAGCGGCAGGCGTCCAGCGCGTTGGCGGTCAGGTTGGCCACCATGCTGTGCAGCCCCTCGGGGTCGTAGCGGCCGGTGTGGTCCTCGTCCTCGAGGGAGATCTGCAGCTGGATCCCGTCGTTCTCGGCCCGGTCGCGGAACAGCTCGTACACGTCGCGGACGATGGCGGCGGGCGCCACGCCGTCCTGCAGCCGGGCGACCCGCTCCTTGGAGCAGAACAGCAGGTCCTTGACCACCCGGGAGACGCGCTCGACGTTGCGCTCGACCATCTCCCAGCCCTCGTCGACCAGCGCCTGGTCGTCGGTCTCGAAGCCCTCGTTGACCACGAAGATCCCGCCCTCGAGGCCCATCAGGATGTTCTTGGCCCGGTGGGCCATCCCGGCCACCGCGAGCCCCATCATCGCCAGCTGTTGCTGCAGCTGCTTGACCTCGGTGATGTTGGTCGAGACCTCCATCACGCCGGTGATCTCGCCGGCCTCGTCGCGGACCGGCATCGAGTGCACGATCACGTCGGCGCGGCGGCCGTCGCGGGTGACCACGACCTCCTCGCCGCTGTGGACCTCGCCGTCCTCGAACGACAGCTCCACCGGGCAGTTCAGGCACCGGCCCTCGCCGTCCTTGTAGGCCCGGTAGCAGTGGGCCCCGCGCTGCTGGCCGAAGTCGCGGCGGAACAGCTCGTTGGACTCCACGATGCGGTACTCGCGATCCTGGATCGTGATGTAGCAGGGCACGATGTCGAACAGCTGCTGGAAGTTCCGGCGGCTGCGGGCCAGCTCGCGCCGCAGGGCCTTCAGCTCGGTGATGTCGGTGGACATCTCCATCGCCGCGACGATCTCCCCGCGGCGGTTGTGCACCGGCGCCGACGTCAGCACCACGTCCGCGACACGGCCGTCCTGGGTCGTGACCGTCTCCTCGCCGCTGTGGATCTTGCCGTCCTCGAAGGTCAGCAGCACCGGGCAGCCCGGGCAGGGGGACGTGCGGTCCTTGTAGACCTCGTAGCAGTGCTCGCCGACGCGGTCCCCGAACGCCTCGCGGAAGCGCTCGTTGATGCTGACGATCCGCAGCTCCCGGTCCTGGACCGAGAGGTAGCACGGCATGATGTCGCGCCACGCGGGGGTGGGCTCGCGCGGGGGCTCGTCGCGCCACCACGAGGCCGCGAGCAGCACCGCGAGGTAGCCGGCCACCGCGATCCCGAGGAGCCACGGCGGGAGCCACATCGCGCCCAGCCCGGCCAGCAGCGGCAGGACCGCCAGCGCGGCGAGCGCGCCCCACGGGAGCGGGGGACGCCGCTCCGGCGGTGGGGTTCGGAACGCGTCCAGGGGCGAGGGGCTGCGCTCAGGCTCCGCCACCGACGAGCTCCGCCACGGTGCGCAGGAACGCCTCGCGGTCGATGGGCTTGTCCAGCACCGCGTCGGGCTTGGGGATCTCCGGATCGGCGCCATCGAACATCTCGGCCTGGGCCGCGATCCCGGTCAGGATCACCACCGGGATGTCGCGGGTCTCGGGCATCGCCCGCAGGGCCTCGTAGGTCGTGCCCCCCGAGCGCCGCGGCATCACCAGATCGAGCGTGATCAGGTCGGGGCGCAGCTCCCCGGCGAGGGCCAGCGCCTGGTCGCCGTCGGACGCCGTCGCGGTCTCGTAGCCCGCCTTGCGCAGCAAGGTCCGCAGGTAGACCTGCATGTCGCGCTCGTCGTCCACGATCAGGATTCGCTTCGCCATCGACACCCTCGATCGCGCCCATCCTAGCACCGAGCCGCGCCACGGTGCGATGCGCGTGCCAACCTCGATTGCAATGGAATCCGTGGGCTACGACTTCCTGCTGCGCAGCGGGCGGGCAATGTGTATATAGCGATGCTGCGCCGTCCCGCGGCGCGAGACGGCACGGAGGCAGCATGGAGCAAGGAATGGTCCGCACGACGCTTCCCGAGGACGAGGCCGACGGCCACGGCAAGGTCACCGGCTCCTGCGGCGACACCATCGAGATCTTCGTCAAGGTCGACCGCGGGCGGGTGACCTGGGCGCACCACCGCTGCACCGGCTGCATGTACACCGCGGCCTGCGCGATCGTCGCCGCGCGGGCGATCGAGGACAAGACGCTGGCCGAGGCGCGGCGCGCGGTGCGGCCCGAGCTGATCGACCAGGCGCTGGGGGGATTGCCCCGCGATCACCTGCACTGCGCTGCACTGGCGACCCACGCCGTGCTCGAGGCGATCGACGACGCGATCGTCGTGTCCCGGGAGCCCTGGCGCAAGGTCTACCGCCGGAGCTGATCGGCCGGCTCCGGCCGCGCCCCCTCACGTCCCGGTCGTGGGCTCGGTGCGGGACACGATGCCCTGCACGATCGCGTCGATCGCGTCGGCCGCCGGGCCGCCCTCCTCGCTGGCCACCACCGGCCGGCCCTGGTCCCCGCCCAGCCCGACCCGCGGGTCCAGCGGGATCTTGCCGAGGAACGGGACCCCCATCTCGCGGGCCATCCCCTCGCCGCCCTTGGACGGGAAGATATCGGTGAGCTCGCCGCACCTGGGGCAGACGAAGCCGCCCATGTTCTCCACCACGCCGATCACCGGCAGCGAGACCTTGTGGCAGAACGAGATCGACCTGCGCACCGCCGCCAGCGCCACCTCCTGGGGCGTCGTGACGATCACCGCGCCGTCGGCGTCCTCGATCAGCTGGCAGACCGCCATCGGCTCGTCCCCGGTCCCCGGCGGCGCGTCGACGACCAGGTAGTCCAGCACGCCCCACTCCACGTCGCGCAGGAACTGCTTGATCGCCGAGAACTTGCGTGGCCCGCGCCAGATCACCGCGTCGTCCTGGTGGGGCAGCAACAGGCCGATCGACATCACCTTGAGGTGGCCGATCTGGACCGGGATCAGGCTGTCGCCGCGCGGCTCGACCGTGCCGGTCTGGAGGTCCAGCATCGTCGGTACCGTCGGGCCGTGGATGTCCACGTCGAGCAGGCCGACGTGGAGCCCCTGGAGCTGGAGCCCGACGGCCAGGTTGACCGCCACCGTGCTCTTGCCCACGCCGCCCTTGCCCGACAGGACGATGATCTTGTGCCTCACGGTGCTGAGCCGGTCTCGCACCTGCTGCATGTCGGGGTCGACGGCGCCCCCGGTCGGGATCTGTGTCTCGCTCATGGTTCCTCCTCGCGGTCCCCCTGCGGGGGGAACCACGCATCGTTCGAGCACCAGTACCGATCTCCGAGCCGCTCGACTCGCTGGACGCGGCCCGCCTGCTCCAGCGCGGCAAGGGTCGCGCCGATCTCGTCGTCGTCGCGGTGCAGCACGGTGGCGAGCTCGTCACGGCGCATCGGGTGTCGCGCGACGATCGAGACCACCGCGTCCGCGAGGTCGTCCCCCAGGACCCGGCCGATCCCGGCGACGGCGACCGGCTCGAGCACGGGCGTGGGCGCCAGCAGCGCGCGCATCCGCCGCAGCGTCCCGGGGTCGGGGCCCCGGACCCACGGCTCGGCCGGGGGGCGGACGGGCCGGTTGAGCTGCACCCCGTCGGGCCGCAGCGCGCCGATCCGCCCGGCCAGGCGGGCCAGCGAGGCCTCGTCGTCGTTGCCGCCGCGGACCAGCATGCACTCCAGCCACAGGCGCCCCGCGAACCCCTCGCGGAAGCGCACCAGCCCCTCGAACATCGCCTCGTAGTCCGCTCCCCGAGCGGGGCGATCGATCGCCCGGAAGGTGCGCCCGTCGCCGGCGTCCAGCGAGGGCAGCACGAGGTCCGCGGCGGCGAGCTCGTCGCGGACCTCGGCGCGGTGCAGCAGCGAGCCGTTGGTCAGCACGGCGACGGGCCGGTCGCAGCGCGCCTTCAGCGCGCGGATCAGGGCGCCGAGGCCGTCGTACAGCGTCGGCTCCCCGGTCCCGACGATCGTGATCGTGTCCAGCGCGTCGGGCTCGAGCTGCTGCAGCGCCCGGTCGACCTCTTCCACGATCCGGTCGACGGGGAAGAACCGCTGGCGGTGGGTGACCATCCGCCGCGTGCGCCCCAGCTGGCAGTAGACGCACGAGTGGTTGCAGGTCTTGCCCGGCAGCGGGTCGACCCCCAGCGACCGGCCCAGCCGGCGGGAGGGCACGGGGCCGAAGGTGAACTGCATCGCCGGAGTCCTTCCTGGAGAGGGTCCACGGCCGCTGGTCGGGGCCCGGAGGCCGGGCGGCCGATCGTCGTCGCGCATTCGCTGGCGGGGCTCCCTGCGGACCACCAGCGGATCGTGGCGCTCGCCACCCGCGCCGCGCCTGCCGTGCCCGAGGGACACCGCGTCGACGCGTCGGGAGCCGTGGCTCGGGGTCCCGCTGCTAGCGGTTGCCCCCGCGGCCACCGCGCCAGCCGCCACCGCGGCCACCGCGCCATCCACCTCCGCGACCGCGACCGAGGCCCCGGCCGCGACCGAAGCCGCCGCCGCGACCGCGGCCGAAGCCGCCGCGGAAGCCGGGACCGGCGCCCTGCGCCGTGGTCCCGTCGTCATCCGGAGCCGGGCAGTCGCCCAGCCCCCACCCCGTGCGGGGTCCCTGGCCTTCCGGCCCTGTCCTGTCTCCACCAGGCATGGTGAGACCTCCTTTCTCCTGTCCTGGAGGGTGAGCAAGCGCCGTGCCAGACCGGGAACGCCCCGTCCACGTGGCGAGGCGCCCGTGCCGGGCGCCGTCCCGGCGCGAGGAAGTAGCAAATTGCTACCATCACGGAGCCTAGGGTAGCGGTGCCGCACCGAGCGGCGTTCCCCCCCGGCGGCCGGCGCCCCGCGCAACACCCGCTGCGGGGCGCGCTCGCACGACGGCATTCCGGGCTGGCACGGCTCCTGCTAGCCTGTACGGGGAACCATGGCCTCGACACCGTACGAGCGAAGCTGGATCGGGAGGGTCGCCCCATGGCCGCTCGCCGTCGCGCTGGCGGCGGCGGGCGTGCCGGGGTGCGTCGTCCACGAGGTGTGCTTCACCGACGCCGACTGCCCGGGCGCCCAGGTGTGCGACGTGGCCAGCGGCGGCTGCGGGTACCAGTGCCACACCGACGCCGACTGCGGCCTGGGCTTCACCTGCGACGACCACCTGTGCGTGTTCCACTGCGCCGGGGACGAGCTGAGCTGCCCCGAGGGCGCGGTGTCGGTCTGCGGCGTGTTCTGCATCGACACCTACGAGGCCTCGCGGCCCGACGCCACCGACACCAGCCCCGGCAGCGACGACAGCCGCGCCACCAGCCGCCCGGGGGTGATGCCGTGGTACAGCAGCGACGCCGCGGTGATGAACCGCTCCGTCGCCGCCGCGGCCTGCGAGGCGGCCGGCAAGCGGCTGTGCACGACCCAGGAGTGGCGGGCGGTGTGCCGCGGGCCCGACGACCTCGACTACTGCTACGGCAACGACTACGACCCGCTGACCTGCAACGGGATCGACACCTACTGCGAGTGCGACCCCTACCCGCACTGCTACGACGACTGCGGCGCCTCGTTCCACGCGGTGCCCACCGGTTCGTTCCCCGGGTGCACCAACGAGTTCGGGATCTACGACATCAACGGCAACGTCTGGGAGCTGGTGGACGCCGCCGACGGCCTGGACCACTACCGGGGCGGGGCCTACAACTGCAAGGACTCCGAGACGCTCCACGGCTGCAACTACGACGCCACCTGGGACCCCAGCGCCAAGGGGTTCCGCTGCTGCGCGGACGGGGAGCCGGTCGCGCCGTGAGCGGGCGTCGCACCCTCGGCGCCGCGGTGGCCGTCGTCGCGCTGGCCACGATCGCCGGGGCTCGCGCCGCGGAGCCCGACCCCGGCGCCGTCGAGGCCTGCGGAGGCCCGTGCGGCGAGGACCCCACCTGCGCGCTGCAGGCCGGGCGGTGTCTGCTCGACGCCGGCGCGTACCGGCCGGCGCTGGAGCTGCTCAAGCCCGCGGCGGAGGCGCACCCCGAGGACGGACGGCTGGTGCGCACGCTTGCGCTGGCGTACCTCGGGCTGGGGAACGTGCCGTGGGCACTCAAGCGCCTGCTGGCGCACCTCGAGCGGGTCCCGGGCGACGCCGAGACGCGCGCCTGGACGGCGTGGCTGATGCTGGGCGAGGGGGACCTCGAACGGGCCCAGGCGCTGCTCGACGCCGGCCCGGCGGCCTCGGGCGCCGACGCCGCGCGGCTGGCCCTGATCGCCGCCGCGGCGGCCGATCTGCGGGGCGATCGGGACGCCGCGGACGACGCGCTGCGCGGCGTGCTGCAGGGGCAGGCCGCGCTGTACCCCGAGGACGACGCCCTGCTGCGCCACCTGCGCCAGCGGGTCCGCGGCGACGACGGCCGGCCGCTGAGCGTGCGCGCCCACCTCACCGCCGGCTACACCTCCAACGCGGTGCAGAGCGCGCCCACCGACCCCGGCGCCGGGGCCGCGGGAGACGCCGGCACCGGGTCGCCGCTGCTGGGCGCCGACGTGGTGGTCCGGCTGGAGCCCTGGGCCTCGCGCTGGGTGCGGCCGCTGGGGGAGCTGCGGGTCAAGGGGACGCTGCCGTTCGCGCCGGCGACGCTGGACTTCTCGTACCTCGATCTCGGCGGCCGCGCCGGGGTCGAGATCGGGGCCGACGGCCCTCGGCTGCGGGTGGCGTACGCCGCCGAGCTGATGGCGGTCCACGGCGGGGACGTCTACCGCGACCCGGGCCCCCGGTGGTTCAGCGAGGCCCACCGCGCCGAGCTGGAGTTCGCGCCGGTGCCGGCCGTGCAGCTGTTCGGGGGCGTCGGGCGCCGGGTGTACCGCGAGCTGCCCCGGACCCGCACCGAGGTCGACGGCGGCGCGGCGCTGGTCGTCGCGCTGCCCCACGGCTTCCACCTCACCGGGATCGCCACCGGCCGCTACCAGCACGCGCGCCACGAGGCCTACGAGGACGCCGGCGCCACCGGCCTGGTGCGGTTCGTCGTCCCGCTGCCCCGCGGCGCGATGATCAAGCTCAAGGGGATGGTGGTCTGGGACCACTACCCCCGCTCGGCCGCGTACTACGGCACCGACGAGGCGCGCAACGACCTGCTCGGCAAGCTCCAGGCCGGTCCGTGGCTGCCCCCGCTGGGGCCGCTGCGGGTCGGCGTGAGCTACACGTTCTCGGGCCGCCACAGCACCGTGGAGCGCTACGCGTACCTCGATCACCGCGTGCTGCTCGAGGTCCGGCTCGACGTCGCCGGGGACCCGGCGGCGCCGCGCCACGCCGATCCCGGCGCCGGCCACCTGCCGCTGCCCTACGGCCTCGACGAGGGGCGCGGCGACGGGCTCGACCGGGTCCAGGACCTGCTGCGCCAGGAGGACAGCGCGCGGAGGGGATCGTCGTGCGTCGACTGAGCGAGATGGAGCGGGAGGGAGCGCGATGAGCCCGCTGGCGACGCTGCGCGACGCCGCGCTGGTGGTGGTGATCTCGGCGGTGCTGGCGCTGGGCGTCAACGCCGTGCGCAAGGACGGGATCCCGCTGGTCGCCTCGGAGCCGTACGCGATCTTCGTGCCCTGCCCCGAGCCCAGCGGCGAGGTCTTCCCGCTGACCGCCGGGCAGATCGACTGGGCCGACGGGCGCGAGCTGGTGATCGACGCCCGGAGCGCGGCGGAGTACGAGCAGTGGCACGCCGAGGGCGCGCGCAGCGTGCCGTTCGACTTCCTCGACCCGGTGGCCGACGAGACGATCGAGGCGCTGGTCTCGACCCGCAGCCGGCGGGTGGTGGTCTACGGCGACGGCCGCACCCCGGACACCGGCGAGGAGCTGGCCCGCGAGCTGTCCGGCCGCGGGATGCGCAACGTGCACTTCGTCCCCGGCGGGGTCGACGCGGTGCGGGAGGTGCGGCCATGAGCGCCGGGGTGCTGCGCTGGCGGGGGCACGCGTGGCTGGCGCTGCCCGCGCGGCTGTACCTCGCCGCGGTGTTCCTGATCGCGTGCTGGTTCAAGATCCTCGATCCCGGGACGTTCGCTCTCGACGTGGCGACCTACCAGATCCTGCCGCTGTCGCTGATCAACCTGCAGGCGCTGGTGCTGCCGTGGGTCGAGCTGCTCGCCGGGCTGATGCTGCTCGCCGGGTTCCGTACCCGCGCCGCGGCGCTGCTGGTCAGCGGGATGATGGTGATGTTCCTCGTGGCGCTGAGCATCGCCCTGGCCCAGGGGCTGGACATGGGCTGCGGGTGCTTCGCCAACGAGGGCGGCGACGACCCGATCTCGTGGCGGACCCTGGTCCGCGACGGGATCTGGCTCGCGCTGGCGCTGTACGTCCTGGTCTTCGACCGCCGGCCCCTCGGCGTCGACCGCCTGCTTCAGAGGAGATCCCGTGATGATCGCTAGGCGCTTGCTCCCCCTGACGACCCTGGCCCTGGTGTGGGGCCTCGCGTCCCCCTCGGGGGCGGCGACGATCGCCGACGTGCCGTGCTGCCAGCACCTCGACGACGACGAGCGCGCCCGGGCCGCCGCGATCATGGAGCAGCAGTTCCTCTACGACGCCTGCGACGACACCGTCGCGGCGTGCCTCGCGGTGGCGAAGCCGTGCGATCTCGCCCAGCGGCTGGCCGGCGAGATCTGCCGCCGGGTCGGCCGCGGCCAGGGCGACGCCGACATCGAGCAGGCGCTGCGGCTGCGGGCCCGGACGATGATGCCCGGCGGATCTGCCGCCTCGATCGACCTCGACGGCATGCCGGTGGTGGGCGAGCCGGACGCGCCGGTGGTGCTCGTCGAGTACGCCTGCGTGCGCTGCCCGTTCTGCTCGAAGATCACGCCGGAGCTGAAGCAGGCGATCGAGGGAGGCCGGCTGAAGGGCAAGGTCCGGCTGTACTTCAAGCTGTTCCCGATCAAGGGCCACGACGGGTCCACCGAGTCGGGGCTCGCGGCGGCGGCGGCCCACCAGCAGGGGCGGTTCTGGGCGTTCCTCGACCTGGCCTACGCCCGCTTCGACCGGTTCTCGGTCGACGCGCTGCCCGGCTGGGCGCGGGACGCCGGGCTCGACGAGGCGGCCTACCAGCAGGCGATCGCCGATCCCGCCACCCGCGACTGGCTGGTCGACAGCAAGCGCGAGGGCATGGCCAACGGCGTGGACGCCACCCCGACGTTCTTCCTCTCGGGCCGGCGCTACCAGGCCGAGCTGGAGGCCACGCAGCTGATCGACATCTTGGAGGAGGAGTACGTCCGCCTGACGGGGGCCGGGTCTCCGTGACCGGACGGAAGGGAGACGACGATGCGCACCGAACCACGCCGCCACCCGCGGTGGCCGGCGCTGCCCTGGTTGCTCCTGCTGGCGCTGATCGCCGCGGGCCCGGGCCCCTGCGACGGCGACGACGACGACGGCGACGACGACGCGGCGCAGGACGACGACGTGCAGCAGGACGACGACGACGACACCGGCTGCGTCGACGACGACCTGATGGACGACGACAGCGGCGACGACGACAGCACGCCCGGCGACGACGACGGCGGCGACGACGACAGCGCCGCCGGAGACGACGACAGCGGCGACGACGACAGCACGCCCGGCGACGACGACACCGCCCTGTCCTGCCCCACCGGGATGGCGCTCGTCGACAACCAGTTCTGCATGGATATCTGGGAGGCGTCGCGCCCCGACGCCACCGCCGAGTCGTACGGCAGCGACACCAGCATGGCGGCCTCGCAGCCCGGGGTGAAGCCGTGGCCGATCGGCACCAACGCCGAGGCCGAGACCGCCTGCAACAACGCCGGCAAGCGGTTGTGCACCCCCGACGAGTGGTTCACCGCGTGCATCGGCCCGGCGGGCACCGACTACCCCTACGGCAACACCTACGACCCGCAGATCTGCAACGGGATCGACACGTTCTGCACGTGCCCCAACGGCACGTTCTACGCCGGCTGCTACTACGACTGCGGTGCCGACTTCCACCTCACCACCACGGGCGAGCTCGCCGGCTGCGTCAACGGCTGGGGGATCTACGACCTCAGCGGCAACCTGTGGGAGCGCACCGCCGGCGGCGACGACACCACCGTCCGCGGGGGCGCGTTCAACTGCGCCCACTCCGACGACTGGCACCGCTGCGACTACGTCCCCGGGTGGTCACCGTCGGCGCTGGGGTTCCGCTGCTGCGCCGACCTCTGAGCGCCGCCGGATCAGCCAGGCGCCCAGCGCGCCGAGGGCCACCAGCCAGCCCGCGCCGGCGGGACCCCCGACGACCGCGCAGGCGTTGGCCGCCTCGCCGGTCTCGGCGGTGAACGCGTACGGCGAGGGGCTGGCCAGGCAGCCGGTGCGATCTCCGCCGCCGGCGGTCCCCGCGTCGTCGTCGTCGCCCTGGGGTTCGGTCTGCTCCACCATCTCCGCCGACCAGGAGTAGGCCGGCGCGGTGCCGCTGCCGGTGTAGGCCACGCCGACGACCACCTGGTCGTACAGCGTGCCGCAGTCGATGACCTCGATCGTGGCCCCGCCGCCGTCGTCGACGCCGGTGCGCCACACCCTGTGCACGCCGTCCTCGATACGGTGCTTGACCGAGCCGAGCAGCCACTGGTCGTCGCCGCCGCCGTCGAAGGTGAAGCGCAGCTTGGTGTCGGGGGGCGCCGCGTCGTCGGGGATCGGGATCTCGACGAAGTTGAGGCCGTAGTGCTGGGGCAGGTTGCTCTCGATGGTGCCCTCGTCGGGCAGCGCCCCGGCGGTGGCGGCGCGCACCGGCTGCGGGAACATCGCGCCGTCCTCGTAGTCGTCCATCACCGCCGCGCGGCCTGCGAACTCGGCGAACGCGTCGGCCCAGCTGGAGTCGTGCCCGGCCTGCAGGATCGCGTCGAGGGCGTCGGGCACGTGGCCCGTGCCGGGCTGCTCCCACAGCTCGCGCATCACCACCTGGCCGTCGGGGACGAACTCCTCGATCGTCATCGGGACGATGAACATCCCGTACTGGCGGAGGTCCTCGGTCTCGATCATCAGGTGCGGCGCGCTGGTGAACTCGGACAGGAACCACACGTAGCCGTCGAGGTCGGGGTAGGTCAGGTCCTGGGACCACACCGCCGAGGCCTCCCACCACCAGCCGTCCACGCTCCATGCGTCGTAGCCCATCTGCACGGCGTGGTAGAGCTCGTGGGGCCCCACGTCGGCGACGAACTCCCACGAGCCGAGGTCCTGACTCAGCACGATGTAGGCGCCGGCGTGGTCGGGGCACACCGTGGTGTAGCCGCCGCTCCAGCTGATCGTCGGGATCCCCGCGCCGCTGTTGCCCACGAACACCGGGAGCTTCCAGCTGCCGTCGACCCCGTACGGCTCGCGGTAGCCCAGCGCGTCGGTGAACATCGCGCGGGCGGCCTCGAGCGCCTCGAGCAGGTCGTCGACCCCGGTGCCGTCGTAGCTCGCGCCCCACTTGACCACGAAGTGGTCGGACTCCTGCTCGTTCGCCGCGTCGACCGTGCACATCGCGCCGAACGCGGGGTGGTCCTCGCCGCCGGCGGGCCCCAGCGCCTGCTCCGCGAGCGCGCGCTGCGCGGGGGTCAGCCGGTCCCAGCCCTGCAGCACGGGCAGCACCGCGGGGGTCCCGCAGCGCCATGCACCCCGGGCCGCTGCGTCCGCCGCGTCGGTGGTCGCGGCCCGCTCGAGGTCGTCGGGGAGCAGCGCCGGACGCGTCACCGCCAGCAGGCGATGGAGCTCGGCCTCGGTCACGGAGCCGTGTTCCGAGGCCCAGGCGGGCAGGCAGAGCCCCACCAGCAGCGCGATCACGGTCCAGGCCCGCACGTCCATCGGTCCTCCTGCGCGCGCCCCGCGGGGCGGCCGTCCCGCAGCGACCCTCTCCCCCGAGGTGGTCAGTGTACCCGCACCCTGGGTCTCGTACACGGACGTTCGGGCCCCGGCGCGTCCGGTTCGCGCCCCACGCTTGTGCTCGGGCAAGCGCGTGCTGATATCGTGGACCGATGCCGCCCCACGACGACGACCGCCACGAGCGCGACATCCCCACCG
>CAZOYV010000007.1:0-35047 GCA_964584075.1 uncultured Rickettsiales bacterium | reverse complement strand
GCAGGCGAATGCGCCCCCAGTCGCGCCATTCGAGCATGGGGCGGCTGAGCAGCACGGTCTCCAGCAGCTACCTGGGCCAGAAGATCCGCGGCGTGTTCCAGGACGAGGAGGCCCGCAGCCGCGACCTGCTGCGCACCCACCTCAAGAACGCGGCCCGGATGGCCGAGACGATGGGGCACCTCAAGGGCGCGGTGATGAAGGTCGGCCAGATGATCTCGCTGGGGGACGACGAGCTGCTCCCCGAGGAGGCCACCGAGATCCTCAAGGTCCTGCAGGCCCACGCGCCGTACCTGCCCTTCCCCCGGATCCGGGAGCGGATCGAGGCCGAGCTCGAGGGTCCGCTCGAGGGGCACTTCGCCGAGATCGACCCCGAGCCGATGGCGGCCGCCTCGCTGGGCCAGGTCCACCGCGGGCGGCTGCCCGACGGCCGCGAGGTGGCGGTCAAGGTCCAGTACCCCGACATCGACAAGACGATCCACAGCGACCTGGCCAACCTCGAGTCGATGCTGGTCGCCTCGGGGGTGTTCGGCCGGCACGTCGACCTCGACCCCTACTTCCGCGAGCTCGAGGAGATGCTGGTCCTCGAGCTCGACTACGTCCAGGAGGCGGTCAACCTCGAGCAGATGCGCCAGCTGCACCGCGACGAGCCGGACCTGATCGTCCCGGGGTACGTCCCCGAGTGCTCCACCGAGCGCGTGCTGACGATGGAGCTCGCCACCGGCCAGCACCTGGACGACTTCGTCGCCGGCGAGCCGTCCCAGGCGATCCGCGACCGGGCCGGATGGGTCCTCGCGCGGTTGATCCTGGAGGGGTTCCTGCGCCACCGGGTGCTCCACGCCGATCCGCAGGCCGGCAACTACCTGTTCCAGCCCGACGGCCGGATCGTGCTGCTCGACTACGGCTGCCTGAAGCGCTTCGAGGCGCCGTTCGTCGCGGACTACCGGCGGGCCCTGCGCGCCCACCAGGACTACGACCGCGAGGGCGTGATCGACGCCTACGGCGACGTGGGCTACATCGCCCCCGACGCGGGGCCGCGGACGCGCAAGGCGCTGTGGGCGATCGCCGACATCTACGCCCGCCCGATCGCGCGGGACCGGGTCTACGAGTTCGGCAGCGAGCCGCTGGCGGAGCTGGGCAAGGAGACCGCGATGGCCCACCCCGCGGTGTTCCACCTGCGCCCCCCGCGGGAGTCGGTGTACCTGCACCGCACGCTGGTCGGAGGCTACTTCGTGATGGCCAGGCTGCGGGCCCGCGGCAACTACTTCCGCTACCTCGCCGGGCTGCTCGACGAGCTCGACGAGATCGACCGCCGCGGCTGACGGACCCGCCCCACGACGATTCCGCTTGCGACCCGAGGTCCACCCTGCTAGAGATCAGACCATATGGTCTAACCGTTCGGTACGACCAGGAGGTCGAAGATGCCCCGCCCCCGCTTCGAGCGTCTCCCGGAGGAACGCCGGCGCCAGATCCTGGACGTGGCCGCGCGCCACTTCGCGGCGGACGGCTTCGCCGCCTCGTCGCTCAACCGGATCCTCGCCGAGGCCGGGGTCAGCAAGGGCGCGGCGTACTACTACTTCGACGACAAGGCCGACCTGTTCGCCACCGTCGTCGAGGAGGCGTTCCGCGAGGTCGGCGGCGACCTCGGGATCGACATCGCGCGGCTGGACGGGCCCCAGATGTGGGACGAGCTGCAGCGCGTCTACCAGCGGCAGTTCGAGCAGCTCGGCGAGCGCCCCCACCTGTGGCGCACCGCCAAGGCCGCCGGCGAGGTACTGGGCGATCCGGCGGGGGCGCGGCTGGCGCCCTGCTTCCAGGCGCTGATCGCCCAGGCCCAGCAGGTGCTGCTGGCGGCCCAGCGCGCCGGGCGGGTGCGGGACGACCTGCCGCTTCAGCTGCTGTGGTCGATGATCGAGGGCCTCGACGCGGCGATCGACGACTGGGTGCTGGCCCACCCCGACGCGCTGCGGGACGACCCGGAGCTGCCGCGCAGGACGTTCGCCGTGCTCCGCGGGATGCTCGAGCCGCCCCGGGACGGGGGGCGGCGATGAGCCGGCGAGACGACGCCGCTCAGGAGAAGGTGCCCACCGGACGACTGGGCCGGCTGGCGCGGCTGGCGCGGCTGGGACCGCGGGCGGGGCTGGCCTGGGCACGGGACGCGGTCCACGCGTCCAACGGCGACGCCGGCGCCGCCCTCGGCGAGACGATCTTCGAGTCGCTGGGCGAGATGAAGGCCGCGCCGCTGAAGTTCGGCCAGATCGGCGCGCTGGTCGCCGACGAGCTGCCCGCCGCGGCCCGGCTGCACCTCGGGGCGCTGTTCTCCCAGGCGCCCAGGCTCGACGGGGCGACGCTGCGGGCGGAGGTCGAGCGCGAGCTCGGCGGGACCGTCGAGGAGCGCTTCGCCGCGTTCGACCCGGAGCCGTTCGCCGCCGCCTCGCTGGGCCAGGTGCACGCCGCGCGGCTGCCCGACGGCACCGAGGTGGCGGTCAAGGTCCAGTACCCGGGGGTGGCCGAGGCGCTGCGCCACGACCTGGAGATGCTGGGCGGCCTGCTCCGGAGCGCGACCCTCGGGGGGCTCGTGTTCGACCCGGTGGCGTACTTCGGCGCCGTGCGCGAGGCGACCCTCGACGAGCTGGACTACGCCGCCGAGATCCGGCGGCTGGAGCAGGTGGCCGGGGCGGTGGCGCCGTGGCCGGACCTGGTGGTCCCGCGGGTCCACCGGGAGTTCTGCAGCGAGCGGGTGCTGACCTGCGACCGGCTGGTGGGGCCGACGCTCCACGAGGCGCTGGACGCCCCGGGGGACGACGGCCGCCGGCTACAGCTCGCCGATCAGCTGGCGCGGGCGGTGCTGGGACCGCTGTTCGCCGGCGGGGTGGTCAACGCCGACGCCCACCCGGGCAACTTCGTGGTGCTCCCCGACGGACGCCTCGGGTTGCTGGACTTCGGCGCGGTGACCGGGATCTCGGCGCAGTCCGCGCTCGGCCTGGCGCGGCTGCTCGAGTACCTGCTGGACCCCGCGCTGGACCTCTCCCCCTCCGGGGGAGCGGCGCTGCGGCGGGTGCTGGAGGGCGCCGGGCTGCACATGAAGGTCCCGCGCCACCGGGCCGAGAGCTACGTGCTGGAGCTGGTCGGACGCCTCTCCCCGCCGTTCCGCGGCCCCCACGACTTCTCCCGCGAGCCGCTGATGATGCGCATCGGCACGCTCAAGCAGGAGCGGCCGCGGGACACCCTCGGCGCGCGCTTCGATCCCGACCTGATCCCGCTGTTCCGCGCCCTGCTGGGGCTGCACCACGTGCTGCAGCGGCTGGCGCTGCCGGTGGACCTGCGGCCGGTGCTGGGCGACCTCGCGGCGCTGGCGACGGCCGACCCGCCGGCCGGCTAGCCGAGCTTGCGGTAGACCCCGACGACGGCGCCGATCACGTCCACGGTGCGGAACTCGTCGGCGGTGACGTAGATCGGGTCCATCGTGGCGTTGGCGGGCTGCAGCCGGATCCGATCGGCCTCGCGGTAGAGGCGCTTGACCGTGGCCTCGCCGTCGATCATCACCACCACGATCTCGCCGTCGGGGACCTCGAGCTGCTTGCGCACGAAGATGTAGTCGCCGTGGAAGATCCCGTCCTCGATCATCGACTCGCCGAACACGCGCAGGGCGAAGACCTCGCCCCGCCCGGGCAGCAGGAAGCTGTCGACCCGCAACGTCGCCTCCCGGTTCTCCTCGGCCAGCAGCGGCTGGCCGGCGGCGACCTGCCCGTAGACCGGGATCTCGCGCATCTCCACCCCGCTGTCGCGGGAGCGGAGCTCGAACCCCACGGCCAGCGCCTTGTCGGTCAGCACCAGCGAGCGGGCCAGGCTCTTGCCGCCCTCGCCGATGCGGGACAGGTAGCCCTTGCGGATCAACGCCTTGACGTGGTCGGACACGCCGTTGGTCGAGCGGATCCCCATCGCCTGGCCGATCTCGCGGTAGGACGGCGGGACGCCGTGCTGATCGACGCGGTCGCGGATGAACTCGAGGATCGCTCGCTGGCGCGCCGAGAGGTCGTCGGCGTTGCCCCCCTGCACGACGGTCAGGTCGGTCATCGGTACCTCCCAGGTGTTCAGTCTACTGAACGTCTGTTCACGAAGCAAGGGGGGTGGGAAAGAAATGCCGTCAGCGGCGCCGAAGCGCGATCGCGAGGGTCACGGTGATGGCCGTCAGGACGGGGATCGCGATGGCGATCCACTGGCCCGGGCGGAGCCCGTCTCCCTCCCCCGCCGGCGCATCCGGAGTCGGATCGGTGGCCGCGGACTCGGCGGGCTCGGCGGGCTCGGGCGGGCCGATCCGGAGGGTCACCGCCAGGTCGCGGTTGACGGGGTCCGCCGACCACGCGCCGGCCTTGTCGAAGGCGTCGTCGCCGGCCGCGTCACGGCCGATCCCCGTCAGGCTCGACTCGACGGCGACCACGCCGTCCTCGGCGAACACCCAGCCGGAGTAGTAGGCGGGGCGGTCGATCTCGTTGTCGTTGGTGACCAGCACCTCGGTGGGCTCGCCGCCGAACGTCACCGGCGTGGTGGCCTGGACGTGGTACACGAAGAACCGCCCGTTGCCGACGCCGTTGGGCACGTCCGGGACCGGCTGCCAGGCCATCTCGCGGACCTCGCCGTCGACCAGCACGGTCAGGTTCTGCCCCATCCGCGCGAAGACCTGGGAGGCGAACTCGCGGTCCTGCTCCTCGCCGACCTCCTCGCGATCGCCGAACGCCGCTGCGAAGTCCTTCATCACCTGCGCCGCGGGGATCTCCATCGACACCACCACGCCCAGGGTCCCGGGCCGGGCCTCGATCACGATGCGGTGGGAGTAGAACCGGGCGTCGAACGGGTGGGCCGCCGCGGTGGACGTCGCCGCGATCGTGATTAGGAGGATACCGACGGTCGCGATGGACACACGCGCGGTGGCCCCACTCCACCGAGGTGGTCGCGCGATCCGGCGCGTGGTACCATCAGCGCTCACGTCGCCGTGGTGTAACACGGGAAGGAAGCGGTTGTAAAGCACTGGAATCACGCCGTTTCCACCGTATCTTGCGGGAGCACTCTTGGACCCAAGGTCCAACCCCATGATGGGCGCCGGCGGTGGCTTCGGGTCCCGCCTGACGCTCACCGGCTGGATCCTCGTCGGGACCTACGGCGTGGTCCTCGGGCTGACGCTGTTCCTCGAGAACTGGTTCGACGTCCCGGTCTACCGCTACCTGTCGCTGCACGCGCTGGGCGACCCGGCGCTGAACGTCCTGCACCAGCCGTGGACGCTGATCACGCACCACTTCCTGCACCCGCCGACGTCGGTGGTCGACACGGTGGCGGGCCTCGTGGTGGTGTTCGTCATCGCCGCGGTCGTGGAGGCGATGCGCGGCCGCTTCGGCCAGCGCTACCCGGGCGTGTTCTTCACGCTGGCGCTGCTGGCGATCCTGCTGGTGCTGTTCCTCAGCCCGCGGCTGTCCCACGCCCTGACGGGGTTCCCCACGACGCTGCTGTTCTTCTACTTCTTCTCCGGCCCGGTGGAGCGCTACATGGGGACGCGGCGCTTCGTCACCTACTGGGTGCTGGCCGCGCTGGGCGGGGTGGTGCTGGGGCAGCCGCTGTCGCTGGTCTACGGCCTGGACCAGCCGTTCGTGGGGCCGATGCCGGGGCTGATGGGCCTGATCGTGCTGTTCGGCCTGGCGTTCCGCGAGGCGCGCATCCTGCTGATGCTGGTGCTGCCGGTCAAGGGCGTGTGGATCGCCGCGATCACGGCGATCATGGCGGTCCTGGCGCTGCTGGCCAAGTTCAACCCCGCCGCCGCCTACTGGTGCGGCGCGATCGGCGTGGCGTTCCTGTTCTACAAGGGCTGGCTGGACCTGCTGGACCTCAAGGTCCTGCAGCTACGGGTCCGCGAGTACCGCCTGAAGCGCAAGCTGAAGCGCTTCCGCGTCATCGAGGGGGGCCGGGGTGACGATGGCTCGGACGACGGCCCGGTCTACCACTGAGCCCCCCGCCGGCGCCGCGCTGGGCCGCCTGCATCCCCTCTCCGACCGCGGTCGCTGGGTCAAGGTCGTGCTGGCCGGGGCGCTGCTGATCGCGTGCGGCGTGTACCTCGGCTGGGTCACCGAGACCGAGACGGTCTACGTCGACGAGATGCTGGCGGACCCCGAGGCGTACCACGGGGCGCCGGTCTACCTCGGGCAGTTCCGCGTCACGGCGCTGCAGGGGGGCCGCGCGGTGCTGTGGAGCCCGTGGGTCGAGATCCCCGCGGGGCCGACCCCCGACGCGGTCCAGGTCGGGGACGTGGTCTCGCTGGTCGGGACGTTCCAGCGGGACGCGACGGTGGCCGCCGGGACCTGGAAGGTCCACGAGCTGCTGTGGGTCAAGAAGCTCTCGGGGGTGGTGGCGACCCTCGGCGTGGCCGGGCTGGGCCTGTGGGCCGGGCTGCGTCACCACCGCCGGGGGCGCCGTGCCTGACCCGCTGTCCCACGCCGCGATCGGGGCGCTGCTGCGGGCCCGCGCGCCCGCGGAGCCGCTGGCCTGGTTCGCCGTCGGATCGGTGCTCCCCGATCTGTCCTCGCGGCTGCCGACGCTGGGGCTGACGGCGCTGAGCGAGCTCGCCGGCTTCGAGATCCCGCTGCCGCTGCTGGCCGGCCTGTCGGTGTGCCACCACCCGCTGCCCTACCTGCTGCTGTGCTGGCTGGTGGCCCTGCTGCTGCCCCGCGCGGTGCGCCTCACGGCCGGGCTCAACCTGGCCGCCGCCGGGCTGCTGCACCTGGCGCTGGACGCCACCCAGCGCCACCTCGAGGGCGGCTACCGGCTGCTGTTCCCGCTGTCCAGCGGGGAGTGGGAGCTGGGCTGGATCGATGCCGACTGGAGCCTGCACGCGCTGCCCTGGCTGCTGCTGCTGGTGGCCGGGGTGTTCGGCGTGCGCGCCTGGCGCTGGAGGCGACGGGAGGGGATAGATTCACAAGCTGTCAGTCCTCGAAGTAGAGGTCCCAGCCGTCCGCGGTCCGGACCCACACCGGGCGGCCGTGAGACGACACGTAGGGCATCGCCTCGCCGCGGGGCGGGCGGGGCGCCGGCACGACCAGCTCGGTCGGGGTCGCGTCGGCGACGGTGACGGTCTCGCTGAGCAGCGAGATGTCGCCACCGCGGCGGCGCAGGGTGACCTCCACGTGGTGCTCGCCCTCGTCGAGGTTGCCATAGACCCGCGAGCCCTCGGCGGGTACGCCGAGGGTCGGCTCGCCGTCGATGTCGACGCGCACGAAGGCGCCGCCAGGGTTGTCGATCACGAGCCGCCCCTGGGCCCGGGTCCACTTGAGGATCCAGGACAGCGTCTGGCCGGCCTGCAGCCGCAGCTGCTTCTCGAACTTGATCGTGCCGTCGTCGGTCACCGCCTGGAAGCGGTGCGAGCCCGGCGGGATGCCGCGCAGCGTCTGCTTGGTCCCGGGCGACAGGGTGGTCTTCTTCGTGCCGTCCATCCGGATCTCGAGCGTGAAGTCGGTGTCGTTGACGACCCGCACCGTCCCGGTCTCGTCGGCGACGGCGGGGACGCCGCCGACCAGCAGCGTGGCCCCCAAAGCGGTCACGAGGCCCAGTACCAACCACAGGCGACTCGACATGGCCGACCTCCCTGGGGAGCCCGACGCGGTGTCTCGCGGCCGGCTCCCAGCAACGTTCGACGCAGCGGAGCCGATTCTATTCGACATCGTCGCCCCGTGCCTCGAGCTGGCGGACCACCGCGTCCACCAGCGCATCCTGCGGGACCCGGTCGGTGCAGTGCGGCTCGCGGTCGCACTCCGCGCGCATGCAAGGCCGGCAGTCCACCCCGGCGAGCACCGCCTCCCCGCGGTCGTAGAAGTCGATCTCGTGGTGGCTGCTGACGGTGAACCACGCCACCACGCGCACACCCAGCGCGATCGCCATGTGCATCGCGAGCGAGTCGGCGGTGACCACCACGTCGCAGGCGGCCACCGCCTCGAGGCCCCGCCGGAGCCCCTCCTCGGTGGGCGTCTGCAGCAGCCGCGGGACCCGCACGCGCTGCGCCAGCGCGCGGTTGCGGGCCGTGTCCTCGGGCCCCCCCAGCAGCGCCAGCGCCGCGTCGGGGCAGCGGGCCGCGACGGCCTCGATCAGGGCGGCCAGCCGCGGCAGCGGGAGGCGCTTGTGGCGCAGCGCCTCCGACGAGCCGGTGTTGAAGCCGATCAGCGCCGCGCCCGGCGGCAGGCCGTGGCCGGCCCGCCAGGCGCGGACCGCGGCGCGCTCGCCCTCGGACAGCGTCACGCGGTACGGGTCGCGCGCGTAGGGCAGTCCGAGGGCCTCGCAGACCAGCCGCGTCATCGGCTTGCGGTTGTGACGGAACTTGGCGTCGTCGTCCAGCCCCTGGGCGTAGAGCTCCTCGGCACCGGCGCTCAGCGGCACGATCGCGCCGTGGCGGTCGACGGCGAAGCCGCGCCGCTCGGGGCTGCGCGCGGCCCGCGTCAGCGCGCCGGCCTCGAGGGACTTGTCGACGCCGAGCACCAGGTCGAACTCGAGGACCGCCAGCATCGGCCCGACCGCGGGGCCGAGGGGCACGACCCGGTCGAGGCCCTCGACGTGGCGGAGCAGCTCGGCGGCGCGCGGCAGGGTGATCCACGTCACGTGGGCGCCGGGCAGCGCGCGGTGCAGTGGTCCCAGCAGCGCCGTGCTGCGGACCACGTCCCCGAGGTGGTCGAGGTTGACGATCAGGACGCGCGCCGAGGGGACGTCCACGTGCGGACAGCCGTCGCAGGGGCGGCGGAAGCGGCACGGCTTGTAGCCGTCGAAGTGGCGGCAGTCGGTGCGGACGATCACGCCTCGAGGACCTCCCGGTACGCTTGTACCGTCCCTTCCACCATCCGATCCACCGAGAACCGCGACGCGACGTGCTCCGCCGCGGCGCGGCCGAGGCGCCGCCGCAGCGTGGGGTCGGCGACCAGCCGGTCGATCGCGGCCCCCAGCGCGGCCGGGTCGCGCGGGGGCACGAGCAGCCCGGTCCGATCGTGCTCGATCGCCTCCGGGACCCCGCCCGCCGCCGTGGCGACCACCGGCAGACCGGCCAGGCCGGCGTCCAGCACGGCCGTCCCGAGCCCCTCGAGGTGGGACGCCGAGAGGTACAGGTCGGCCGCGGCGAGCAGGTCCGGGACGTCGTCGCGGGCGCCGATCAGCGAGACCCGCGCCCCGACCCCGAGCTCCTGCACCAGGCGCCGCAGCGAGCCCCGTAGCGGGCCGTCCCCGGCGATCACGAGGTGCACGTCGCCGCCGCACACCGCCAGCGCGCGGATCGCCGTGGGGTGGTCCTTGTGGTCCACCAGCGCCGCCGTGGTCAGCGCCACGGTGGTCTCCGGCCGCAGCCCGAGCTCCCGCCGCACCACCTCGCGCGGGCGCGCCGCCGGAGACCGCGGCGGGACCCCGCTGTGGACCACCGCGATCCGGGCCGGCTCGACGCCGCCCCGCTCCAGCACGGTCGCCACGGCGCGGCTGATCGCCACGAAGCGGGCCACGCGGGGGCCGTACTTGGGGCCGCCGGATATCGGGAAGTCGACGCGGCGGGTGGCGACCAGCGGCGGGCGGTGCCCGGCGGGGACGGAGGCCAGCGCCGCCACCGCGCTGCCCAGCGCGTGGGACGCGTGGGCGTGGACGACGTCGATCCGGCGCTGGCGCAGCAGCCGGCGCAGCGCGTGGACCGGGCGCGGGTCCCAGGGCGCGGCCTGGCGCACCTCGTGCACCGCGATCCCCTCCGCGCGGCAGCGCGCCGCGAGCGGAGCGCCGGTGCGGGCCACGACCGCCCCCTCGACGCCACGGTCCCGCAGGCCGCGGCACAGCAGCGCGACCTGGCGCTGGCCCCCGCGGAAGCCGGGCTCGGTGTCGACGTGGAGCACCCGCATCGTCAGCCCGAGCGCCCCGCGTCGAGGACCGGCAGCGCTCCGCCCGGGATCTCCTCGGCCGGGACCGCGGGGGGCGCGATCCAGCGGCGGTGGTGCCACAGCCACTGGTCGGGGTGCGCCGCGATGGCCCGCTCGAGCTCGACGGCGTAGCGGGACGACAGCGTGTCCACGCGCTGGCGGAGCGGCCCGCGCAGCGCGTCCGGGTGCAGCGGAGGGCCGATCCGGACCCGGTGACCGTCGCCGTGGCGGTGGGTCACCGCGACGAGCAGCGGCACGGACGCGCGCGCGGCGAGCACCGCGGGGGTGCGCTGGATCCGCGCCGGGCGGCCGAGGAACGCCGCGGGGACCGCGCGCTGGCCGTGGGGCGGGCGCTGATCGGCCGCGAAGCCGACCAGCGTGCCGCGGGCCAGCGCGGCGCGCATCGCGCGCAGCGCGCCGGGGCCCTCCTCGATGATCTCGACGCCTCCGCGGCGGCGCAGCGCGTCGACCAGCCTGCGCGACCAGCGCCCCGCGGGGCGGCGGACGACCAGCGCCACGGGGTGGCCCAGCCGCCGGCCGAGCGGACCCAGCAGCTCCCAGGCGCCGAGGTGGGCCGTGACCACCACCGCGCCGTGGCCGCGGGCGACCGCCTCGCCCAGGTGGTCGCGCCCCTCGATCGCGACGTGGCGGAAGAACGCCTCGTCGCTGGCGCGGAGCCACCGCGGCAGCTCCAGCACGCCCAGCACCAGGTGCCGGCCGGCGCGCCGCACCACCGCGCCGCGGTGCCGGGCCCCGGGGTCCACCGCCGAGCGCGCCAGGTTGTCCAGCGCCACCCGGCGGCGTACCCGCACCAGGTGGTACCACGCGTCGCCGAGGACACCGGCGGCAGCGCGCAGCAGCGGCAGGGGGACGCGGGCCAGGACGCGGAGCAGCAGCGGGATCACGGTGCGCGCAGGTCCTCCAGCAGCTCGGGGTGGCCGGCCCCCCCGTGGAGGGCGAGGTCGACCACGACCCAGTCCGCGGCCGGCCTCCAGCCCGGAGGCAGGCGGACGGCGTCCTTGAGCGTGGTCAGCACTACCTCCGCGCCGGCCGCGGCGGCAAGTCGCTCGGCGCGGGCCAGCTCGGAGGCGCGGAAGCGGTGGTGATCCGGGCCGACGTGGTGCCCCACCTCGCGGGCCCCCAGGTCCCGCACCGTGGCGAGGAACGAGCGGGGGCGGCCCAGGGCGCAGACGGCGAACGCGCGGACCCCCGCCAGGGCTCCGGCGCCGAGCGCCTCGCCACCGGGGTAGCGCCGGCACTCCCCTGCCCCGCGGCGGACCGCCGAGAGGGGCCCGAGATAGCGAATCTGCGTTCTCAGCTCTTCTATCTCGACATCTTGGAATGAAAGATCGTCGTCGTGGGACAGGACCACGTGGGTCGCCCGCCCCAGGGCGCCCCTCCCCTCGCGCCACGGGCCCGCGGCGACGCGGACCCCGCCGCGCCCGCGGCGCACCACCGGCAGCACCACCACGTCGCGGTCGCGGGCCACGCGGTGGTGCGAGAACCCGTCGTCGAGCAGCAGCCGCCTCACCCCGCCCGCCTCGCACACCGCCGCGGCGCTCCGCACCCGGTCGGCCCCGACCCCCACCGGGACACCGTCGCCCGTGGCGGCCAGCAGCACCGCCTCGTCCCCCAGCTCGGCGCTGAGCGCGACGGCCGGGCCACGCCGCGGGCCCCAGCACAGCGTGCGGGCCCAGGGGGGGGCGTCGCCCCCCTCGTCCGCGGCCCGCAGCACGGCTCCGCCAGCCGGGGTGCGTCCCCCGTAGCCCCGGATCAGCACGGCGTCGCCGGGCCCCGCCAGGGCCCGCACGAGCGGCGTCTTGCCCGCCCCGCCGAAGTGCAGCGCCCCGACCGAGACGGTGAACGCCCCCAGCGACCGGCGGGGCGCCAGGCCGCGGCGGTACCACGCGCCGTGGAGGGCCGCCCCGGCGCGGTACGGCCAGTCGACCCAGCGCGGCCAGGCAGCGCGGCTCACAGCAGCCCTCCGCCGCGCATCCAGGTCAGCGTCGCCGCCCGGCCGTCCAGCTCGGCGATCAGGCCCGGGAGGTCCACCGGGCGCTTGCTCTCGGTGGGGATCGCGCCGCCGAAGTCCTCCAGCACGCGGGCCCCGCGCAGCCGGGCGGCCTCGTCCTCCTGGTGCTCCAGCCGGGGACCGGCGAGCAGCCGCGCACCGCCGAGCAGGGGCTCCAGCAGGTCGTGGGCGCGGGGGCCGCGGACGCTCCCCCCGACGAACGCCCAGCGGGCCTCGAGGTAGGCGTGGGGGAGCTCGCCGAGGGTGTCCAGGACCAGGACCTGGTCGGGCCGCAGCGGGGCTGCACCGCTGGCCTCGCCGAGCGCGCTGCGCAGGACCGGCTCGCGGCCCGCCTCGCGCACCGCGCGCTGGACGTCGCCGAGGCGATCGAGGTGCCGCGGGGCGAGCAGCAGCCGCGCGGCGGCCGGGTCGCCCGCGGTCGCGCGCAGCAGCAGCCCGTCCTCGCCGGGGTGGGTGCAGCCGCCGACGATCCAGCCCCGCGCCCCGCCGGCCAGCCCGCGCAGCAGCCGCGGCAGCGGGTGGTCGGGGTCCGGAGCAGGCGGGATCTTGATCCGCCCGCAGTGGCGGACGCGCTCCTCGGGGACGCCCAGCTGCAGCAGCCGCGTGGCGCTGACGGTGTCGGACGTGGCGAAGCGCCACACGCGGGACCCGACCAGCCGCAGCCACGGCTGCCGGAACGTCCTCCGGCAGCGCTGGAAGGTCCGCTCCGAGACCCGGGCCCCGACCACGCCGACGCGGACACCGGCGTCCGCGGCGGCCTCGAGCAGCCCCGGCCACAGCTCGGACTCCACCAGCCACAGGGCCCGGGGGCGCAGCCGGCGCAGCAGCCGCAGCGTCCCCCGCCGGTCCACCGGCCCCGGCCCGCGCCCGTGGCCGATGCACCGCCGCTCGGCGCGGGCCAGCCCCTCGGGCGTGCCGCTGGTGAGGTACACCGTCGGACCGTCGGCCGGGAGCCGCTGCAGCAGGCTCCCCGCCGCGGCGATCTCCCCCATCGAGGCCCCGTGGACCCACAGGTCGGCGGGCTCCACGGGCCAGCTCGGGTCCGCCGAGCCGAGACGGAACGCCAGCACCCGCAGCGGGCGCGGGATCAGCGGCACCGCTCCTCCGTGGGGTCGCCCGCGGCGTCCGCGGCGTCGCCCGCGACCCCGTCGCCGGCGGTCGCCTCGCCGCGGCACAGCGCGTCGGCCCGCCGGGTGACCTCGTCGAGCCCGGCCTGCAGGGCGCGCAGCCCCTCCTCCCGCGGCTCGTCCTCCCCGCCGTCCTCGACGAGGAACGGGCGGCCGTACACGACCCACCCCGAGGAGAACGGGCGGGGGATCTGCATCCGGTCCCAGGTCCCCAGCTCCCAGTGATGCCGCGCCGCGGCCCCCATCGGCACGATCCAGGCCCCGGTCGTCTGGGCCAGCAGCACGGCGCCGGGCTTGGCCTCGTGGCGCGGCCCGCGGGGGCCGTCGACCGCGAACCCGCCGTGCAGCCCGCCGTCGGTCAGCAGCCGCCGCATCTCCAGCAGGGCCCGCCGCCCGCGGCGGGAGTTGCTGCCGCGCACGGTGTGGTAGCCGAAGTGCTCGACCACCGCCTTCTGCAGCGCGCCGTCGCGGCTGAGGCTGACCATGATCACCGCCCGCTCGCCCTCGTTGGCGCCCAGCATCAGGAACTGCCGGCCGTGCCAGAACACGTAGACCAGCCGCTCGCCCCGGCGGCGCAGCGCGTCCACCGCCGCGAAGCCCTCGGTGCGGCAGCGCACGGTCCAGCTCCAGACGCGGATCGCGACCCCGATCAGCCAGCCCAGCAGCCGGCGGTGCCACGGGTCCGCAGCCGAACGGTTCATGTCCCCACCTCTGCGCACTCCGCGCCCTGGATGGGCGCCCTCTGCGTCCTGGCGCGTCCTGGACGGGCGCGCCTCACCGGGTCCCCAGCTGGGTCGCGAGCAGCCGCGAGTACTCGCCGTCGCGGTCCAGCAGCCGCTCGTGCGTGCCCTGCTCGACGATCCGGCCGTCGCGCAGCACCGCGATGCGGTCGGCGCGGCGCACGGTGGACAGCCGGTGGGCGACCACCAGCGTGGTGCGGTCGCGGACCAGTCGCTCCAGCGCCGCCTGGACCTCGGCCTCGGCGGCGGCGTCGAGGTTGCTGGTGGCCTCGTCGAGGATCAGGATCGGCGCGTCGCGCAGGATCGCGCGGGCGATCGCGATGCGCTGGCGCTGCCCGCCCGACAGCCGCACGCCGCGCTCCCCGATCACGGTGTCGTAGCCGTCCGGGAGCGCCTCGATGAAGCGGTGGGCGTCGGCCAGCCGCGCCGCCTCGCGGACCTCGTCGTCGCCGCGCCCGGCCTCGGCGTAGCGGATGTTCGCCGCCACCGTGTCGTCGAACAGGAACGTCTCCTGGGTCACCACCGCGACGTGGCGCCGCAGCGAGGCCAGCGTCAGCTCGCGCAGGTCGTGACCGGCGACGCGGACCGTCCCCGCGGTGGGATCGGTGAAGCGCAGCAGCAGGTTGGCCAGGGTGGTCTTGCCCGCCCCGCTCTCGCCGACCACCGCGACCACCTCGCCGGGCTCGATCTCGAGGTCCACCTCGCGCAGCACCGCGCGCGCGCCGTCGTAGGAGAACGACACCCCCTCGTAGCGCACCCCGCAGCGGACGGCGTCGAGGGCCACCGCGCCGTCCGCCTCGCGCACGGTGGGCTCGGCGTCGAGCACCGCGAAGACCCGCTCGGCGGCGCCCATCGCCTGCTGGTACAGCGCGTTGAGCTGGCTGAGCCCCTTGAGCGGCTCGTTCATCAGCGTCAGCGAGATCAGGAACGCGACCAGCGACCCGGGGGTGGAGTGGCCGCCCAGGACCTGCAGCCCCCCGAGGAACAGCACCACCGCGATGCACCCGGCGGCGACGAGCTCCACCGTCGGGCCGCCGCCGATCTCGTAGAGCACCTTGCGCAGCGTGTGGCGGTACTGGCGTTCGTTGATCCGCTCGAACCGCTGGCGCTCGTGGGCCTCGCCTCCGTAGGCCTGCACCACGCGCATCCCCGAGAGGTTCTCCTGCAGCGCACCCGACAGCTCGCCGAGGGCGTCGAGGCTGGTGCGCGTGTAGCGCCGCACCCCGCGCCCGAACAGGTGGATCGGCAGGTAGATCAGCGGCAGCAGCACCAGCGCCACCAGCGTCAGCTTCCACTCCTGGGCGAACGCCGCGGCCAGCAGCGCCACCAGCGTCAGCGGGCGCTGTACCGCGGTCACCGCGGCGGCCACCGCCCAGTGGGCGCCGTTGGTGTCGTTGGTCAGGCGGGTCATCAGCTCGCCGACCTTGCGGTGGTGGAAGTAGTCCAGCGACAGGCGCTGGAAGTGGGCGAACAGGTCGCTGCGCAGCCGGCGGGTGACCGCCAGCCCGACCCGCTTGGTGATCGCCCCGCGCAGGAAGTTGGCCCCACCGTGGACCGCGAACAGCGCCACGAGCGCCAGCGGCAGCAGCGTCAGCGCCGTGGCGTCGCGCTCGATCAGCACGTCGTCGAGCACGTAGCGCACCAGGAACACCGCGGCCCCGCGCGCGGCCGCGACGGCGGCCATCAGCAGCAGCGCGACGGCGAGCAGCGGGGCGTGGGGCCGGATCCGGGCCCACAGGCGAGCACGGATCGACAGCGGCGCGGCGGAGACCATGGGCTCAAGATAGCGCAGCCGGGCCCGGGGCGGGGATCGTCGTGGTCGCGCTACCGGCCAGGGCGGACGGGCAGCAACGGATTGTGGGTCCGGAGCCGTGGATAGCGGCTGAAGTCCCGGTCCGCGGTCCACAGCTCGTCGATCCCGTGCTGGACGCACAGGGCAGCGATCCGGGCATCGTGGACCTGCGCGCCGTGAACGTGGCCGTCACCGAGCGAGTGCCGCAGGGCAGGCCAGTGCGCGACGGTCTCGGTGAGCAGCACGATGCTGGGGGACTCCAGCCAGGCATCCACCTGGCCGATCGCCTGCTCGACCGTGGAGGGCGGCTCGAAGATCCTGGGATGCGTCACGATCGCGAGGAACTCGTGCAAGCATGGCCAGGGGACGGCCCAGGGGGCGGGTGCCTCGGCGAGGGTGCGGACGGCCGAGAACGCCGCCTCGTGGAATGGGGAGTCCTCACGATGCGCGTGGACCAGGATGTTGGTGTCCACCGCGATCATCCGCCGCGGCCCTCGTAGGCAGCCTCCCGCAGCCGGACCCAGTCCCCTTCCGCGATCCCGGCCTGCAGCCCGTGGCCCGTCACCGTAGCCCGCCGGAGCGAGAACGGCTCGGGTGCCCGCCGTCGCCGCTCGAGGACCAGCAGCAGCCCCTCCTCGACCAGGGCCCTGATCGTCGTCGAGTCCCGGGAAGCGATGGACCTTGCTTCCTCGTACAGGGCGTCTGCAATATGGATGGTCGTCTTCATATGGCTGACCATATCACACCTCGCCAATGGCCTCTCGGGGGATCGAGCGCGGGGTCCGTCCGGATGGCGCCGCCGGCGTGCGCGGCACGCAACCGCACGGCGGGTGGACGTTGAAGTCGATGACGTTCTCGAGGATCTCCAGAGCCAGGGGGAGGGACACCGTGGCAGGCTGTGCATCGGCGGGCACGGTCGCGAGACCGTCCGGAATCCGGACGCCACCGACCGAATTCCGGACACGCTCCGAACGGTGGTGAGCGGGCGTGTCAGCCCTGGACGCGCTCGGTCCAGTAGCGGCACTTCTCGGGGTGCTTGCGCTCCAGCGCGGCGGCGATCTTCTTGGCGATCTTCTTGCCCAGGATCGGGTAGTCGATCTCGATCTCGCCGCGCTCGTTCATCGTGCAGGCGCCCTCCCCCGCCGGCTCCAGCACCATCTCGCCGGACATCCGGAAGCGCTTGCCGTAGCCGTGGTCCTCGCGGCGCCAGGTGCAGCGCCGGGCGGCCAGGTCCCAGTCGAGGTACAGCGTCGAGCGGTTCGTCCCGCCCATCTTGCGGTCCGGCTCCTCGGTGTACAGCTCGATGTGCGGCCCGGCGGCGCCGTCGGTGCGCTCGCAGCGGGCGACGTCGGAGCCGAAGTGCCTCGCGACGACCTCCTGCTCCTCGGGATCGATGAACTTCTCCAGCACCGCCTCGAGGGGCGCGTCGATGCGGTTGGACATCCGGAACGTGATCGCCATCGGGGCCTCCTCCCGGGCCATCCTACCGTGTCACGGCCCCTGCTCGTAGGGATGGGAGCCTGTGGGTTGTCGCGGGGAGAAGGCGCGGAGGGAGCCAAGGCGCGGAGGGTTCTCACGCAAAGGCGCAAAGGCGCAAAGGGAAGACGCGGAGTGGCTTGGCGGGTGAAGGACGATGGCTTTCGTGTTGGGTGACCCGGAAGGTTCGGTCCGGCCACACCGACGACCGCACGCTCCAGACACCGGGTCCACCCCGTCCTCTGTACCGCCTCCCGTCTTCATCTCCTTCTTCTCTTTGCGCCTTTGCACCTTTGCGTGAGAACTCTCCCTCTCCTTCGTCACCCCGAGAGCCGTCCGCGCATTCGCGAGAGCCACCTCTCGCCTCACTGCCGTGGCTCCGTCCCGGGGCGCCGCCACGGCGCGTCGTCCTCGGGCGGCAGGCACGAGTAGAACACGTAGTTGCGGACCGTCTCGTGGCGGTACTCCAGGTCGACCCAGCGGCGGGGCTCGCAGCGGATTCCGCGGGCCGGGCCGAGGGAGACGTAGACCACGGGGGTGCCCGGGGGGATCACGGGCTCTTCGAGGTCCCACAGGTCCCACTGGTTGGGACGGCCGCGACCGGGCTGGTCGACCACCCGGCGGGGGTCGTCGAGGGCGAACGCCAGCGCCGCGGCGTCCTGGTAGCGGCTGGCCACCGCCAGCGTCCCCGCCGGCTTCCGTGCCAGCTCGCGCTCCACCTCGGCGGCGAGCTCGTCGTAGCCGGCGGTGTCGGCCAGCGGGTCGAGGCTGGGGGGCACGAACGGCAGCGGCTGGATCACGTGGGCCACGGCCAGCGCGCCCAGCGCTCCCGAGGTGACCAGGCTGCTCACGCGGAGCCAGGGCTTCGCCGAGACGGCGATCCAGCAGGCCAGCGCCGGGTAGGCCATCGCCGCCCAGTTCCCGTTGCTGCGGGCCGCCAGGCTGGCGACGCCGAACGCGGCCAGCACGGTCAGCGACAGCGCCCCCCACAGCCGCTCGTGGGGCGCGCCGCGGCGGCGCAGCAGCAGGCGGTCGGCGAGGACCACCGCCGCGACGACGAGCAGCGGCCCGGCCAGCCCGGCCTGCTGGCCGAGGAACTCGCCCAGCCGGAGCCACGGAGAGCCCTGCTGGGGGGACAGCCCGTGGCTCATCTCCCAGGCGAACGGCGCGAACCCGTGGGTCGCGTTCCAGACCCACCACGGCGCGGTGACGGCCGCCGCGGTCGCCGCCGCGGCCAGCGGGCCGCGCCACGGGCGCGGGCGGCGCAGCAGCCACCACAGCCCCAGGCCCGCCGCGGCGAGGCCCATCGTCAGCTTGCTCAGCAGGCCCAGCCCGAGCAGCAGCCCCAGGCCGATCCACGGCGCGAGCCAGCGGTCGGCCGGCGGGGCGCGCCCGCGGCGGGGTGCCGCGGCCCGGGTGGCCGCGTAGAGGAACCCGGCCCAGGCCAGCGACAGCGGCGCGTCGGGGGTCGTCAGTAGCCCCCCCACCGCGACCAGCGGGGTGACCAGCAGCAGCGCCGGCGCCCACCACGCGCGCCCGGGCGGGGCGTGCTCGCGGGCGGCGAGGTACACCAGCGCCGCGGCCCCCGCGGTGCACAGCGCCGCCGGGAGGCGGATCGCCAGCGCCGTGTCGCCCAGCAGCGCGCGGGCGGCGGCGAGGCACCACGCCACCATCGGGGGCTGGTCGAAGTAGCCCCACGCGGGGTCCAGCGACCAGCGCCAGAAGTACGCCTCGTCGGGGTGCGGGGCGTACGGCAGGGTCAGCGCCAGCCGCGCGGCGACGAGGGCCACGGCCAGCCCCGCGAGGACCCAGCCCTCCCGCGGGGACACCGCGGGGACCCCGCCCGCCGCTCGCTCCGCGGCCGGGTGGACGCCCTCCCGGCTGGCCAGCTCCTCGCGCACGGCGGCGGCGGCCCGCGCGGCGGCGCCCCCCGGTCCGATCGCCTCGCGCACGCGCTCCAGCTGGGCGCGGACCTCGCCGCGCAGCGCGTCGTCGCGGAGCCACGCCACCAGCGGACGGGCGATCGCCTCGGGGTCCAGCTCCTGGAGGAACTCGGGCGCCACTGGGGCGCCCGCGGGGGCCTCGCCCGGGCCGCCGGTGGCCACCAGGTTGGACAGCGCCACGTGGCGAACCCCGCGGACCAGCGCGCGCCCCAGCCGGTAGGTCGCGGGGTGGACGCGGTAGGCCACCGCGTGGGGCGTGCCGCACAGCGCCGCCTCGAGGGTCGCGGTCCCCGAGGCCACCAGCGCGCAGGTCGCGCCGGCCAGCTCGCGCCCCGCCGGGCCGTCGGTGACCTCGATCGGCACGTCGTCGGGCACGGGCAGCAGCGCGGGCTCGACCGTCGGTGCCCGCGGCACGACGAAGCGCACCCCCGGCACCTCGCGGGCCACCCGGCGGGCGGTCTCGACGAACACCGGCCACAGCGCCCCGATCTCCCCCTCGCGGCTGCCGGGCAGCAGCGCCACGACGTCCCCGGCCGGCTCGCGCGCCGCCACGTGGGGCGCGACGCGGTCCACCAGCGGGTGGCCCACGTGGGTCACCGGCACGCCCTCGGCCTGGTACAGCGCCGGCTCGAACGGCAGCAGCGTCAGCACGCGGTCGACGTGCCGCGCCAGTGCGCGCAGCCGCCCGCGGCGCCAGGCCCACACCTGGGGAGAGACGTAGTAGATCACGGGCACCCCGCGGGCCGCGGCGCGGCGTGCCAGCGGGATGTTGAAGTCGGGGGCGTCGACGAGCACCACCGCGTCGACCGGCTCGCGCGCCAGCGCCCGATCGAGCCTGCGCAGCGCGGCCAGCGCCGCCGGGACCCGCCCCACCGCCTCGGCCAGCCCCACCACCGCCAGCGAGGCGGCGTCGACCCGCACGTCCATCCCCGCGGCGCGCAGCGCGGGGCCGCCGACGCCGAAGGCCTCGACGGGGTCCCCGTCGTCCTGCAGCTGCTCGAGCAGCTCGGCGGCGAGCAGATCCCCGCTGGCCTCGCCGGCGCTGATCAGGAGCCGAGCCACCGCCGCAGCCCCTCCCCGGTCACGCGCATCAGCTCGAACGCGACGCGGTGGGCGGCGACGGCCCGGGCCAGCCCGTCCCCACCGCCGGTGCGGTCCCCGGCCCGCGCCCGCCGGAGGAACGCCGTGTGCTGCGCCACCAGCGCGTCCCCCTCCCCGACCACCAGCGGTGCGACCTCGAACCCCGGGGCGCGCACCACGCGGTGCCCCGCCCGCTGCAGCAGGTCCAGCGACCAGTACCCCTCGGTCCCGAACACCCGCAGCGTGCGCACCGCCCGCGGCGCGGCCCGGCTGGCGGCCAGCACCGCCACCTCCCCGCCCTCGAACGCCAGCCGCGCGTGGGCCATGTCGCAGTGCGGCCCGATCACCGGGGCCCCCACCGCGCGGACCTCGGCGACGTCGCCGTCCACCAGCTGGTGGACCAGATCGAGGTCGTGGATCATCAGGTCGAGGATCACGTCGGCCGGTGGCCCGGCGGCGCCCGGCAAGGCGCGCTCCAGCGGCGCGAGCCGCTCCGCCTGGAGGAACAGCGCCTGGCCGCGGCCGGGGGGATCCGTGGCCGCCACGGCCGCGCGGAAGGCGGGGTTGAAGCGCTCGATCATCGCCGGGACCAGCAGGCGCCCCTCCGCCGCCTCGAGCAGCCGCTCGAGCTGCCCCGCGTCGCACGCCAGCGGCTTCTCCAGCAGCACCGCGACGTCCCGCTGCAGCAGCGCCGCGGCGACCTCGACGTGGGCGTCGGACGACACCGCGACCACGGCGGCGTCGAGAGCGTCGGGCAGCGCCGCGGCGTGCTCCACCACGGCGATCGGCGAACCGGCCGGCGGCCCCAGCGCGCCGGCGAGCGCCTCGGCCCGCCCCCGATCGCGGTCCCACACCGCCGCCAGCAGCGCGTCGCCGCGCCCGTGCAGCCGGCGGGCGTGGATCTGCCCCCAGCGCCCCGCGCCGGCCAGCAGCACCCGCAGCGGCGCGCCCGCGCTCAGCGGCAGATCCCCCGCGTGGACCTGTCCAGGAAGTCGAGCAGCTCGGCGACGTACTCGTCGTCGTTGGCCTCGCGCAGCGCGGCGGCCCGCTCGGCGATCACCCCGCCGCGGCGCAGCACGGTCCGCACCGCCCGCTTGAGCGCCTCCCGCGAGGCGGCGGGCACGCCCGCGCGGCGCAGCGCCACGGTGTTCAGCCCGATCAACCGCGCGCGGTCGCCCTGCACCAGGCAGAACGGCGGCACGTCGTTCGTGGCCATCGAGCCGGCGGCGACCATCGCCAGCCGCCCGATCCGCACGAACTGGTGCACGCCGACCAGCGCCGCGATCACCGCGTTGCGCTCGATGTGGATGTGCCCCCCGAGGTTGGCCGAGTTGGCCATCACGACCCCGTCCTCGAGCACGCAGTCGTGGGCCACGTGGGTGTAGTGCATCAGCAGGCAACCGTCGCCGATCCGGGTCACCCCGCCGCCGTCCTCGGTGCCGCGGTTGACCGTGCAGAACGACCGGAAGTCGTTGCGGTCGCCGATGATCAGCCGCGTCTGGCCGCCGCGGAACTTCATGTCCTGGGGGTCCCCGCCGAGGTGGGCCAGCGGTCCGATCCGGTTGCGCCGCCCGATCCACATCGGGCCCTCGAGCACCGCGCCGCTGCCGACCACGGTGCCGTCGCCGATCACCACGTCGGGGCCGATGCTGGCGCCGGGTCCGACGATCACCTCGCCGAGCTCGGCCCGCGGGTCGACGTGGGCGCTGGGGTGGACCCCGACGTGGGCCATGGTCGGCGCGTCGCTCACGGGGCCTCCCCGTCGTCCCCCTCGACGAACGTGGCCATCAGCTCGGCCTCGGCGGCGCGCTCGCCGTCCACCGTGGCCCGGCCCTCCACGCGCCAGATCTGGCCCCGCTCCTTCTGGAGCGTGACCTCGAGGCGCAGCACGTCGCCGGGCACCACCCGGCGCCGGAAGCGGACCCGGTCGAGCCCCATCAGCAGCACCCCGCCGGCCTGCTGGTACGCCGGGTGGGTCTCGTAGCCCAGCACCGCGGCGGTCTGGGCCAGCGCCTCGACGATCAGCACGCCGGGCATCACCGGGTTGCCCGGGAAGTGGCCCTCGAAGTACGGCTCGCCGATCGAGACCGCCTTGATCCCCACCGCCCGCACGCCGGGCTCGAGCTCCTCGATGCGGTCGACCATCAGGAACGGGTAGCGGTGCGGCAGCAGCTCCTGGATCCGCGTGATGTCGATCATCTCCGGCGTCCCTCCTCCTCGTCCTCGCCGCCGGGCCCCGCGGCCCCGGCCGCCTGTTCTCCCCGCAGGCGCGCCACCTCGCGCTCCAGCGCGCGCACCCGCCTGACCAGCTCGGGCAGCCCCTTCAGCGCCGTCACCGCCCGCCGCCAGCGGGCGTGTTCGAACGCGGGCGCCCCCGAGTAGTCCGCCCCGGCGGGCACGTCGCCGCCGACGCCCGACCCCGCGCCGATGCGCGCCCCGTCGCCGATCGCGAGGTGCCCGACGATCCCCACCTGGCCGCCCACCTGGACGCCGTCGCCCAGCCGCGTGGAGCCCGCGATCCCCGCCTGGGCGACGATCACCGCCCCGCGGCCGATCACGACGTTGTGGCCGACCTGGACCAGGTTGTCCAGCTTGCTCCCCGCCCCCAGCCGCGTGGCGCCCAGCGTGGCGCGGTCGACGGTCGTGTTGGCCCCGATGTCGACGCCGTCCTCGAGCACCACCGTGCCGGCCTGGGGGATCCGCGCGAGCCCCTCGTCCCCCGGCGCGTAGCCGAAGCCCGCCGAGCCGACCACCGCGCCGGGACCGATCCGGCAGTCGGCGCCGACCTGCGCGCCGCCGGTCACCACGGCGCCCTCCCCGACCCGCGAGCCCACGCCGATCCGGACCCCGGCCCCGATCACCGCGCCGGCGCCGATCTCGGCCCCGGCCGCGACGTGGGCCCCGGCCTGGACCACGGCGCCGGGACCGACGGCGGCCCCGTCCTCGACCGTCGCCCCGGGATCGACCCACGCGGCGGCGTGGACCCCGGGGGCCACCGGCGGGTCCGGGTACAGCGCGTTGAGCAGCGTCGCCAGCGCCCGGTAGGGCTCGGGGTGGGCCAGCAGCGCGGCGCCCGCGGGGACCGGCGTGCCGGGCAGCGCGAGCACCGCCCCGGCCTGCGTCCCGGCCAGCTGGGCCCGGTAGCGCGGGTGGGTCAGGAACGCCAGCTCGTCGGGGCCGGCCTCGGCCAGCGGCGCGACGCCCGCCACCGCGCGCTCGCGGTCCGCGGGCGCGACGGTCCCCCCGACCAGCTCGGCGAGCGTTCCCAGTGCGTGGTGTCGTGTTGCAGCCATGGCCCAGCGACGGTGTCGCGCATTATCGGGCCAACGGGGCCGCGTGAGAACCCGCATTGCGCGGGCGGGGCGCTACTTGGTGGCGTTGTACTTGGCGATCACCTTGGAGGTGACGTCCATCTCCGGCGGGTAGGAGTAGACCACCGCGGCGTCGAGGATCATGGTGTACCCCTCCTCCTTGGCGACGGCCTTGCAGACGGTCTCCATCTTCTCGAGGATGTCGCCGAACAGCTGGGTGTTCAGCGCCATGATCTCCTGCTCGGTCTCGTAGACGTACATCTGGCCCTCGGTGACCAGCTTGTACAGCTCCTCCTCCTTCTCGCGCAGCGCCTCGGGGGCCAGCATCACGGCCTGGGCGTCGAGCTCCTCCTGCTTGCGCGTGATCTCGCCCTGGCGGCGGTCGCGCTCGGCCATGTACTCGTCGCGCTTGGCCTCCAGCGTGGTCCGGGCGCGGCGACCCTCCTCGACCTCGTACATCGCCGACTCGATGTCGACGACGCCGAGCTTCATGGTGGCGTCCTGGGCCAGGGCCGGCAGCGCCACGAGGGCCGCCAGCAGCGTCGCGGTGATCAACGTGGTGGTCTTCATCTCGGTCCTCTCTGCAACGGGGGAGTCAGTACCCCAACCGACGTGCGAATACAACGGAGAATTCGGCTCCGTGGTTCGCCGTCAGCCTTCTTTCTTCACGGTGCGCGCGATGCGCTTGAGGTTGCCCACCGTCGCGCGGTGGAACGGCTTGCCCGCCAGGTGCGGGGGGTTGATCTCCGGCACCGAGACCGGGGTCTCGGCGTCGAACGTGCCCAGCGGATCGCCGCTGGTGGCGTCGTAGATCACCAGCTGCAGGTCCAGGATCAGCCGCACCGAGCGCCGCACCTCGAGGCGCCCGTCCGGGCTGTAGTCGGGCTGCTCGACCACGTCGTAGGCCAGCTCGGCGTAGCGGAACACCGCGAGGTAGGCGGCGCCGGCGGCGCCCTCGGGGATCGCGGCCAGGGTCGTGGCCGGGTCGTCGTCCGGATCGTCGGTCTCGACCGCGTCGTAGAACGCCGTCCCGGGGTCCAGCGCGGTGGCCTTCCAGCCCAGCGGGGGCCGCGCCAGCTGCTTCTCGGCCAGCGCGCCGAACAGCGCCGGGTAGCCCTCGGGGTCGAACCCGTCCAGCGGGCGGTGCTGGACCGACGCCTCGCGCGCACCGCGGATGTGGACGGTGCGGGGTGGCACCACGGCCACCGCCTGGCCCTTCAGCTCGCGGTGCAGCTTGGGCCCCCCGGGCTGCGCCGCGGCACCCCCCGGGACCCCGGCCAGGGACACCACGACGGCGCCGAGGAGTCCCAACAGTGCATTCCAGGAAAGTCTCATGATATCGAGGCTCTAGAAGAAGGATCCGATGGTGAACTCGAAGACCTGCGACCGCTCGTCCGGCCGGCGGTTGATCGGGAACCCCCACTCGAACCGCAGCGGCCCCATCGGCGAGTGCCAGCGCACGCCGAAGCCCGTGGACAGCCGCAGGCTGCGCGGGTCCAGCGGGTCGGTGCCGTACACGCCGCCGAACGCGTCGCCAACGTCGAAGAACACCACGCCCTTGACCCCCGCGGGCGGGACGATCGGGAACTCCACCTCGAGGTTGTTGATCAGGCTGGCGTTGCCGCCGAGCACGATGCCCTCGGCGGAGTGGACCGGATCGTCGTTGGACATCCAGCGGAAGGCCGGCCCCACCGAGTACGGCAGGTAGCCGCGCAGCGAGTTGATCCCGCCCGCGCGGTAGCGGATCGTGTAGGGCACCACCGAGCCGTCCAGCGACTTGACGTACCCGATCGAGACGTTGTAGCGCAGCACGACCAGGGGCGTGCCCAGCGGGATGTAGCAGCGGAAGTTGCCCTGCAGCCGCAGGTAGCGGAAGTCGCCGCCGAGGATCGACACGACCTGGTCCTCGTTGGCCCGGAACCCGCCGGCGAACTCCACCGCGGCCGAGGTGTAGAACCCCTTGGTCGGCGTGATCCGGTTGTTCCGCCGGTCCAGCAGGATGCTGGCCTGCAGCGAGCTGGTGATCCCGCTGCGGTAGAACTGCCCGCCGAGGAAGTTCTGCTGGTACTCGCGCAGCGACGTCAGCCCGAGGTTCTCCAGCGAGTAGTCCAGGGTCACGCGGGCGTCGTCGTTCTTGCCGATGTAGTGCCCGATGGCGATCGTGAACCCGCGGTTGAACTCCCGCAGGCCGTAGTCCATCACCCGGTTGAACCCCGCGACGCGGAAGTTCCAGCGGGTGTCCAGGAAGTACGGGTCGTAGAAGTCGAGCTGCAGCACCTGCCGCGAGTTCTCGCCCTGGAAGAACCCGCGCTCGGCCAGGTTGCTGCCCAGGCTGAGGTTCGCCGCGAAGCTGATGTAGTAGCCCAGCCCGAGGAAGTTGGCCCGCGAGATGTTGGCGGTGAACACGAACCGCTCGATGGAGCTGATCCCGGCGCCGATGCTGAACGTCCCGGTGGGCTGCTCGGTGACGTCGATCACCATGTCGAGCGTGTCGGGCTGCTCGCCCCGCGGCGTGGTGATCTTGACGTCCTCGAAGTAGCCCAGCCGCTCGATCCGGTAGCGGGTCCGCTTGAGCTCGCTGCCGCGCCACAGCTCGCCCTCGTCGATGCTGATCTCCCGGCGGATGACCTTGTCCCAGGTGGTCTCGTTGCCGGTGATCCGGATCCGGTCGAGGGTGACCAGGTTGCCCTTCTGGATCACGTAGCGGATGTCGGCGACCTTGCGGTCGGGGTCGGTGGACGGCAGCGGCACCACGTTGGCGAAGGCGTAGCCCTCGTCGGCGTACTTGTCGGTCAGCGCCTGCTGGTCGTCCATGATCCGGCTGCGCCGCCAGGGCTCGCCGGTCTGGACCCGGATCAGGTCGTAGAGCTCGTCCTCGGGGAAGATGATCTCCCCCTCGATGGCGACCTCGCCGATGTGGTACTGGTCGCCCTCGTCCACCGGGATCGTGATGAACACCCAGTGCTTGTCGGGGCTGAGCGTGACCTCGGGGGTCCCGACGCGGACGTTGAGGTAGCCGAACTCGACGTAGAACGCGGCGAGCTGCTCGACGTCGTCGGCGAGGACGTCCTCCTTGTAGGTCCCGGCCTTGCCCGCGCCGGGGAAGATCCCGGCCTCCTTGGTCTGCAGGAACATCTTCAGCCGCGAGTCGGGGAACGCGGCGTTGCCGACGATGTCGATCTGCTTGATCAGGACCTTGCGGTTCTCGCGGATCCGGAAGGTGACGTTGACCTCGTTGCCGTCGAGCTCCTCGATCTCCGGCTCGACCTCGGCGAGGTAGTAGCCCTTGTCGAGGTAGACCCCCTCGATGCGGTGGGCGTTGTCGACGACCTTGGCCTCGTCGAGGATGCTGTACGGCTGGATCGTCACCACCTCGGTGATGTCGTCGATCTGGATCTTCTCGTTGCCGTCGAAGACCACGTCCCGGATCGACGGCTTCTCCACCACGTGGACGATCAGCACCAGCCCCGCCGCGTCCTCCTCCTTCTCGACCCAGATGTCGCGGAAGTGGCCCAGGCGGTAGATGTCGCGGATCGCCTGCCGCACCGCCTCGGGCCGGAAGCGGTCCCCCACCTCGATCGGGATGATGTCGCGGATCGCGACCTCCTCGACCTTGACGTTGCCCTCGACGCGGATCTCGGTGATCACCCGGGACGTCTGGGCGAGCGCGGTGGCGGGCGCGGCGACCGTGAGGGCGAGCGCGAGCAGCAGCAACAGGGGGCGCGTCAGCAGTGGCATCTTCCGCTTCTCGCCGGGGCGTCCGGTCCCGGGCGGGCCGATCCGGGGGCGCGACCGGATCGGCGCAGTATCGTGGTGGGGTCGAGCCGTGTCAAACCGCGTCCCGTTCCACGAGGACTCCGTCCTCGAGGTGCAGCGTGCGCGGCAGCGACTCGGCCAGCTCGCGGTCGTGGGTCACGAGCACGAGGATCGCGCCCCGCTGGGCCGCCGCGTCGACCAGCAGCCGGTGCACGGCGCCCCCGGTGCGGTGGTCCAGGTTGCCCGTCGGCTCGTCCGCCAGCAGCAGCCCCGGGCGGCGCACGAGCGCGCGCGCGAGGGCGACCCGCTGCTGCTCGCCGCCGGACAGCTCCCCGGGCCGGTGCTCGACGCGCTCGGCGAGCCCGACCTCGGTGAGCACCGCCAGGGCCCGCGCCCGCGCCTCCTCGAAGCGGGCCCCGGCGATCACGTCGGGCATGAACACGTTCTCCAGCGCGGTGAACTCGGGCAGCAGGTGGTGGAACTGGAACACGAAGCCCACCGAGCTGGAGCGCAGCCCGGTGAGCTCGCGGTCGTCCATCGCCGAGACCTCGCGGCCGCCGATGCGCAGCGATCCCCGGGAGGCCCGCTCCAGGCCGCCGAGGACGTGCAGCAGCGTGCTCTTGCCCGCCCCCGAGCGGCCCATGATCGCCACCGTGTCGCCCGGCTCGAGGTGCAGCTGCACGCCGCGCAGCACGTCGATCGTGCGCCCGCCCTTGGAGTAGGACTTGTGCAGGTCCTCGACCTCGACGGTGAAGGCCGGCTCACTCATAGCGCAGGCCCTCCACCGGGTCGACCTCGGCCGCGTTCCACGAGGGGTACAGCGTGGCCAGGAAGCTCACCGCGATGGCGAACGCCGCGACCCACACGAAGGTCCACGGGTCGAGCACCACCGGCAGCGTGTCCAGGTAGTACACGTCGGTGTCCAGCGGGATGAACCGCCAGCGGTCCAGCGCCAGGCAGGTCGCCAGCCCCAGCACCGTCCCGGCGGTGGTGCCGACGAAGCCGATGATCAGGCCCTCGATCATGAACGCCTTCATCACCTGGTCCTTGGCCGCCCCCATCGCCCGCAGGATCGCGATCTCCTTCTGCTTCTCCATCACCACCATGATCAGGACGACGATGATGTTCAGCGCCGCGCCGACGTAGATGAACGACAGGATGATCGCCATCACCGCCTTCTCGAGCTTCAGCGCGGCGAACAGGTTCTTGTTCATCGCCATCCAGTCGCGGCCCCAGAACGGGTAGCGCAGCTCGCGCTCGATGTCGTCGACCACGCGGTCGGCCTGGTACAGGTCCTCGACCACCAGCTCGATGCCGGTGACCTCGTCGTCGAACTTGAGGAACTCCTGCGCCGCGGGGATCGAGACGTACAGGAACTTGGTGTCGTACTCGTACATCCCCGAGTAGAACACCGCCTTGACGCGGAACTTCTGCATCGTGGTGACCAGCGTGCCGAACGGCCCCGGCTCGCCGAACGGCGAGGTGACCAGCACCACGTCGCCGACGTGGGCGCGCAGCAGGGTCGCCATCTCCTGGCCGATGACGATCCCCGGCAGCTCCAGATCGGGGTCCTTGATCACGCGGCCCTCGGGCTGGACCCACGGGTCGTCGAGGCCGTCCAGCAGCGCCTGCTTCTCCGGGAGCTCCTCGAGCTCGCCGCCCGGGCCCTGGTCCAGGTCGCGCACCAGCGACGTCACCGACCCGACGGTCGCCGGGTCGATGCCCTTGAGCACCGCGCCGGTGACGTTGTCGTTGTGCTTGACCATCAGCTCCGTGTAGACGAACGGCGTGGTGGCGACGACGCCGTCGACGCCCTCGACCTGGGCCATCACGTCGCGGTAGTCGGGGAACGTCCCGGCGTAGTTGAGCACCACCGCGTGGCTGTTGGTGCCCAGGATCTTCTCGCGCAGGTCGGCCTCGAACCCGCTCATCACCGACAGCACCACGGTCAGCGTCCAGACCCCCATCGCGACGGCCAGCACCGACAGCACGGTGATCACCGAGACGAACCGCTGGTCGCGCTTGCCCTTCATGTAGCGCAGCCCGACGTAGGACGAGAACCGCGAGCCGTGGGTCAGCCCGCCCAGCCCCCCCGAGGAGAGCTTGTGGGCCACGTCGGGGATCATCAGCCCGCCGAACAGCCGCTCGGCGATCCAGGTCCCGCACAGCACCGGGAACCACGCCGGGAACAGCGCCGCGGTGAGCACGCCGCGCGCCGCGGCCAGCGCGTTGCCCGCCACGCCGCCCGGCTCCCAGGCCTCGAACAGGACGCGCTGCAGCGGGCGGCGGGCGAGGAACCCGACCGCGGTGGCGGCGACCCCGACCAGCGCCCCGCCCAGCGGCATCATCAGCAGCGACGGCGCCGGGATCAGCTCGCCGGGGGGCATCAGCTGGACCAGCCCGGCCAGCCCGGCCAGCCCCAGCACCGCCGTCGCGGTGCCGCCCTTGAGCAGCCAGAACCAGCGCGGCACCGCGTTGGTCGCCACCAGCCAGCACTGCATCAGCACCGCCGCGGCGACCCCCACCGGGGCGCCGTGGCCGGTGAACGCCGCCAGCAGCCCCGCGGCGATCCCGGTGGCCAGCGCGAGCAGCCCGTCCAGCGCCAGGTGCAGCGGCCAGCGCCCCGCCGAGAGCAGCCCCAGCGCGACGAACTCGACCGTGGCGGCCATCGGGAACAGCACCAGCGAGGGCAGCGCCAGCGCGACGCGCAGCGCCGGTCCCGAGGGCAGCGAGCTCCCCAGGTACTCCTCGGCGAGGAACAGCAGGCCGTCGGTGCACAGCCCGCACAGCCCGGCCAGCAGGTAGAACGGCAGCCACAGCGGGGCGGTGATCACCAGCAGCGCGGTGCGCAGTCCGTGTCCCATGGCGTCCCCGCGCGGCCGGCTAGACCTCGCCGTCGTCCTCCACCACCTCGGCCTCCCCGGCGAGCACGGCGAGATAGGCCTCGATGAAGTCGTCCAGGTCGCCGTCGAGCACGCGGTCGACGTTGCCCACCTGCACGCCGGTGCGGTGGTCCTTGACCATCCGGTAGGGGTGCAGCACGTAGCTGCGGATCTGCGAGCCCCACTCCACCTTCTTCTTGGTGGCCTGCTGGGCCGCGTACTTCTCCTCCCGCTCGCGCAGCTCCCGCTCGTACAGCCGCGCGCGCAGCACCTTCATCGCCTGGGACTTGTTCTTGTGCTGGCTGCGCTCGTTCTGGCACTGGACCACGATCCCGGTGGGCTCGTGGGTGATCCGCACCGCCGAGTCGGTGACGTTGACGTGCTGCCCGCCGGCGCCCGAGGCGCGGTAGGTGTCGATGCGCAGGTCGTTCTCGTCGATCTCGATCTCGATGTCCTCGTCGATGTCGGGGTACACGTCGACGGCGGCGAACGCGGTGTGGCGGCGGGACGAGGCGTCGAACGGCGAGATGCGCACCAGGCGGTGGACCCCGGCCTCGCACTTGAGGTACCCGTACGCCAGGTGACCGTTCACCGAGATCACGGCGCTCTTGATCCCGGCCTCGTCGCCCGGCTGCACCTCGATCTCCTTGACCTCGTAGTCCCGGTTCTCGCCCCACATCGTCAGCATCCGCAGCAGCATCCCGGCCCAGTCCTGGGCGTCGAGCCCGCCCGCGCCGGGGTGGACCTCGACGATCGCCGAGGCGTCGTCGCCCTCGCGCCCGAGCTTGCGCTGGACGTCCATCGCGCGCACGCGCTCCCGCAGCCCCGTCAGCTGCGACTGCACCTCGGCCGCCGAGTCGGCGTCCGCCTCCTCCTCGGCCATCTCCAGCAGTAACAACGCCTCGTCGACCTCGGTGTGGAGCGTCTCCCAGCCGGTCACCAGGCGCTCGACCGCGGTGCGGTCCTTCAGCAGCCGCTGGGCGCGCTGCTGGTCCTGCCACAGGCCGGGGTCCTCGATCTGCTTGGAGAGCTCGTCCAGGCGGGCACGCTTGGCATCCAGGTCAAAGATGCCTCCCGAGGTTGTCGACCCGTTGCTGCAGTGCGGCCAGCTCTTCCCTGGTGTCCTCGTACATGATCGGCCTCCGAGAAGACACCAAGGATAGGGGGAGCGGCCGCGGAGTCAACGCCAAAGCGCGCCACGCGCGCGCCCGCGTCGGAGCAACGCGGCGCTCCACCCGGATGGGTGGTTGCCGTTAGAATGGCACGTGGACCGGCGCCCGCCGGTCCGACGACAGGGGGAGTTGCCGACGATGCGCAGAGCGGGTAGCTGGCTGATCGTGGTCCTGGTCGCGGCCGTCTCCTGGAGCTCCGGCGGGCGGGCCGCCGCCCAGACCGATCCGGGGATCCGGGTCCAGCAGTTCGAGCCCAACGCCGACGGGCTCGGGTACTTCGCCACCGAGTCGGCGCGGACGGTGCAGCTGTTCCGCCCGATCTTCGGCTTCCACCTGAACTACGCCAACGGCGTGCTCGGCGCGTGGAGCGGCGACGAGCTGCAGTACTGGGTCGTGCGCCGCACGCTGGGCTTCGACCTGCAGGCGGGGATGGGCTTCGACGTCGCCGACGTGGTGGTCCACGTGCCGTTCGCCCCGTACCAGGAGGGCGAGGGGGTGGCCGGCGAGCCCCTCGGGCAGCACCCCTTCGGCGACATCGCGATCAAGCCCAAGGTCCGGTTCCTCGACCCCGAGGCGCGCACCATCGGCCTGGCGCTGGCGCTGCCGGTCAGCTTCCCGTCGGGCAACGCCGCGGCGTTCTACGGCGACCAGAGCGTGACCGTGGCCCCCACCGGCATCGCCGAGCTGCGCGTCGGGCCGGTGGACGTGGCGACCAACCTGGGGTTCCGCGCCCGCAAGCGGGTCGAGGTCGAGGGCCTGACCGTCGGGACCCAGTTCCTGTACCGCCTCGCCGTGCGGGTCCACCCGGTCCGCCCGCTGGGGATCCAGGCCGAGCTGTTCGGCGTCGCCGGCGGCGGCAGCGCGGTGTCCAGCCCGGCCAACTTCCTCGGCGGCGTCAACCTCGCCACCGACACGGGGTTCGTCGCCCGCCTCGGGATCGGCACCGGGCTGGGCGCCGGCTACGGCGCGCCGCGCTTCCGGCTGGTGTTCGGGATCGGCTACAGCAAGCCGGCCCCCGGGGACCGCGACCGCGACAAGATCGTCGACCGCGAGGACGCCTGTCCCGAGGACCCCGAGGACATGGACGACTTCGAGGACGCCGACGGCTGCCCCGAGATCGACAACGACGGCGACGGGTTCCTCGATCCCGACGACCGCTGCCCCAACGTGGCCGAGACGGTCAACGGGTTCGACGACGACGACGGCTGCCCGGACACCCCGCCGGACACCGACAAGGACGGGCTGACCGACGACGTCGATCCGTGCCCCACCGAGGCCGAGGACTTCGACGGGTTCGAGGACGGCGACGGCTGCCCCGAGGCGGACAACGACGGCGACGGGATCCTCGACGGCGCCGACCGCTGTCCCGAGCAGCCCGAGACGGTCAACGGGTTCGAGGACGCCGACGGCTGCCCCGACGAGGCGCGCGTGGAGATCGACGCCGCGGCGGGCGTGATCCGCGTCAAGGACAAGATCTACTTCGACACCGGCAAGAGCACGCTGAAGCCCGAGTCGTTCTCGATCCTGAACAAGATCGCCGACACGCTGCTGACCCACACCGAGGTCCGCCGCGTCGAGATCCAGGGCCACACCGACGAGCGCGGCCCCGCCTCGAGCAACCGCAAGCTGAGCCAGGCGCGCGCCGAGGCGGTCCAGACCTACCTGGTCAACCGCGGCGTGCTCGCCAGCCGCCTCGTGGCCAAGGGCTACGGCGAGGACGAGCCGCTGGACCTGGGCAACGACGAGGAGGCCTGGGCCATGAACCGCCGGGTCGAGTTCCACATCGTCGAGTAGGGGCGCAAGGAGTCCACCATGCACCGTCACCTGCACCGCTGGCTGCTCGTCGCCGCCGCCGCCCTGACCGGGGCCGCGGGCTGCGTCGACCCGTCCCTGACCCAGGGGCTGTTCAGCATCGATCCGACCGTGGTCGACCTGGGCGACGTCGATCCCGACGACTACCAGCTCCGCGCGGTCGAGGTCGAGAACAAGGGCGAGGGCGCCCTCGAGATCAAGTCGATCAAGCTGACCGAGGACGCGGGCGGCGCGTTCGACCTCGAGCTCGAGGTCGAGCCGGACAGCTTCCCGTTCGTGCTCGATCCCGGCGAGAAGATCCTGTTCGGCGTCGAGTTCCAGTCGGCCGCGGGCGGGAGCTTCGCGGGCACCGCAGAGGTGATCTACCACTCGATGCCGGCGTACCTCGGCGGCGGACGGCCGGTGCGCGACACGGACAGCGGCGCCAGCCCCAAGATCTTCCAGCTCCCGCTGTCGGCCACGGTCGGCGCCGGGATCGACATGGACGGCGACGGCTGGACCCTCGAGGACGGCGACTGCGACGACAACGACCCCGACGTGTACCCCGGGGCCCCCGAGCTGTGCGACGGGCTCGACAGCGACTGCGACGGTTCGATCCCCGAGGACGAGTTCGACAACGACGGCGACGGCTACATGGGCTGCGAGGGCGACTGCGACGACACCAACCCCGACACCTACCCCGGGGCCCCCGAGATCTGCGACGGCGAGGACAACGACTGCGACGGGGTCGTCGAGGATCTCGAGGACCAGGACGAGGACGGCTGGACCCCCTGCGACGGGGACTGCGACGACGAGGACGCCCACGTCTTCCCCGGGGCGCCGGAGCTGTGCGACGGGCTCGACAACGACTGCGACGGGGTCGTGCCGGACGACGAGCTCGACCTCGACGGCGACGGCCAGGCGCCGTGCGCCGGCGACTGCGACGACACCGATCCGTACACCTACCTCGGCGCGCCGGAGCTGTGCGACGGGCTCGACAACGACTGCGACGGGATCGTCGGCGACGAGTTCGACCTCGACGGCGACGGGCTCAGCCCGTGCGAGGGGGACTGCGACGACACCAACCCCGACACCTACCCCGGGGCCCCCGAGATCTGCGACGGGCTGGACAACGACTGCAACGGCGTCGTGCCGGTGGACGAGATGGACCTCGACGGCGACGGCTGGCTGGAGTGCAACGGCGACTGCGACGACGCCGATCCGAACACCTACCCCGGGGCGCCGGAGCTGTGCGACGGGCTGGACAACAACTGCGACGGCGTGATCGACGACGAGGACGACAACGACGGGGACGGGTTCAGCGCCTGCGATGGCGACTGCGACGACGCCGACCCCCTCACCTACCCCGGCGCCCCCGAGATCTGCGACGGCGTCGACAACGACTGCGACGGACAGGTCGAGGCCTGGGAGGTCGACGACGACGGCGACGGCTTCGCCGAGTGCGAGGGCGACTGCAACGACTTCAACGACACCGTCTACCCCGGCGCCGTGGAACTCTGCGACGGGCTGGACAACGACTGCGACCCCCAGACCAACGAGCTCGTCGACGACGACATGGACGGGGTCACGACCTGCGCCGGCGACTGCGACGACGCCGACCCCGACACCCACCCCGGGGCCCCCGAGATCTGCGACGGCGCGGACAACGACTGCGACGGGATGCTGCCGAGCCAGGAGCAGGACAACGACCTGGACGGGTTCATGCCGTGCGACGGCGACTGCGACGACGGCGACCCGGCGGTGTACCCGCTGGCCCCCGAGGACTGCGACGGGATCGACAACGACTGCGACGGCGACGTCGACGAGGGCTGCCAGCCCGAGATCTGCGACGACGGGCTGGACAACGACGGCGACGGCTGGACCGACTGCCAGGACCCCGAGTGCCAGGGCGACCCGTGGTGCGTCGACCTCGACGGCGACGGCTGGTCGCTGGGCCAGGGCGACTGCGACGACCTGGACCCGACGGTCCATCCGGGCGCGCCGGAGCTGTGCGACGGCCTGGACAACGACTGC
>CAZOYV010000006.1:0-62213 GCA_964584075.1 uncultured Rickettsiales bacterium | reverse complement strand
TGTCGTCGTCGCCCGCGTCGTCGTCGCCCGCGTCGTCGTCGCCCGCGTCGTCGTCTCCGCAACCCTCGTCGACGATCCCGTCGCAGTCGTTGTCCAGCCCGTCACAGTCCTCGTACGCGCCTGGATGGACCGTCGGGTCGAGGTCGTCGCAGTCCTGGTCCTGGGGGTACCCGTCCCCGTCCTGATCCACCGGGTTGCCGCCGCACTCGTCGGGCTCGTCGATCAGCCCGTCGCCGTCGTTGTCCAGCCCGTCGGTGCAGGGGTCGCCGCAGCCCTCGTCGACGATCCCGTCGCAGTCGTTGTCCAGCCCGTCGCAGGACTCCGGCGCGCCGGGGTGGATCGTGGCGTCGTTGTCGTCGCAGTCCTGGTTCGCGGGGAAGCCGTCCCCGTCGTCGTCCTGCTGCGCCGCAGCGCTCCCCGCCCAGCCGAGCAGCGCCATCGTCAGCGCCAGGGTCGCCCATCGAGTCCATGCCGTGTTCATCGCGTTCCTCCCGGTTCGGTTTCGGCCCCGCCGGCGCCGCGGTCCCCCCGCGCGCCGTCTGTCCCTGGAACGTTCTGGCCGGAGAAAGTGTGGAATTCGAACCCGCGGCGGCCGGGCGCCGCCGGTCAGCCGTTGGCCTCGATGCGCAGCGTGTAGGCGTGATCGCAGGAGTAGCCCAGCACGGAGTAGACCACGACCTCGTAGGTGCCGGAGTCGTCCTCCCAGGTGTCCCCCTCGTGGGTCACGCTCTCCCCCCCGCTGGTGTCGCTGGCCGCCAGCAGCGTCGGCCCGAGCCACAGCTCGAGCACGTAGTCGGCGCTGCCCGGCACCCCGCTGAGCTCGACCGCGAGATCGAAGCTGCCGAACAGGGTGTCCTCGGCGTAGAACGAGAACCGGTCTACGTCGGCCTCGTTGTGCAGGTAGCCCGCCACGGTGGACACGTCGTCGGTCAGGTCGCCGAAGTGGTACGGCACCGCGTCGTTGGGCTCCTGCGGATCGTCACCGATCGCGTCCTCGTTGAGCGTGCCGTCGCAGTCGTTGTCGCGGTCGTCGCAGACATCGGCCAGCGTCGGGTGGACCTCGGGATCGCCGTCGTCGCAGTCCCCGTCCTCGGGGGTCCAGCCGTCGCCGTCGAGGTCCACCGGGTCGGGCGGCTCGTCCACCTCGCCGTCACAGTCGTCGTCCACCTGGTTGTCCACCTCGGGGGCGCCCGGGAACGCGGCCGCGTCGCCGTCGTCGCAGTCGCCCTCGTTCTCGGTGAAGCCGTCGCCGTCGTCGTCGCGGTCGGGGTCGCTCCCGTGGGGGTACTCCCCGTAGGGATCGGGCTGATCGGACGGGCGGTAGGGCAGGAAGAAGCAGCCGGCGAGTGACGACGCCAGCAGCAGGCAGCAGGCGATCGTGGCGGCGCGGCGGAGCATCCCCCGCAGCCTAGCAGCATTCCCCGCAGCGGGCACGGCGGTATCATCCCCGGGACGATCCGCGGCCCCCCGGTCGCGCTGGAGATGCCGTGCCGGCCGATCCCGCCGCCACCCCGACGCCCGCCGTGACCGTGCTGATCCCGGTGCGCGACGCCGAGGCGACCGTCGGCGCCGCGCTGCGCTCGATCCGCGACCAGCGCCTCCGCGAGCTGCAGATCGTCGTGGTCGACGACGGCTCGCGGGACGGCACCCCCGCGGTCCTGGCCCGCCACGCCGCGGCCGATCCTCGCGTCCAGCCGGTGCGCCTGCCGCGACCGGCCGGCATCGTCGCGGCGCTGGACGCCGGGCTGGCCCGGGCCCGCGCCCCGCTGCTGGCCCGGATGGACGCCGACGACGTGGCCCACCCGGAGCGGCTCGCCCGGCAGCGGGCGTTCCTGGCCACGCACCCCGAGGTCGACGTGTGCGACACCCGCGTGGAGATCACCCGCCCCGACGGCCCCGCCGCCGGGGGTTTCCGGGCCTACGGCGCGTGGCTGGACTCGATCGAGGCCCACGACGACTTCGTCCGCGAGTTCCTCGTCGAGAACCCGGTGGTCCACCCCGCGGTGGTGGTCCGCACCGCGCTGCTGCGCCGCGTCGGGGGCTACCGCGAGGGGCCGTTCCCCGAGGACTACGACCTGTGGCTGCGCTGCCTGCGCGCCGGCGCGCGGTTCCACAAGCTCCCCGAGCGGCTGCTGCGCTGGACCGACCGCGACGACCGGCTGACGCGCACCGACCCGCGCTATGCGCGGCGGTCGTTCTTCGAGCTGAAGTGGGACCACCTGGCCCGCACGCGGCTGCCCGAGGTGTCGCGGGTGGTGGTCTGGGGGGCGGGCGTCGGGGCGCGGCCGTGGCGGCGCGCGCTGGCCCGCTCGCCCGCCGAGCTCGTCGCCGTGCTGGACATCGATCCGGCCAAGATCGGCCGCACCCGCCAGGGCGCGCCGGTGCGGCCCGCCGACGAGGTCGAGGCGCTGTCGTTCGACCTGCTGATCGTCGCCGTCGGTGCCCGCGGCGCCCGCGCCGAGATCCGCGCACGGCTGGCCGGGACGCGGCTCGTCGAGGTCCGCGACTTCCTGTTCGTCTCGTGAGGCGGGCTAGATCGTCTTGACGGTTCGGTCGGCGTCGGGGTCCTGCGAGTCCGACAGGTCGCGGCCGCACAGCACGTCGGCGGCGAGCTGCACCGCCTCGCGGTTGCCGATCACCAGCGGCACGCGGTCGTGCAGCGTCTCGGGCACGATGTCGAGGATCGACTCGCAGCCGTTGGTCGCCATCCCCCCGGCCTGCTCGGCGAGGAACGCCAGCGGGTTGCACTCGTACAGCAGCCGCAGCTTGCCGTCGCGGTTGAAGCTGTCGTCGGGGTAGAGGAACACGCCGCCCTGCAGCAGGTTGCGGTGGAAGTCGGCCACCAGGCTGCCGATGAAGCGGTGCGAGATGCGGCGCTTGTCCAGGTCGTTGCGCGCCATCACGGCCTGCATGAAGCGGTGGACCCAGTCGGCCCAGTACGGCGAGTTGCAGGTGTTGATGCTCAGGCTCCGGGTCTCCGAGGGCACCCGCAGGTCCGGGTGGCTGAGCAGGAACTCGCCGACGGTGGGGTCGAGGGTGAAGCCGTGGACCCCGTGGCCGGTGCTGTAGATGAACATCGTCGAGCTGCCGTAGATCGCGTACCCCGCGGCGACCTGCTCGCGGCCGGGGCGCAGGAAGTCGCGGCGGGTGACGTCGTAGCCCGGCGAGGCCTTGCGGTAGATGCCGAAGATCGTGCCGATGCTGATGTTGGCGTCGATGTTGGACGAGCCGTCGAGGGGGTCGAACATCACCACGTAGGTGCCGCGCTTCTGCTCGCGGACCTCGACGTAGTCCTGCTCCTCCTCGCTGGCCATCGCCGCGACGAAGCCCGACGCCGCCAGCGTGTGCAGCATCGTGCTGTTGGCCAGCTCGTCCAGGTTCTGGACGACCTCGCCGTGGACGTTCTTGCGCCCGGTGGAGCCCAGCACGTCGACCAGCCCGGCGCGGCGGATCTGGGCGGTGATGATCTTGGCCGCCACGCCGATCTGGGTCAGCAATCCGGTGAGGTCCCCCCGGGCGGTGGGGTGCATCCGCTGCTCGTTGAGGATGTGCTGGGTCAGGGTGATGCCGATCTCGACGCTCACGGTCGCCTCCGCAGGTCTCGCGATGCTATCGGAGGGCGCCGCACCGGTGTCAACTCCGGGGCTGCCGGGCGGGCCCGCTCCGCGCCGCCCCAGCTTGACACGTCCAGGGGGCGGTGGTACGCAGTCCCGGTCCCTCGCCGTGCCCGCAGGAGCAACTGTTGCAGCGAACCCACACCCTCGCGATCCTCCTCCTCGTGTCGCTGTCGGTCCCCGGTCTCGCGCAGGCCGTGGACCTCCACCTCGAGGGCTACGATCGCACGCGCTTCTATCTCTATGACACCCTCTCGCTGGACCGCGAGGGGGAGCTCTCCGAGGAGAACCGCGCGTACTTCGACCAGCGGCTGCGGCTCAACCCGCACCTCGAGGTCAACCCCCACGTCCACGTCTACGGCCAGCTCGACGCGCTCGACCTGCAGATCTTCGGCTCCGACGCCGGGACCCTGGTCACCACCGGGCTGACCGGCGCGACCGGCGATGCCTACGCCGACCCGCCCCAGCTCACCGAGGGCATCGTCCCCCCGGCGGACTACGCGCTGGCGGCGGTGGTCAAGCGGGTCTGGGGCGAGATCTGGACGCCGTACGTCGACTTCCGCTTCGGCCGGATGGGCAACCACTGGGGCATGGGCGTGATGGTCAACGACGGAAACGCGGACAACGCGTTCTACGGCGACACCGTCGACCGCGTCCAGGTCCTCGGCCGGATCGGTCCGATCCAGCTGTCGCTGGCGTTCGACACCTACCTCGAGGGGCTGATCAACGAGGACGACGACATCTGGGGCATCACCTTCGCCGGCGGGTTCCTCAGCGACGTGCACAGCGCCGGGCTGTACGTCCACTGGCGGCGGATGCCGGCCGACAGCTGGAACACGCTCTACGTCGACCTGTGGGGCCGCACCCGGCTGGGCCCGCTGAAGGTCGAGCTCGAGGCCGCGCTGCAGTACGGCAAGGGCAACCTCTCGTCGCTCAACATCGAGAACGCCGAGCTCCTCGGCGGCGGCGGGGCGTTCACCGCGGGCATCGAGATCCTGCCGTTCGGCGCCGAGTTCCAGCTGGGCCTGGCCACCGGCGACAAGGACCTCGACGACGAGAAGATCCACACCTTCACGTTCGACCGGGACTACGACATCGCGCTGCTGCTGTTCGAGAACCCGATGCCCAGCTTCAAGCTCCAGGGCGGCGGGATCGACGAGAGCCAGGCGGTCACCGGGATGGGCGTCGCCAACTGCTTCTACGTCAAGCCCAGCGGCTACATCGACCCGCTGGACAACGTCCGCGTCCGCCTCGACTTCATCGCCGCCCGCCAGCTGGTCGACCCCGATCCGGACCTCGAGGGCGACGACCTGCACCTCGCCGTCGAGGTCGACCTCGGCGCCACCTGGCGGCTGTACGAGAACTTCGAGCTCGCCGGCACGGTGGGCGTGATGGTCCCCGGCCCGCTGTACGAGCCCTACCGCGAGGCCGTGTTCGGAACCGAGATTCGCGGTATCATCCGCTTCTGACTCGCCTCGCACCGGGATCGCGCGCGAGGACGGGCGGGGGCATGTGCGCGTGGGCAGCGTCTCGTTCGAGAAGTACCAGGCCGCCGAGAACGACTTCCTGATCGTCGATCCCGACGACGCCGCCGATGACCGGCTCGCGTCGCTGGCCCGGGCGCTGTGCCCGCGCCGGCGCGGGGCCGGGGCCGACGGGCTGCTGCGCGTCACCCCCGAGGGCGATGCCCACCGGGTGGTGGTGATCAACGCCGACGGTGGCCGCGCGGAGCTCAGCGGCAACGGGCTGCGCTGCGCGGCGCGCTACCTCGAGGACCACGGCCGCGTCCCGGGCGACGGGACGCTGACGCTGCAGACCGACGCCGGCCCGGTGGCCGCGCGGCGCGGCGACGGGATCTGGTCCGTGGACCTCGGCGCGGTGTTCGCCGCCGGCCCGACGCCCACCCCCGAGCCGGACGTCGAGCTCGATGCCGATGGCGGCCGCTGGCGCGGCTGGCGGGTCTCGATGGGCAACCCCCACCTGGTGATCCGGGCCCCCGACGAAGGCCCAGCGCCCGATCTGGCAGCGGTCGGCGCGGCCGCGGCCCGCCACCCCGCCTTCCCGCACGGGGTCAACGTCGAGCTCGCGCGGGTGTGCGCGGCGGACCGGATCGAGGCCCGGGTGTGGGAACGCGGCGTGGGGGAGACGCGGGCGTGCGGCTCGGGCGCGTGCGCGGCCGCGGCAGCACTGATCGGCGCGGGGGTGGTACGCTCTGACGTGGAGATCGCGATGCCGGGCGGCTCGCTGCGGGTCCGCTGGAGCGGCCGGCGGGGTGACGCGATGTGGCTGTCGGGTCCGGCCCGGCGCGTGTACGAGGGACGCTTCGAGACCATCGACGGATAGGGAGACACGCCATGCGGTACAAGGGAGTCTTCACCGCCCTGATCACCCCGATGAAGGACGGCGAGCTGGACCACGGCAGCCTCAAGAGCCTGCTGGAGTCGCAGATCGAGCACGGGGTCGACGGCCTGGTGGTCAACGGCACCACCGGGGAGACCCCGGCGCTGACGCAGCGGGAGCAGATCCAGATGGTCGAGTGGGTGATGGAGGAGGTCGGCGGACGGGTCCCCGTGGTCGCCGGCGTCGGGTCCAACAACACCCAGACGACGATCGAGAACGCGCGCCGCATGGAGCAGCTGGCGGTGGACGGCCTGCTGGTCGTCACGCCGTACTACAACAAGCCGAACCAGGCCGGCCTCGACGTCCACTTCCGGGCCGTGGCCGACGCGGTCGAGACGTCGATCATCCTGTACAACGTGCCCGGGCGGACCGGGGTCTCGCTGGCCCCCGACACGATCGCCTCGCTGGCGGTGCTGCCCAACGTCGAGGCGATCAAGGAGGCCACCGTCGACATGGAGCGCGCCTCGCAGGTGATCGCCGCGGCGGGCGACCACGCGGCGGTGCTCGCCGGGGACGACACCGCGTTCCTGCCGATGCTCGCTCTGGGCGCCAAGGGCATCGTCTCGGCGGTCAGCAACGTGATCCCCGAGCCGTTCGCCAAGCTCTACAAGATGTACAGCTGGGGCGACCTCGACGAGGCCCGCGAGCTCCACTACACTTACTTCGGCGTCATCCGCGCGATGCTGTCCGAGGTCAACCCGCTGGGCGTCAAGGTCGCGGCCCAGACCGTGGGCCTGATCGACTCCGACGAGGTCCGTACCCCGCTGGCCCAGATGAGCGAGGCGGACAAGGCGCTGCTGCGCGAGATGCTGAGCGCGGGTGGCGTCGTTGCCTGAGCCGCCAGCGGTCCCGATCCCCGTCACCGTCTGCGGCGCCACCGGGACCACCGGAGGGCTGGTGGTCCGCGCCATCGGCGAGCGCCCCGGCTGGTCGCTGGCCGGCGCGCTGGTCGCGCCCGACGAGGCCGGGGCCGCCGTGGCCGACGGCGTGACGGCCACCGGCGATCCCGGCGCGGCGCTGGCCGGGGCCGCGGTGGTCGTCGACTTCAGCGCCCCGGCCGGCACCGCGGTGCTGCTCGAGGCCCTGCGGCGGCGCCCGATCCCGGCCGTGATCGGCACCACCGGGCTGGGACCGGCTCACGACGAGGCGATCGGGGCGCTGGCCGCCGAGGTGCCGGTGGTCGTCGCCCCCAACATGAGCCTCGGCGTCAACGTGCTGCGGCGCCTCGTCCGCGACGCCGCGCGGGCCCTCTCCGGGTGGGACCACGAGCTGGTCGAGATCCACCACCGCCGCAAGGTCGACGCCCCCAGCGGCACGGCGCTGGCCCTCGCCGACGACCTGGGCGCGGCACCGGCGCAGCGCCTCGGAGGGCGCCGCGGCGCGGTGGGTCCGCGCCCCGACGGTGAGCTGGGGATCCACGCGGTCCGCGGTGGCGACGTCCCCGGCGAGCACACGGTCTACCTGCTGGGCGAGGGCGAGCGCCTGGAGCTGGTCCACCGCGCGGGCGACCGCCGCATCTTCGCGCTGGGCGCCCTGCGCGCCGCGGCGTGGGTCCACACCCCGGGCCGGGTGCCCGGCCGCTACTCGATGGACGAGGTGCTGTTCGGCGATGACGCCTGAAGAGCTAGCGCGCGCGCTGCGCGACGAGGCGCAGCAGCTGCAGCCCCAGCTGGTGCGCTGGCGCCGCCACCTGCACCGCCACCCCGAGCTGGGCTACGAGGAGCGCGAGACCACCGCCTACCTGGTGCAGCAGCTGCGGGCGCTGGGCGTGTCCCCCCGCCTCGACGAGGGCCGCACCGGGCTGATCCTCGACCTCGGGGCCGGCGACGCGGACGCACCGCGCACCGTCGCCCTGCGGGCCGACATCGACGGCCTCCCGATCCAGGACGCCAAGGAGGTGGAGTACCGCTCCTGCCGCGCCGGCGTGATGCACGCCTGCGGGCACGACGCCCACACCGCGATCCTGCTGGGCGTGGCGACCCTGCTGGCGCGCCGCCGGGACGCCATCCCGGGGCGCATCCGGCTGATCTTCCAGCCCGCCGAGGAGGCCAACCCCGGCGGCGCGATCCAGATGGTCCAGCGCGGGGCGATGGACGGCGTCGAGGCGATCCTCGCGCTGCACGTCGACCCGACCCTGCCCACCGGCCGGATCGGCCTGCGGGTCGGGGCCCTGACCGCCAGCATCGCCACGTTCCGGCTGGTGGTCGAGGGCCAGGGCGGGCACTCGGCGCGCCCGCACCTCTCGGTGGACCCGGTGTTCATCGCCAGCAAGCTGGTCCAGGACCTGATGCTCGCCGTCGACCGGCGGCTCGACGCCCTGGAGCCGGTGATCGTCACCATCGGCGAGATCCACGGCGGCCAGGCCCCCAACGTGATCCCCGACCAGGTCGAGATCGCCGGCTCGGTGCGCACCGCCTCCCTGGCGCAGATGCAGCAGATCCCCGATCTGATCCGGCGCGTCGCCGGTGGGGTCAGCACCACGTGGGGCGGCTCGTTCCGCGTCGAGCTGCAGCGCGGGGCGGACCCGGTGATCAACGACCGGGCCCTGATCCAGCGGCTCCGTGCCACGGTCGAGGCGACGCTCGGTCCGGAGCGGATCCGGTGGATCGAGAAGCCGAGCATGGGCGCCGAGGACTTCAGCCGGTACCTCCCCGAGGCCCCGGGGGCGATGGTCCGCCTCGGCTGCACGACCCCGGACCGCGAGCCGCGGCAGCTGCACACCAGCACCTTCGATCTGGACGAGGGCTGCCTGCCCGACGGGGTGATCGTGCTCGCCGCGACGGCCCTGGACCTGCTGGCCCGCGACGGCCCGGGGAACGACGCGACGCGTCCGTAGCGCGGATCAGTCCCGCGGGAGGTTCTTCAGCGACGCCACCGCGCTCTGGTACTTGCGGTTGCCGGGCCGCAGCTCCGCGGCGCGTTCGAAGTTCTCCTGCACCTCTCTCCAGCGCTTCTTGATCATCAGCATCTCGCCCTGGCGGAAGAAGATGTCGGCGCTGAACTGGATCTGCTGGGCCTCGTAGTGCTCGGCGCGGTAGGTCTGGCGCGACTGCTTGTCGCGCAGCATCTCGTAGGCGGTCTCGAGCGTCTCGAGGATCTCGGCCCGCATCTGGGCCAGCTCGGGGGGCAGCGTCACGCCCTCCCCGATCGCCTCCCACTCCTCCTTGAGCCGGGCGTAGCCGCTCTCCACGTCCTTGTCCCGCGCCGCCCAGTGGATCTCCAGCTGCTCGAAGTGGTTCTGGTCCTGGATCGCGCGGTGCTTGGTCTGGAGCTTCGACTCCAGGTTGCCCATCACCTGGGTCTTGTCCTCCTCCTTGTCGAACTGCAGGATCCCCAGCTCGATCAGGGCCAGCAGGTTCAGCGCCGTGGCCTGGCGGCCCAGGTTGCTGACGCTGTAGATCTGCCGCAGCCGGTAGCTGCGGCGGCCGAGGATGTCGAGGAACTCCTGCTCGGTCTTCTTCAGCTGCAGGTCGTCCACCGGGAAGTCGATCACGACGCGGCTGTACAGGTCGAGGTACGGCCGCTGGAGCTCGGCGATCTGCTCGCCGGTGACCTCGTCGAACTTGGCCCGCATCATCTTGAACAGCACCGCCGGGACCTTCAGCGGCGGCGTGATGAACTTGGTCCGGTGGCGCTCCAGCGGGTACACCGCGAAGCTGCCCTCGGCCTGCTCGTGGAGCCGCAGGACCTTCATCTCGGTCTGCTTCATCAGGGCCATCACCAGCACCGGGAAGGTCAGCAGGCCCTGTTCGATCAGCACCTCCCCCTGGAGCTTGCCGGTCTCGTTCATCGCCTCGAGGCTGGCCTTGAGCTGCGCCTCGTCGAGCCGGCCCGCGCGAGTCAGCAGGACGCCCAGGCACTCCTCGACGACCACCGGATCGTCGCGCACCTGGACCGGGCCTCCGCGCTCGCAGAACAGCGTCGTGGTCCCCAGCGAGTGGTCCAGCTGGATCACCCCCCGGAACTGCTCCTTGTAGGCGTCCATCAGCACCCGGCGATAGGACTCGGGGGTCAGCTCTCCGGTCCGCCGGGGCTCCACCCCGGCCGGTACGCCGTCGACCGCCGGGGCCGCCGCTGCCGGGGCCGCCGCCACCGGGGCCGCCGCCGGGACCGCGCCGGCCCGTGCAGCGGGCGCCGCGGGCGCCGCGGGCGCCGCGCCGGGCTGGGCGACGAGCTTGAACCGGCCGGTGCTGAGCATCTCCTCGATGAACCGGCCGCACATCTCGAAGATCCACTCCAGGCGCTCGTAGCCGTCGTCGTCCTCCTCGAGCCGCAGGGTCAGCCCGTCCTCCTCGAGGTCCACGACCTCCGCCTCGATCTCCACCTCGTCCTCGAAGATCGGGACCTCGATCTCCACCGTGCAGCGCGATCCCGCCTCGTACTCGCCCTCCGTGGCGACGGTCAGGTACCCGTCGCGGATGTCGCTGCGGAACGTGTCGAGGAACTCGAACAGCGTGCTGAACTCGCGGCGCAGGGGCTCAGGGGCGTCGGTCATCGGCGGCCTCGCTTCCAACGCATTGTAGAACAGCAAAACCGCGGACGCTGCCCCCCGGGGCTGGCACCGCGGTCCCGACTCGGCGACGACGCTCGGCGCCCGGCCCTCCAGCGGCGGAGGGCCGGGCGGAGCGACGATCCAGCGCTGGTACGCTACTTCTTGGGCTTGGCGACGGAGGTGGAGCCGCGGCCACCGGTGGACCGGCCACCCTTGTTGAAGCCGGAGGTCGCGGGAGCCTGGGTGGCCTCCTCCTCGGCCTTCTCCTCGGCCGGCGCCTCGGCCGTCTCCCCGGCCTTCTCGTCACCGGCCTCCTCGGCCTCCTCGTCGCCGGCCTCCTCGCCTTCCTCCTCGGCCTCTTCCTCGGCCTCCTCCTCCTTGGTGGGCTCCTCGACCTTCTCCTCCGGGGTCTTCACCTCGGGGGTCTCGGTGTCCCCGCCACCGCCGATGAGGCCGCAGCCCACCAGGCCCAGCATGAAGGCCAGCGCCACACTCACACCCATGATCGGTCGCAGCATTCTTCTCTCCCTTTCCCGACCGGCGCCGCCGGCCGCTACACAGCTGGTCCACTTTCAGCCGGCAACAGAAGCTGGCCCGATGGTACCACGGCCCTTGGTTCTGTTGGCAAGCCGGTTCGATCAAAACGGCACCGCCGAGGGCTCGCAATACTGTGAAAACCCGAAAAACCAACACTAGCGAACGGGACCCGCTATCGCAGCCGGGAGACCTCGCGCGCGGTGGCGGCGTAGGCCTCCAGCGCGCGACTGGCGTCCCGCTGGTGGCCCCGCACCTCGCGCAGCAACGTGTCGGTCCGCGCGCTCGCGTCGTCCGGCTGGATCGACACGCGCGAGAGCTGGGCGTGCAGCGCCTCGAGCGCCCGCGAGCCCGCGCTCAGCTGGGCGGACAGCGAGCGGATCTCCTGGCTGATCGTGGCGGCGTGGCGCGCCCGATCGGCCAGCGCCTCGGCGGCCTGGTCGAGCCCGCGCTTCTCGTCGAGGCCCGAGGCCTCCTCCATCTTCAGCTCCAGGTCGGCCTGCTCGCGGGCGATCTGGTCGGGATCGTGCTGGCGGGCGAACGAGCGGGCCTCGGCCAGCCGCTCCCCGACCTCGTAGACCTTGGCGACCAGCCCGCGGACCTCCTCGGCGGTCTCGCGCACCATCGACTCGGGGAACTCCTCGCCGGCCTTGCCGTACAGCGTCTCGAGGCACTGCTCCCCGGAGCGCCGCGCCCGGTTCAGCGCCTGGCGGTCCTCGGAGTGCATCTTGCTGATCGCCAGGTACGGCAGCCGGAGCTGCTCGCGGGCCTGGTCGCCGCCCTTGCCGGTGAGGAACGCGTACAGCGCCAGGAACGGCGCGGCCGCCACCAGGAACACCGCGGCGAGCGGTCCGGTCAGGCACCCGCCGCCCGGGGAGTCACTGCTCATCGCGGCGCCGCTCCAGGGGGGTGATCACGTCCAGCTCGACCAGCACCCCGCCGTACTTGTAGCCGGACAGCCGCGCGGCGTCCCAGGCCGGATCGAAGTACTCCACGTGGTCGAGGTACCACAGCCCGTCGGCCTCCTGGCCGAGGCCGAACTTGACCCCCAGATCGGAGACGAACAGGAACCGGTACGGCTTTCCGTGGGTCCCGTCCTCCTCGGGGTAGGAGTAGACCCCGATCTTGCCCGGGAAGGCCTCGAGGTAGGGCAGGAAGCCGGTGATCTCGGCCTGCGGGGGCGGCGCGTGGGGCAGGTCGCGGATCAGCACCGAGCGGACCGTCCCGTCGTCGCGGTCGAACAGGAACGCGGTGATCGACAGCCGGCGGGCCGAGTGCACCTCCAGGACCGGGACGTCCTCCCCGGGCGGGCCCCAGCGCGTCTCCTCGGTGTCGTAGCGCTCCAGCCGCAGGGCGGAGACCAGTTCGCCGGCGCCGGCCCGCCCCCAGCCCACCCCGGCGAGGACCGCCGGTCCCAGCTGGTGCAGCCCCTCGAAGACGTAGGGCGGCGGCGGGACGTACGCGCTCCCGGCGGACTCGTCGACCGTCGCGGCCGGGGTGGTCGCGGTGGTCGTCTTGCACCCCCCCACGGGCCACAGCGCGAGGCCCACGAGCGAGGCGACCAGCGCTACTCGCACCCGGAGTCTTCGCGGTGCTTGTGGACCGCGGTGTGGACGTCGACCACCGCGATGTAGGGCGCGTTGGCCAGGTCCTTGCCCTCGGCCGTGGTGAACTGGTCGGGCAGCGCCCGGGCCCCCTCGGCCGTGGCCCGCAGCTGCTCCTCGGCCGACGCGATGCGCGTGCAGAAGTTGTCGCGCTCGCCGACCTCGATCGCCATGCGGGCCCAGACCCACAGCTCGACGCCCTTGACGAAGCCGTTCCACTGCACGACCCAGCTGTCGATGCCCTCGTGGCCGGTGGGCATCTTGTTCTCGACCTTCTCCCAGCACGCCACCGAGCGCCGCAGCTCGTCGCGGGTGCCCGACAGGGCGTACTCGCGCGGGTCCTCGAGGTGGCGCTGCCAGATGTCGTCGAACTTGTCGCACTTGCGGATCTGCTTGAGCGCCTTCTCGTCGTCCTCGTCCAGCCCGGAGGTCTGCAGCAGCTCCTCCTCGAACGCCTTGAACGCGTCGTCGGCGGGCTTCTTGGCCAGCGCCTGCGCCGGGGTCAGCAGCAGCGCCAGCGCGATCGCCCATGCCGTGGTCCGTTGCATCCTCGTGCCTCCGTCAGAACCGCATCCCGGTGCCACCCATGAAGTGGTACCAGCCGTACAGCTCTCGCTCGTTCTCGAACATCACGCCGCCGCCGGTCTCGACGGTGAAGTAGAAGTGCTTGATGTGGGGGATCACGAAGTCCAGCCCCACCGCGGCGCGCGGCCCCATGTGCAGGTCCTCGAACAGCTGCTGGAAGTTGACCGAGAAGAACCCGTGCACGATCTTGGGGTACCAGCGGACCTTGAACCCGGCCCGCCAGTAGGCGTGCGGGTAGTAGTCGTGGACCATGAACGTGCCGATCCCGCCGTCGAGGCAGAACCCCTCGCCGAGGCGCACGTCCATCTCCAGATCCATGTTGGCCCACGTGCCGCGGTAGTACGTGAAGCCCCAGTGGAACCCGATCCGCAGCCGCTCCTCGGGCTCGGGGAGCGCCGAGCCGCCGGCCTGGACCACGACGATCTGCTGCGGCGTGGTCGTGACCACCTGGCTGCGCGTGTCGCCGATCACGCTGAACGCCCGCGGGAAGGTCGTCTCGTCGCCGTCGGCCATCACGACCCGCACGTCGTAGACGCCGGCCGGGATCTTGTCCGGCAGCGCGAACGTGCTGCGCGCCGTGGCGTGCTTGAGGTTCATCACCTCGTACTCGCCGAGGTAGATCCGGGCGTCGGCGCTCAGCGCGCTGCCCTCGGCGGTGATCGTCGCGGTGGAGCCCTCGGCGACCGCGTTGGGCAGCACCAGCAGGCCCTCCACCGTGGAGCGCACCTCCACCGGCGGGGTGTCGCCCACGGCCACCTCGCGGACCGGCGGCAGCAGCCGCTCGAACCGCGCCCCCTCCTTGCTGAAGCGGTAGACGTAGGCCTCGTCGTCGGCGCCGTCCTCGACGTCGGCGACGTAGATCGTCTGGACCGCCCACTCGTCGCACAGCCGCTGCATCAGCGCCCGCGCCACCGGGGCGTTCGCCGGGTCGGAGCCGCCCAGCAGGATCGACTCGGCCATCCCGCTGCGGCTGACCAGCAGCCGCGTCTCGCCGCCCTCGATGTAGGTCACGCGGGACCACAGCGTCTGGTCCGGCATCAGGTACTGCACCAGGTGGAACCCGGGGTGCACGTCCATCCCGCCGGCCGTGCCCGAGGTGGCGGTCTGGCCGTCGACCACGACCTGCAGCACCTCGCCGGGCAGGAACATCGCCTCGACCCGGCCGCGGGCCTGCAGGTAGATGTCCTCGCGGGCCTTGAGGTAGACCATCTTCGGCTCGGGCGGGTAGCTGTCGTCCCACTTGATCCCGGGGTTGACCGTGGCGGCGCGGCGGAAGTCCTGGCGCGCGGCCTCCTCGCCGCCCTCGTAGTACTGGGCCAGGCCGCGCAGCATGTACAGCTGGCCCAGCACCTCGCGCTCGATCACCACGTCGGTGCACGCCAGCCGATCGAGGGCCTCGACCAGCGTCGCCTGGGCGGCCTTGGTCTCCAGGCCGTCGAGCTGGGTCCGCGCGGTGTCGATCACCGTCGCCCAGTTGGGTGCCACGCCGCCCTCGGCGCAGATCTCGTCGCTGGCGCCGCCGAGGATCCACAGCGGCTCGCTCTCCTCGAACGGGACCTCGTCCATCCGCAGCACGCGGCCGGGCATCCCCTCGCTGGCGGCGAGCCGCTCGTCGAGCAGCGCCACCGCGGCCTCGCGGCCGACGGCGGTGTTGAGCGGGCCGTAGACGAACGCGGCGCTGCGATCGGCCTTGCGCGCGGGCTTCTCCGCCGCGGCAGGCTCCTCGGGCGGCGGCGGTGGCGGCTCCTCGGCGGGCGCCTCCGCGGGTGCCTCGGCGGGCGCCTCCGCGGGAGGCGCCTCCTCCTCGCCGGCCTCGTCTCCGGCTGGCGGAGACTCGTCGCTCGCGTCCCCCGCGGGAGCCCCGTCGGCTCCCTCCCCTTCGGAGTCCCCGGCGCCCTGTTCCTGGGCCGCGGCGTGCCACGGCGCCAGGACTGCCAGCGAGACCAGCGCGATCAGGCTCAGCTCGACGATGCGGATCTGCATGGTTCCATCCCCGGTTCGAGATGCCACAAGGCTAGGCCAGATGGGGGGAAATCTCAATCGAGTGCGGTGGCCTCCGTTCCCCTCTACACTAGGTCGTGGAAGGTCGCTGTCATGGATTCGGCGCGGGTCATCGCGGTCTACGGCCGGCAGGTCGTGTGCGAACTCGGCGACGCGCTGGTGGCGTGCAACGTGGTCGGCTCGCTGCTGCGCGACCACGGTCCGCTGGCCGCCGGAGACCTCGTCGACGTCGAGCGATCGGGGGACGAGGGCATCGTCCGCGTCCTCCTCCCGCGCGGTCGCGCGCTGCGCCGCGCACCCCGGCGGCCCGGGCTCCCGGACCGCGTCTGGGCGGCCAACGTCGACCAGGTGCTGGGGGTGATCTCGATCCGCGAGCCGGACTTCAGCGCCGGGCTGGCCGACCGCATCACCGTCGCGGCCTCCAGCTGCGGGCTGACGCCGCTGCTGTGCGTCAACAAGTGGGACCGCGCCGCTGCGGACGACGAGGCGCTGCTGCGGCCGTACCGCGACGCCGGGTTCCGGGTGGTGGTCACCAGCGCCACCAGCGGCGCCGGGATCGACGAGCTCGCCGGGGCGCTGGAGGGCCACGACACGGTGGCGGTGGGCCACTCCGGGGTGGGCAAGTCGTCGCTGCTCAACCGCCTGGTCCCGGGGCTACGGATCCGCGTCGGGGAGGTCAACGCCGTCACCGGCCGGGGCCGCCACACGACCACCACCGCCACCTGGGTGCCGCTGCCCGGCGGGGGCGCGCTGGTCGACACGCCGGGGGTCCGCAGCCTCGGGCTGGCGGTCGCCGCCGAGGAGCTGGCCCACCACTTCCCGGAGTTCGTGCCCCACCTCGGCGGGTGCCAGTTCGACGACTGCGGCCACGATCAGGAGCCCGACTGCCGGATCCGTGACGCGGTGGAGGCGGGGCAGATCCCGCGATCGCGCTACGAGGGGTACCTGCGCATCCGGGAGAGCCTGGTGGCAGGAGAGGGGTAGCGGTCCGGCGCCCTACAGCCCCAGGTCGGGGGCGGCGATCTGGTCGGCGTGCTGCTCCAGCGCCCTGGCGATCTTCTTCTGGCCGTCGAGGTAGGCGGCCACGTCGGCGGTGCGGTCGCTGCCGGTACAGCCGCCGAGGTCGTCGGGCTGCAGGCACACGCCGAGGCCGGTGGTGCCCAGCTGCTTCTCCAGCGGTCCGATCTTGCCCGCGGCCTGCTCCCAGATCTGCGCCAGCGCGGCGGCGCTGGTCTCCTCGCGCCACGCCGTGAGCGCCTCGCTGGCGGCCTTGAGCCGGTCCAGCTCGGCCTGCAGCTCGGCCTCGCGAGCGGTACGCTCGTCTGCCGACAGCGAGGCGGACTCCTCGGCGTACATCCGGCGGTTGGTCTGGTGCACCTCGGTGGCCCGCTCGACCTCCCGCTGCGCCATCCGGTAGGCCTCCTCGTAGGCCAGCAGCAGCGGCTCGGCGGCGTCGGCCTCGCGCATCACGCCCACCGGGGAGAACCAGGCGGGATCGCCCTCGAGGGCCACGCCGCTGTCCAGCGCCACCGGCGCCACGGTGGTCCGCGCGGGGCGGATCTGGGGCCAGCTGCGGCCGCGGATCTCGGCCACCGCGGTCTGCAGCTCCTCGTCCGCGTCCAGGGCGGTGATCAGCTGGGCGGTGTAGTCCTTGCCCTCGCAGCTGGCCTGGCCCATCGCCATCCCCAGCACGCCCTGGGGCGGCTCGCAGGTCCCCAGCGTGATCCCCTCGGCCTCCTGCAGCGCCACCACGTGGCGATCGAGGGCGCCCATGAACGCCGCGTCGGTGTCCATCACCAGCTGGTCGACGAAGCCGTTGAGCTGCTGCCACTGCAGGTCGAACGACGCGGTCAGCTCCCCGTGGCGCGCCGACTGATCCGCCGGCATCGTGCCGGTGCGCAGCCTGGCGGCGGCCAGCGCGTCGCCGAGGGCGTCCAGCGCGCGGCCGGTGGTGACGACCTCGCGCTGGACCCGCTCGTTGTTCTCCTGGCTGGACTCCGCCACGGCGGCGAACAGCTTCGAGCCGCCCTGCAGGTTCATCATCGAGAAGTACGCGTCCTCGGCGTGGGCCGGCAGCGCGGCGAGCCCCAGCAGGGCGGTGCAAGCCAGGGCGGCAGTCCGTACGATGTCCATGGTGACCCCGTTCCCCCCGCGGGACCCGGCGGATGGCCGACCGGCCCGGGGGTGTTGCAGATGGTAGCGCCGGCGGCCTCGGCCGCTCAACCGCGGAGCATCCATGTCCTTCCGGAACGTATGGACCCTGGCGATCGTCACGATCTTCATCCCGCGCCTCGCGGCGGCCGACGTGGCCACCGAGCTGCAGGACCGCTTCATCGCGGTCGCCGAGCAGGCCAGCGACTCGGTGGTGTTCATCCTGGTCGAGAGCACCTGGGCCGGTCAGGGCGATCCCGAGCGCGACGAGGACCCGTTCTTCGACTACGACCCGGGCGGGTTCGAGCCGCTGATCGAGGGCAGCGGCTCGGGCGTGATCCTCGACGAGCAGGGGCACATCCTGACCAACTACCACGTGGTCCGCGGGTCCGTGGAGATCTCCGTGCGGACCCACGACGGCAGGGTCCACCCCGCCACCGTCGTCGGCGAGGACCCCGCCACCGACCTGGCGGTGATCCGCATCGAGGCCGGCGGCCTGCGGCCGGCGCGGTTCGCCACCGGCGGCGACATCGCGATCGGCCAGTGGGCGATCGCACTGGGGGCGCCGTTCGGGCTGACCTACTCGATGACCGTCGGCCACATCTCGGCCACCGGCCGCCAGGGCCTCGGCGACCTGCCGATCCAGGACTTCCTGCAGACCGACGCCAGCATCAACCCCGGCAACAGCGGCGGCCCGCTGGTGGACATCGAGGGGCGCGTGATCGGGATCAACACGATGATCCTCGGGCTGGGTACCGGCATCGGCCTCGCCATCTCGTGCGACCTGGCCACCGCCGTGGCGGCGGCGCTGATCGCCGACGGGCGGGTCGTCCGCGGCCAGTCGCAGATGCGGCTGCAGGACGCCGACGAGGCGCTGCGCACGCTGCTGGGCGCCCCGGCGGGCACCCCCGGCGTGGTGGTCGCGATGGTCGAGGACGGTGGCGCGGCCGCGGCCGCGGGGCTGCAGCCGGGCGACGTGATCACGCGCGTCGGGGGCGCCCCCGCCGAGATCGCGCGGGACATCGAGCGCCAGCTGTACGACCTGGGTCCCGGTGCCGAGGTGGAGGTGGAGCGCTATCGCGAGGGCAAGGCCCAGACCGTGGCGCTGGTCCTCGCCGAGACCCCGCCGATGCAGCTCGCCACCCGCGAGCGGGTCGAGCACACCGGCGACGACCTGGGGTTCAACGTCGACATCCTGCCCGAGCAGCTGGCCGCGTTCCTCGCCGAGCGCGGCGTCCCGCCCGGCCTGATGGTCAAGGGCGTCCGCCCGGGCAGCCCGGCGCAGCGCGCCGGGTTCCACTGGGGCGACGTGATCCTGTCGGTGGACGGCGTCGACGTGCGCTACCCGATCGACATCGCCAAGCAGACGCTGGAGTCGAAGCGCGACCACCTGCTGATGTACGTGTTCTTCTGGCCGGACGAGTCGTACCGCTACGTGGCGCTGGAGAAGCCCTGAAACGCGGTCGGCCAGAGGCCGCAGCGTTTCAGCTCGCCGTTGCAGCTGGCGGCCCCGCGGGCCGCAGCTGAACGGCTCGGCGCGTGTGCGAGATCGGGAACGGTACCCGTTCCGATTCCGAGATCGAGATCGAGTTCGAGACCGATGCCGAGATCGAGTCCGGGATCGAGCTGTCGAGATCGAGCGATCGAGATCGATGACTGATGTTCTTGGATCCCCCGGTGGAAAGGATCTTCGGGGGCCCTCACGGCTTCGCGGGCGAGAAGCAGCAACGCCCGAGAGCCGGGTCGTCCCGGAAGCGGGCGACGGGGGCGGATCGGGCAGTTCAGCCCGTGCCTCCTGGGGCTTGGGGGGCGGACCGGGCGCTTGGTGCTGGGCGAGAAGTGGGTGGTGGTGGCGGGCTTCACTCCATCTTGAAGTCGATCTCCATCTGCAGCACCGTGTGCCCCAGCCGGATCTGATCCCCGTCCCTGAGCGCGAACTCCTTGACCGGCGAGCCGTTGAGCAGCGTGCCGTTGGTGGAGTCGTTGTCGCGTAGGCGGAACTCGCCCGCGGCGAAGGTGATCGTCAGGTGGCTGCCGCTGATCCGGTCGTCCTGGACCGTCAGGTCGCACGACGACGAGCGGCCGACCGTCGAGACGCTGCGGTCGAGGCGCAGCATCGCCCCGCGGTCCTCGCCCTCGACCACCCGCAGCGTGGCCACCAGGTCGGGGGGGACCGGCTCGACGTCGCCGACGTCGAAGCTCTGGTCGATGATCGTCTGGGCCAGCTTCTCCGGGCTCTTCTCCGGGCTCTCCTTGGCATCGCCGCCCATCGTTGCCTCCAGTCCCAGCCCGCGCTCCGGGCGGGCAGCAAAGGGGCCCCAGTATATGCGAGCGGGAAAACATCGCGCCAGGAGTGGAGCGCCGACCGCGCCTGCCGATACGATTCCCCCATGACGAGACCCCCTGGATGGACGCGACGGGATGTCTGCCGCACCGCTGCCGCGGCCCTCGCCGCCAGCGCGGTCCCGTGGCCGGGGCGGGCCGAGCCCGCGCCGCGGATCCCGACCTTCCGCGGAGACGCCGCCCGGGCCCTGCAGGGCCTCGGCACGGTGCCCCGCGACCCGGTGGTGCGCTGGTCGTTCGAGATCGGCAGCCACGTCGAGCACCTGGCCGGCGGCGGCTCGCGGACCTGGAAGGGCACCGGCTGGAGCGGCCAGGCCGCGCTGGCCGACGGCCGGGTCTACGTGCCGGGCCTCGACGGCGTGTGCTACTGCCGCGACGCCGACACGGGCGAGGCGATCTGGCAGACCCCGGTGGGCGACTCGATCAAGGGCTCGATCGCGCTGTGGGACGACTGCCTGCTGTTCGGCAGCCGCGACGACCACCTGCACTGCCTCGAGCTCGACAGCGGCGTGGAGCGCTGGAAGCTCCCGTGCGGCGGCAAGGACGTCGACTCCACGCCGGCGGTGGTGGGGTCCAAGGCCTACTTCGGCGCCGAGGACCAGAACCTGTACTGCATCAACGCCGGCGGGATGGTGCTGTGGAGCCACGCCACCGGCGGCTCGGTGGAGTCCTCCCCCGCGGTGGTCGACGGCCGGGTCTACGTGGGGTCCTACGACGGCTACCTGCACTGCGTCGACGCCACCAGCGGGGACCCGCTGTGGAGGTTCGCCACCGGCGACGACACCGACAGCAGCCCCGTGGTGGTGGACGACACCGTCTACATCGGGTGCGAGAACGGCTTCCTCTACGCCGTGGACCGCCGCAGCGGGCGGCGCCGCTGGCGGTACCGGGCCGGCGGCGGGATCTGGGGTACGCCCGCAGTGGTCGACGGCACCGTGGTGATCGGCGCCGACGACGCCCTGGTCCACCGGGTGCGCGCCGGGGACGGGGCGGTGGTCTGGCGGGCGCCGGTGGACGCGGGGATGTGGGCCTCGCCGACGGTGGTCGACGGCGTCGTCGTGATCGGCGACTGGGACGGGATCCTGCACGGCCTCGCCCTGCGCGACGGCGAGCCGCTGTGGCGCTTCGAGACCGGGTCCTACATCGTGTCCTCGGCCTGCATCGGCGGGGGCCGGATCTACATCGGCGCCCGCAACGGCACGTTCTACTGCTTCGAGCAGAAGGGGGGCGGCTGAGATGGGCCGGCTGCGGTGGTCGTTCAAGGCCGGCTCGATGCTGGCGTGCTCCCCGGCGGTGGGCCCCGACGGGACGGTCTACGTGGGCTGCCGCGACGGCAAGCTGTACGCGGTGGACGCCCAGGGGTCGCTCCGCTTCACGGTCGAGACCGACGGCCCGGTGGACGCCGCGCCGTGCGTCCACCCCGACGGCCTGGTGGTGTTCGGCTCGTACGACGGCGTCGTGCGGGCGCTGGACCCCGACGGCGCCGAGCGCTGGCGGCTGGGGGTCGGCGCGCCGGTGATGACCACGCCGTGCGTCGACGCCGCGGGCCAGCTGTGGTTCGGCGCCGACGACGGCGCCCTGCGCGCGGTCACGCCCGAGGGCCGGCTGCTGGCCCAGGTCACCGTCTCGGACCTGATCAGCGCCTCGCCGGTCTGCGCCGGGGACGCCGTGCTGCTCGCCGGCGAGGGGCTGTACGGCACCGACGGGACGCGGGTCGAGACGGTGGCCCGCGAGCCGGTGGTCGCCGCCGCCGCGGTGGGCGCCGACGGCACCGTGTACTACGGCGCGTGGGACGGCTACGCCTACGCCGTGCGCGACGGCAAGGTGGCGTGGAACACGCCGGTCGAGGGCCAAGTCTACGCCTCCTGCGCCGTGGGCGACGACCTGGTGCTGGCCGCCACCCGCGCCGGCTGGGTCTACGGGCTGGCGCTGGACGGCGGGCTGCGCTGGAAGCGCAAGCTCGGCGACGGGGTCTACGGGACCCCGGCGATCGCGTCGGGCGGCGTGTGCTTCGTCGGCTGCAACGACAACCGCGTCTACGCCCTGGCCCTCGACAGCGGGGAGATCGCGTGGCAGGAGCGGGTCGGGCGCGACGTGCGCTCCTCCGTCGCGCTGGCCGACGACGGCACCGTTTTCGCTGCGTCGTGGGACTGGAGCCTGTACGCCTTCGACGGCGGCGCGGGGGGTCCCGCCGACGTCCCGTGGCCCCAGTTCCAGCACGACGCCGCGCGCACGGGACGGCGCCTTCCGGCGGCCCCCGCCGCGCCGTCACCCGGCGCGGAAACTCGCCCAGACTAATCACCTTGTATTTCGCTATCTTACGACCGCTGCAGGTCCGGTTGACGGGCCCCCACGCCCCCTCTATAAAGGTTGTCCCCACGCTCCAGGGGGCATGGCCCCTGGAGTGCGATCTCACCACAGCGAGAGGAACAGCCGCATGGACATCGATCTCGGCAAGGTGGCGTTGCTCATCGACCACTACGGCACCGGACCGGAGGCCGCGATCCCCCTGCTGCAGGGCATCCAGGAACAGTTCCGGTTCGTCCCCATCGAGGCGATGGAGTACATCTGCGAGCACACCGACATCACGGCCTCGCAGATCTACGGGGTGGTCACGTTCTACACCCAGTTTCGCCTCGAGCCGGTCGGCGAGAACCTGATCAAGGTCTGCAAGGGCACGGCCTGCCACGTCAGCGGCGCCGAGGGGATCACCGAGGCGCTCGAGGAGCTGCTCGAGGTCCAGGACGGCGGCAACACCGCGGACATGCGGTTCACGCTGTCGTCGGTGGCCTGTGTCGGCTGCTGCAGCCTGGCCCCCGTGATCATGGTCAACGACAGCACCCACGGGAAGCTCAACCGGACCAAGGCCGAGGACGTCCTGGTCAAGGAATACGGCGCCGGGAAGCAGGCGGACGCGTAGTCCGCCCCCGGTCTCCTTCAACCGCAAGCGAGAGGGCAAGCAACGATGGAGCCCAGCGCAAGTGAAGTCACCAAGGTGATCGTGGGTCTCGGGACCTGCGGCATCGCCGCCGGCGCCGACAAGATCCAGACGATCCTGAAGGAAGAGCTCGCGGAGGCGGGCGTGGACGTGGAGCTGGGGATCACCAGCTGCATGGGCAACTGCCACGCCGAGCCGATCATCGAGGTCCGCGACAAGGCCGGCGAGGTCTACTACTACGGCAACCTCAACGCCGGGAAGACCAGGAAGATCGTCAAGAGCCACATCGTCGGCGGGGAGCCGGTGGACAAGTGGATGTTCCACCCCGAGGACCCCGAGGACGAGGAGGGGGCGTTCTACGCCAAGCAGGAGCAGATCGTGCTCCGCCACTGCGGCAAGATCGACCCCGAGAACATCGAGGACTACATCGCCGTCGGCGGCTACAAGGCCCTCGAGAAGGCCATCGCCGAGGGCCCCGAGTGGGTCATCGACCAGGTCAAGATCTCGGGGCTGCGCGGCCGCGGCGGCGCCGGCTTCCCCACCGGGCTGAAGTGGACCTTCGCCCGCGGGTCGCAGGCCGACAAGAAGTACGTGATCTGCAACGCCGACGAGGGCGACCCCGGGGCGTTCATGGACCGCTCCACGATCGAGGGCGATCCCAACGCGGTGCTCGAGGGCATGGCGATCGCCGGCGTCGCGATCGGCGCCCACCACGCCTACGTCTACTGCCGCGCCGAGTACCCGCTGGCCGTCAAGCGCCTGAACATGGCGATCGAGCAGGCCACCGAGCGCAACCTGCTCGGCAAGGACATCATGGGCACCGGCTTCGACTTCGAGATCAAGGTCAAGGAGGGCGCCGGGGCGTTCGTCTGCGGCGAGGAGACGGCGCTGATGGCCTCCATCGAGGGCCAGCGCGGGATGCCGCGGTTCCGGCCGCCGTTCCCGGCCCAGAAGGGGCTGTGGGGCTACCCGAGCAACATCAACAACGTCGAGACGCTGGCCAACGTGCCGTGGATCATCCTCGAGGGCGGCGAGGCGTTCGCGGCCAAGGGCACCGAGAAGAGCAAGGGCTCCAAGGTGTTCGCGCTGGCCGGCCGGATCAAGCGCGGCGGACTGGTCGAGGTCCCGATGGGGCTGACCCTGCGCGAGGTGGTGTTCGACGTCGGCGGCGGCTCCGACAGCGGCCGCACGATCAAGGCGGTCCAGATGGGCGGTCCGTCGGGCGGCTGCGTCCCGGCGGAGCTGTTCGACACCCGGGTCGACTACGAGGAGGTGACCAAGACCGGCGCGATCATGGGCTCCGGCGGCATGGTCGTGATGGACGACACCTCGTGCATGGTCGACATCGCGCGCTACTTCCTGGACTTCACCCAGAAGGAGTCGTGCGGCAAGTGCACGTTCTGCCGGATCGGCACCAAGCGGATGCTGGAGATCCTGACCAAGATCTCCAAGGGCCAGGCGCAGGAGTCGGACCTGGACCTGCTCGAGGAGCTCGCCGACCGGATCAAGCGCACCAGCCTGTGCGGCCTGGGCCAGACGGCGCCCAACCCGGTGCTGACCACGCTGAAGTACTTCCGCGACGAGTACCTGACCCACATCCACGACCACAAGTGCCCGGCGGGCCGCTGCCGGGATCTGACGACCTTCGTGATCGACGACTCCTGCACCGGCTGCATGGCCTGCGTGAAGCCCTGTCCGACCGACGCGATCACCGGCACGAAGAAGGAGCTGCACGTCATCGACCAGGACAAGTGCATCTCCTGCGGCGTGTGCCGGGACGTGTGTCGCTTCAACTCGGTCGTGGTGGTGTGAAGGAAGGGACGAGACGATGACCATCAAGCTCACGATTGACGGAAAGCCGGTCGAGGTCGAGGGTGGGACCATCCTGGACGCGGCCAAGAGCGTCGGCATCGAGATCCCGACCCTGTGCCACCACGAGGACCTCAAGCCCTACGGCTCGTGCTTCCTGTGCGTGGTGCAGGTGCAGGGGCGGCCCAACCTGGTGCCGTCGTGCGCCACCCCGGTGATGGACGACATGGTCGTGACGACCGACAGCGAGGACATCCGCGGCGCCCGCCGGATGTGCCTCGAGCTGCTGTTCAGCGACCACTTCGGGGACTGCTACGGCCCGTGCCACACCACGTGCCCGTGCAACATCGACATCCCCGGGTTCGTCGACTACATCGCCAAGGGCCGCTACGACGACGCGCTGCGGCTGATCAAGCAGCAGCTGCCCCAGCCGGCGTCGCTGGGCCGCGTCTGCCCGCGCCCCTGCGAGGACGCGTGCCGCCGCGGGCTGGTCGACGACCCCATCGCGATCTGCAGCCTCAAGCGGTTTCCCAGCGACGTGGACCAGAACGCCGGGTCGGACTACGTGCCGGAGTGCGAGGCCGACACCGGCAAGAGGATCACGGTCGTCGGCGCCGGCCCGGCCGGGGTCGCCTGCGCGTTCTACCTGCGCCAGAAGGGCCACTCGGTGCACGTCATCGACGCGGCCGAGGCCCCCGGCGGGATGATGCGCTGGGGGATCCCGTCGTACCGCCTGCCGCGCCACGTGATCGACAAGGAGGTCAGCGTCCTGGAGCGGATGGGCGTGACCTTCGAGTACGGCGTCAAGATGGGCCGCGACGTGTCGCTGCAGGAGCTGCGCGACCGCAGCGACGCGGTGTTCCTCGGCCTCGGGGCCCAGGAGGCCTCGACGATGCGCTGCGAGGGCGAGGACCTGCCCGGCGTGCTGTCCGGGATCGGGTTCCTCGGCGAGGTCAGCCGCGACGAGAGCACCAAGATCGGCAAGCGGGTGATGGTCGTCGGCGGCGGCAACACCGCCATCGACGCGTCCCGCACCGCGCTGCGCTGCGGCGCCGAGAAGGTGTTCATCCTGTACCGCCGGACCCGCACCGAGATGCCGGCGTTCCAGCCCGAGATCGACGCCGCCGAGCACGAGGGCGTCGAGATCCAGCTGCTGGCCGCGCCGATCAAGATCGAGAAGAACGGCGACGCGCTGGACATCACCTGCATCAAGATGGAGCTCGGCGAGCCCGACGCCTCCGGCCGCCGCCGGCCGGTGCCCCAGGAGGGCAGCGAGTACGGAATCCAGGTGGACAACGCGATCGCCGCGATCGGTCAGCGGGTGAGCACCTTCGGCACCGCCGACACCGGGCTGGGCCTGACTCGCTGGAACAGCATCGAGGCCGACGACAAGACGCTGCAGACCGCGCTGCCCGACGTGTTCACCGGCGGCGACTGCTTCACCGGCGCCGACATCGCGGTCCGCGCGGCGGGCCACGGCCACCTCGCCGCGTTCTCGATCGACCAGTACGTCCGCGGCGAGAAGGTGATCGGCAACCCGGCGCTGTACCGCCACATGATGGGCGCGCTCCCCGAGATCCCGCCCGAGGTGGTGGCCGGCTTCGACGAGCGGCCGCGCGCCGAGATGCCCGAGATCGAGGTGGAGCGGGCCCGCACGACGTTCGACGAGGTCGAGACCGGGTTCACCGAGGCCACGGCCCAGGCCGAGGCCGAGCGCTGCCTCGCCTGCGGCTGCCGCGCCGTCAACGACTGCAAGATCAAGCGGTACGGCAGCGAGTACATGGTCGACCCGCAGCGCTTCGCCGGCGACCACCGCGCCTACCTGGTCGACGACAGCCACCCCCACGTGCTGTACGAGGGCCACAAGTGCATCATGTGCGCCACCTGCGTCCGCGCCTGCGAGGAGCTGCTGGGCAACAACGCCCTGGCGCTCGAGGGCCGCGGCTTCACCGCCCGCGTGATGCCGCCGCTGCTGCGCAAGCTCGCCGACACCCTGCCCGGCGAGGGCTGGGACAAGCTGTGCGAGATGTGCCCCACCGGCGCCCTGACCCGCAAGGGCGTCGACGTCGCCGCCTGGCGCACCCAGCTGTAGTTCCACGAGACACCGCATCCCCTCCCCCGCGCTGGCCATGCCGGCGCGGCGGAGGTCCGTCGGGCGGACGGCTGCATCGTCGGGGCCACCTCGACCAGCAACAGGAACCGCGGCAGGCTCGTTCCGGGTCTGAAGCTGCACTCGAGCGCGGCGAGAAACCGTGGCTCGATCGAGGCATGTGGAGGCCATCCCGGATGGTCACCTGGTCGTTGGCGGTTCTCGCCATCGACGCCGGCATCGGATGCGGGGACGAGTACACCCACCGACGGCGTCGGATGACGACGTCCGGGACGCCTGCGCCTTCACTGGAAACGCGATGGGAAGCCAAGGCCAGGGCGGTGCTCTGTTCCTCGGTGGCTGTCTCCAGTCACCGTGGCGAACGAGCACAGGGCCCTGCTCACTCACCTTCCTCCAGGGGCACCGCGTCACGGCAGCACCGGATCCCCACTCACCCGCCGTCGAACAGGGGATCGGCGGTCATCCTGGTCGTGATCTCGTGGGCCATCACGGCCAACCCGCATCCCCCGCGGGCGATGCGGTGCCGTCCACGGGGCGGTCCGATCGGATCGACGGCGGGGAGCCCACCGGGCTCGACATCGTAGGGGGCGACCCAGTCGGAGACCCACTCGAAGACGTTCCCCGTCAGGTCGAACACGCCCTCTACGGACGCGCCCGCGGGGTGGGCGTCGACCCGATCGATCACGATCGTCTCCGCCGGATCGCCGTACTCGTAGACATTCGCGAGATCCTCGTCCGGGGGCTGATCACCCCAGGGGTACGTGGGCTTGTCCGGCCCCGGGCCCGAGGCGGCGCGCTCCCACTCCGCCTCCGTACACAGCCGGCCGCCAGCCCAGTCGCAGAACGACGCCGCCTGTGCGCGGTGCTTGGCGTTGACGGGCCAGTGGAGGCAGAGCGACAGGTCCTCCCAGCACTCCTCCGGGTAGTGGTTGATCCAGGTGTCGACCCCATCCTTCTGGTTCCACTGGAATCCCAGCGGATCACAGATCCCCTGGTCGACACAGGCCTCGTAGCGCTCCAGCGTGACCTCGTACCGCTCGATGCAGAACGGGCTCAGGTCCACGTCGTGCGCCGGGGTCTCGTCTCCGTAGGCATGCTGGAGGCCGCCGAACCACAGGGCGTGATCGGGCCAGGGCGTCTGCACGTCGGAGCCCATGGAGAACACACCGCCCTCGATCAGGACGGCCTCCGCGAAGTCGAATCCCGGTTGCGACTCGCAGCCGAAGGTGGGGGCCACGGTGTCGTCATCACCCGAGTCGTCGTCATCGAGGTCGTCGACCACCGTGTCGTCGTCGGTCGTCGTGGCGTCGTCGTCCGGGGGATCGACACAGCCCGCCACCGGCAAGATGGAAGCCAGGACGAGCAGGGCACGCCGGTAGCGCATCTCGCATCCCTCCCGTCCACCAGGGTAACCCGGTGAAGAGCCGGTCGACGAGGAATCCACAGGGATGGTGGTCCAGTGGCTTCAGCCACGATCCGACCCCTCACTGCGCTGCCCGCCCGACTTCCAGAAACTGGCGCGACGAGTGCCAGAATCTGGAAGTCGGACATCCGACTTCCAGGAACTGGCTCCGAACGCGACAAAGAGTGGAAGTCGGGCGGACGGCCGTCTACGGCGTGCAGCGCGGCGGGCGGACGAGGACGCCCCAGCACTCCAGCGAGCCGTCGGTGCGCAGGCCGCAGGACTTGGCGCCGCCGGCGGAGACGGTGGTGAACGCGCCGCGGGGGTTGACCGACTGGTCGAAGGTGTTGGCGCCCCAGCACAGCACGGCGCCGTCGTCGCGGACGCCGCAGGAGTGGCCGGTGCCGGCGGAGACGGTGGTGAACGTGCCGGGGGGCGGGGAGGCCTCGCCCAGGTCGTTGGCGCCCCAGCACTCCAGGGTGCCGTCGATCCGCACGCCGCAGGAGTGGCCGCCGCCGGCGGAGACGGCCTTGAAGGCGGACGCCGGGGCGCGGGACTGGCCGCTGTCGTTGGCGCCCCAGCACCACACCAGGCCGTCGGTGCGGACGCCGCAGGTGTGGCGGTCGCCGGCGTCGACCTGGGTGAACGTCGCGGTCGGGGGGCGGGACTCGCCGGCGCCGTTGGCGCCCCAGCAGACCACGTAGCCGTCGGCGCGGACGGCACAGGAGTGGCTGCCGCCGGCGCTGACCTGGGTGTAGACCCCGTCGGGGGGATCGGCCTCGCCGAAGTGGTTGGCGCCCCAGCAGTCCAGCGAGCCGTCCTCGCGGGTCCCGCAGCCGTGCTTGTCGCCGGCGCTGAGCTGGACGAACTGGCCGTAGGGCGGGGGCTGCTCGCCGGACAGGTAGCCGCCCCAACAGGTCGCCGTGCCGTCGCTGCGCAGGCCGCAGATGTGGGTCCCGCCGGTGGCCACCGCGCGGAACGCACCGCGCACCGGGCGGGACTGGCCGTAGACGTCGTCGCCCCAGCACTCGATCGTGCCGTCGGTGCGGACCCCGCAGGCGTGGCCGCTGCCGACCGTGACCTGCTCGAACACGCCGCCCGGGGGCCGGGCCTCGCCGGCCCAGTTGCCGCCCCAGCAGTCGACGGTGCCGTCGTCCAGCAGGCCGCAGCTGTGCCACGGGCCGGCCTCCACCTGGGTGAACGCCCCGCCGGGGGCGCGGGTCCGGCCGTACTCCTCGGCGCCCCAGCACTCCACGGCGCCGGTCTCGCGCACGCCGCAGGTGTGCTCGTCGCTGGCGCTGACGAACGCGAAGCGGCCCTCGGGGGCCCGCGACTGCCCGTACTCGTCGTCCCCCCAGCAGGCGACGGTGCCGTCCTGCTGCACGCCGCAGGTGTGGTAGTGGCCGGCGCTGATCTGGCGGAAGCGCCCCGCAGGGGGGCTGGCCTCGCCGGCGGTGTCGGCGCCCCAGCAGATCAGGCTGCCGTCGGAGCGCAGGCCGCAGGTCTGGCCGTAGCCCGCGCTGACCTGGGTGAACGCCCCGCCGGGGGGCTTGGCCTGGCCGTACTCGTTCCAGCCCCAGCACGCCACCGAGCCGTCGGTGTGGACCCCGCAGGTGTGCCAGATGCCGGCGCTGATCTGGGTGAACTGGCCGTCGGGGGCCGTGGACTGGCCGTAGTCGTTGGCCCCCCAGCAGGCGACGTGCCCGTCCCCGCGCAGGCCGCAGGTGTGGAACGAGCCCGCGCTGACCTGGGCGTAGGCGCACGACGGCGCGTCGGGCACCGGGACGGGCTTGGCGCCGGCCGGGGTCGCGGGCAGGGCGATCCCGAGCAGCAGCGAGACCACGATCGCGAGGCTGGGTCGCATGGTCACCCCCGCGACCGATGATCGCACGGGGCTGCCCGGCTGTCACGGTCACGGGCGGGGCGGAGGGGCTACTCGGCGCAGGTGTCCTCGGTGCCCTCGGGGCAGTGGAACCGCACGTGGATGTGGCTGTAGTGGCCCTCCCAGTGGCGGATGATGCCCTCGAAGTGCCTGGGACCGCGGGGGTACTGGAAGATCAGCTCCAGGTACTCCTCGTCCATCCACGGCAGCTCCTCGGCGTACTCGTAGAACACCTGCTGGAGCCGGTAGTCGAGGATGATGTACTTGACCGACTCGTCGCTCACCAGCGCCTCGAGCAGCGCCCAGGTGCGCGGGATGTCGATCTCGTGCGGGTGCATCGCCTCGAACCAGGTCTTGGCCTCGCCGTCGGCCCAGTAGGGGCCGATGTCGACGTCGAGGCCGGTCTGGTGCGACATGTGCGGGGAGAGGTACCCCCCACCCTCGCGGCTGCAGTCGCCGACCGTGATCGCGTGGGAGCCGGGGTACAGCGACTCCACGGCGTCCACGGCGTCGAACAGCCCGTCGATCGTGTCCTGGACGCAGTAGGCGCGCCAGGGGGCGATCACGGTGAAGCGGTCGTCGTCGATCGGGAACGGCAGGCCGCGCAGCAGGTAGCCGTGGGTGTGCTTGCCGACCGGGACCCCGTCGCGGACCGCCGGGGGCTCGAGCTCATCGAGCTCGTCGACGAGCTCCAGGGGCTCGCCGGGGCCGCCGATGCCGGTGATCGCGGCGGGGTCCAGCGACTCGATCTCGCTCTCGATCTCGGTCTCGGTCTCGGCCTCGGTCCCGGCCTCGGTCCCGGCCTCGGTCCCGGCCTCGGACTCGGACTCGAATCCGGCCTCGGCCTCGCGCTCGACCTCGTGGTCCAGCGTGAACTGGGCCGCGGCGGAGCCAGCGCCGTCGGGGCGGAGCATCCCGTCGTGGATCCGCGGGGGCTCGCCGGCGGTGGGCGCGGGCAGCCATGCCACCAGCGCAGACGCCATCAGGAACCACGGGAGTCGGGACAGAAGGGAACGCATCTCGAGTGCGCGCGGAAAAGTTGGCCGATCCTAGGGACCCCCGCCGCGGAGGTCAAGTCGGCGGCGGATCGGCTGCGGCCGCGGGGATTCTTGACGCTCTGTGTCCCCCGTGGTGGAATGCTCGCGGCGTGCCCGGGACTTCCTCGCGGAGGGTGTTCGCGGCCGGGTGGATCCTGATGGGTCTGGCGGCGATGCCGACGCTCGGATGTCTCAACGAGTGCCAGCAGCTGTGCAACAGCTGGTACGGGTTCCGCAAGTCGGTCTGCGGGGACGAGGTCGAGGCCACGGATCTGAACCGCTGCCTCACCGACCACCGCACGCTGGCGGCGGACCCGGGCGAGGTGGAGACCTGCGGGGCGTACCTGCAGTTCGTCGACCAGCTGGACGAGGGCGACGCCGAGCTGTGCGGGACGAGCGACGCCGCGGGCGGCGCCTGGCAGCTGGAGCTGGCCGCCGGCGGAGCGGAGGAAGAGCCATGATCACGCGTGCGACCACCGTCGCGACCCTGCTGGGCCTGCTGGCCCTGACCGGCCTGACCGGCTGCGAGAACGACTGCCAGCAGATGTGCCGCGAGTTCGCCGACATCTACGAGGAGTGCGGCGTGAGCTACGGCGACTCCGAGCTGCAGGACTGCCTGGCCGAGTACCGCGTGCCGGACCAGACCCTGCTGGACACCGTCTGCTCCTATGGGATGCGCACGCCCCCGGGCGGCGAGTACTCCTCGACCCTGCGCGCCGACATGGCCGCGTCGTCGGAGAACGGCGACATCTGCGAGACCCTCGACGGCTGGAAGCAGACCGTCGGCGGCGAGTAACCGCCCCCCCCCCGACCACCCCCCGACGGAGTTCAGCTGCGGCGCACCGCGCCGCCAGCTGCAAGTCCGTCGGTGATCACCTGCGACCGCCGGTCGCAGGTGATCACGGGTTGTAGAGGTAGGCCTTCTCGGGCTCGGCGCCCGAGCCGCCGACGTGCAGGATCAGGCCGCCGTCCAGCACGGTGGCGGCCTGGCCCTGGCGGCCGCCGGCGAGGCTGGCGCTGGGGTGCGGGCCGAAGGCGACCACGTCGGGATCGAACACCTCGCAGCTGGCCCGCGAGACCCCGTCCTCGTCGGCGCCGCCGCAGACCAGGAAGCGCCCCTCGGGCACCGGCGCCACCGAGAAGCCCGCGCGGGCCGCGTTCATCCGCGCGCCGAGCAGCGTCCACTGCTCGCTGGCGGGGTCGTACAGCTCGACGCTGTCGAGCACCGCCTCGCCGCCCAGCCCGTCGCGGGACCGACCGCCGAACGCCACGACCCGCCCCTGGGGGTCGGCCGGCAACGCCAGCATCGCGAACCGCTCGCGGGCGTGCTGGAGCGCACCGGTGCCGCTGACCCCGCCCGGGGACCACAGCTCGCAGTCGTCCTCGCTGGCCCCGTCCTCGGTGCCGTCGCTGCCGCCGCAGACCAGCACCGAGCCGTCCTGCAGCTCCACGGCCTGGTGATCGACCCGCGCCAGGGACATCTGGCCGGCCTCGACGGCCGAGGACGCCACCGGGTCGATCAGCGCGTAGTGCCCGGACGGCACCAGCAGGTCGACCTCGTTGGTCCATCCGCCGGACAGCAGCAGGCGGCCGTCGCCCAGCTCGGTCAGCGCGGGGAACGCCAGCGGCACGGGCAGGTCGAGGATCGTGGTGATCGCGTCCTCGGCCGGGTCGTAGCGGTCGATCTCGGCCCGCAGGTCGTCGGCGGTCAGGCCGGCGTCGAAGCCGCCGGCGATCAGCACCGTCTCGTGGTGCGGGCTGGCGCTGCGATCGACCCGATGCAGCGTGGCCCCCGCGCGGCGGTACTCGGGGTGCAGCAGGGTGAACTGGTAGCGGCCGTCCTCCCCGGGCTCGAGCAGCTCGATCCCGGCCACGGTCCCGTCGCCGTCCACCGCGCCGCCGCCGACCACGATCGCCCCGCCGCCGTCGATGGCCGTCGCGCCCGCGCGCGGGCGCGGAGAGTTGAGCGCTCCCTCGACCAGCGCCAGCTCGTGGCGCTCGCTGAAGTACACGGTCACGTCGGTGTCGTAGCCCAGCGCCACCGGTCCGGAGACCCCGTTGGCGACCTCGATCACGTTGTCCGCGTTGGTGGGGTCCACCGCCATCCCGCGGAAGCGCAGCACCACGGTGCCGCCCTCGTCGACCGGCGGGATGCCCTCCAGCTCCCAGTTCCCCCCCGCGACGGGCTGCAGGTAGAAGGTGTAGCCCGCCCCGGAGTCGTACTCGACGTCCATCTCCAGGGAGTACAGGTCCGCCAGGGGGGTCTGTCCCGGCGGGAACACGAACCGGATCGTGAAGTCGTAGGGCTCGTACTTGGTCGGACAGCCGCTGAGGAGCAGGGCCGCCAGCAGGACCCATCCCGTCGCCAACCGGCCCGCCCAGCAACCCGTCATCCGTCCGCTCCTCGCGCTCGCTCGCATGGGCCCGAGGCCCATTGTAGCCTCGCCCCATCCGAGGTGTATAGCGCGGCCCCGCTGCTGCCTTGACCCTCGCGGAGCGTTCTCCCTATACTCGACTCCCTGAAATCCCTTGCCTCTCCGAGCCCTCGGCCGGGGGCCAAGAGATCGACCCTCCAGGAGCGCGCAGCGTGGAGTCGCAGCAGCCGAGCAACCCGTCCGAAGCGGACACGCCCTCGACCAAGCTGCGCTTCGAGCCGGAGCCGTTCGGCAAGTACTTCCTGATCGACCGCATCGCCGTCGGCGGCATGGCCGAGGTCTTCCGCGCGCGCACCTTCGGGCACGGGGGGTTCGAGAAGGAGCTGGTGATCAAGCGGATCCTGCCGCACCTGACCGTCAACGAGGAGTTCGTCGGCATGTTCGTCGACGAGGCCAAGCTGACGGTCCAGCTGCAGCACCCCAACATCGTCCAGGTCTACGACTTCGGCAAGATCCGCGACCACTACTTCCTGGCGATGGAGGGCGTCTACGGCAAGGACCTGAAGATCCTGATGCGGACGCTGGAGCAGCAGCAGAAGCGCCTGCCGATGCAGTTCGCCGCCTACGTCGCCCACGAGATGAGCCGCGGGCTGTACTACGCCCACACCAAGAAGGACGAGGCCGGCAACGACCTCGAGATCGTCCACCGCGACGTCTCGCCGAGCAACATCCTGATCAGCTACGACGGCCACATCAAGCTGGCCGACTTCGGGATCGCCAAGGCCAGCAAGTCCCAGTTCGAGAACACCGAGGAGGGGGTGCTCAAGGGCAAGTTCGAGTACATGAGCCCCGAGCAGGCCCAGGGCAAGGCGGTGGATCAGCGCTCCGACGTGTTCTCCTGCGGCATCTGCCTGTGGGAGATGATCGCCGGGGCGCGGCTGTTCAAGGAAGAGACCCCGCTGAAGACGCTGGAGCGGATCCGCAACGGCGACATCCCGGACATCAAGCAGCTCAACCCCGGGGTCCCGCGGCCCCTCGAGCACATCATGCAGCGCGCGCTGAACCCGCGGCCCTGGAACCGCTACCAGGACGCCGAGGAGATGCGCCACGAGCTCGAGGAGTACATCAAGCCGGCCACGGTCAGCGAGATGCAGCTGGAGTTCCAGGACTGGTTCTCCGAGCTGTACGCCCAGGACCGCGAGCAGGAGGGCATCCGGCTCGAGGCGGCGCGCAAGGCCGCCAGCGCGCTGGCCTCGATGGAGGAGAACCTCGAGCTCGACTTCGAGGAAGAGGTCGACACGATCGACGACGAGGAGGAGGTCGAGCCCGACGCCGAGCCCCGCAGGCGGAAGATCCCGGGGCTGGTCTGGATCGCGGCGGTGCTCGCGGTGCTGTGCGGCGTCGGGGCGCTGGTCAAGTTCGTGATCCTGGCCCCCGAGCCCGAGGTGATCGAGCCGCTGGGCCCCACCACGGGCACGCTGGTGCTGGAGATCGCCCCGCCGGAGGCCCGGGACGCCGAGATCCTGCTGGACGGCAAGCCGATCGGGGCGACCCAGGAGGACCTCGAGCCCGACCACAGGTACACGCTGACGGTGCGCAAGGAGGGCTTCCTGCCCTTCGAGGACGAGTTCCAGGTCGAGGCCGGCGAGCGCTTCCGGCTGAAGGTGTCGCTCCAGCGGGAGGAGGTCGCCACCGAGGCGGTGGAGCCCGAGACCCCGACGGAGGCGGCCACCCCCGCGGAGCCCGGCCCGCCAGCGCTGGTGTTCCGCAGCAGCCCGCCGGGCGCGACCGTCAGCATCACCGGCGGGCCCCAGGGGCGCAGCTCGCCCTACCGCTTCGACGCCGGCGCGCCCGGCACCCGATACTCCGCGACCTTCAGCCTCGAGGGCTACAGGGACGGCACCGCCAGCGGGACGTTCCCCACCGAGGGCACCGTCGTGGTGCGCGCCACGCTGGAGAAGCTGCCCGAGAAGGTCGAGCCCGCCTACCTGACGATCAACGCCACGCCGTGGGCCGACGTCTACGTCGACGGGCGCAAGGTCGGCCAGACCCCGATCGGCAACCTCGAGGTCGAGCCCGGGGACCACACCGTCAAGCTGGTGTGCCCCCCGCTGGAGGCCGAGCGCACCATCTCCGTGACCCTCGCCCCGGGGGAGAAGAAGCCGATCTCGGCGGACCTCGAGGAGTGAGGGCGCCCCGTGCCGCCGGGACCCCGCGACCGCCTCACCGCCCTGCACCCCGATCACCTGCGCTGGCGCTGTGATCCCGGCTCGCTGCCCGGCCCGTCCACGGCCAGCGTGGCTCCCGACGACCGCTGGCTCGGCGACCCGCGGACCCGCGCCACGGTGGAGCTCGCCCTGCGGCTGCGCAGCCCGACGCACCACCTGCTGCTGCGCGGCGCGGCGGGCACCGGGATGCGGACGCTGCTGCGCCAGTGCCTGGCCGAGGCGCGGCCCCGCGAGGTGCTCGACCACCTGTACGTCGAGCGCTTCGACGACCCGCGGCGGCCGCGGCGGATCTCGCTGCCGGCGGGCCGCGGTCGCGCGCTGGTGGACGCCCTCGACGCGTTCGCCCGCGCGATGAACCTGCTGGGCGGCGCCACCCGCCGCGAGGGCCGCAAGGCGGTGCGGGCCCAGGTGGCGACCCTGGTGGCGCGCGGCGACGGCCCCGAGGTCAAGCGGCACCTGGTCCGGCTCCGCGAGCAGGCGCTGCGCGACGTGCCGCTGCTGACCAGCACCGACGAGCCCGACGACGAGGCGCGGATCGGCTGCACCGAGCGCTACCGGGGGCACCTGATCCGCGACGGGAGGCGCTGGGGCGAGGGCGCGCTGCCGGTGGTGTGGGCGCCGGTCGCCGACCACCGGACGCTGTTCGGCGCCGTGGACGCCCCGCCCGGCGACGGCCCCCCCGGCCTGGCGCAGCTGGCCGGCGGGGCGCTGCTCGAGGCCGACGGCGGGGTGTGCGTGATCGACGCCGACGAGCTGCTCGCCGACGGCACGCTGGTGCGCCGCCTGCTGGCGACGCTGTCCCGCCGCGAGCTGGCGCCGGCGGCCGTCCCCGGCACCGCGACGCCGGCGATGGCCGACGTCCGGCCGGACCCGATCCCGCTGGCGCTGCGCGTGGTGGTGGTCGGGACGCAGACCGCGCGCTTCGGGCCGCTGATCGAGCCGGCCGGGCGGCGGGTCTTCGGGCTGCTCGCCGACGGCAAGCCGGACATGGCCTACGACGACGAGACCGGCGCCCGGCTGGCCGCGTTCGTCTCCCACCGGTGCCGCGCCGAGGGGCTGCGCCACGTGCGCCGCGACGGCCTCGCCCGGCTGGTCGAGGAGCAGGTCCGCGACGTGGAGGGCCGCGGCCGGATCTCGGCACGCCTCGGGGAGCTCGCCGACCGCGTCGCCCAGGCGGATCTGGTCGCCGGGGACGAGGGGCACGCCAGCATCACCGCCGGCGACGTCGACCGGGCGCTGCGACAGCGGCGCTGGCGCCTCGACCGCGGGGAGCGGCGCCACCGCGAGCGGCTGCGCAAGCACCGCCTGCGGGTCCGTACCGACGGCACCGAGGTGGGCACGGTCAACGGCCTGCTGGTCTACACCGTCGACGGGCTGCGCTACGGGGCGCCGACGCGGATCACGGCCACCACCGCGGTGGGCCGCGAGGGCGTGATCAACATCGAGCGCGAGGCCAAGCTCAGCGGCAAGACGTTCGACAAGGGCGTGTTCCTGCTCGTCGGCCTGCTGCGCCACCGCTTCGGCCAGCGCGACCCGCTCGGCGTGGTGTCGATGATCACCTGCGAGCAGAACCACGGGATGATCGACGGCGACTCCGCGGCGGCCTCGGAGCTGGCCGCGATCCTCAGCGACCTGGCCGGCGCGCCGGTGCGCCAGGGCTTCGCGCTGACCGGCTCGCTGAGTCAGCGCGGCGACCTGCTCGCGGTGGGCGGGGTCAACGAGAAGATCGAGGGGTTCTTCGCCACCTGCCGCGACCGCGGCCTGACCGGCCGCCAGGGGGTGATCATCCCGCGGGTCAACATCGAGGACCTGGTCCTCGACGACGAGGTCGTCCAGGCCTGTCGCGAGGGGCAGTTCCGCGTGGTCCCGGTGACCACCATCGAGCAGGCGATGGAGGTCCTGACCGGGATCCGCGCCGGGGTCCCCGACGCGGACGGCGAGTACCCGCCCAGGACCGTGCTGGGGCGCGCCCAGCGGCGGCTGCGCGAGATGTCGCGGCGGCTGTACCCTCCGCGCAAGGATCGGAAGAAGGCGGGCGGGGCGGCCAGACCCGCGGCGGCCCGGCCGGAGGACGAGGCCCGCGAGCCCGACGAGCCCTGATCAGCGTGCCGCCAGCGCGGCCTCGATGGACGGCTTGATCCCGAGCAGCTCCCGCGGCACGCCGGCGTTGTACAGCTTGTCCGGGACCTTCCCCGCCGGGTCGTAGAACAGGATCATCGTCAGCACCGAGCCGTCTCCGTCGGCGGTCAGGGTCCACTCGCGGTAGTGGTCGGCGATGCGGACCACGCCCTCGGCCGGGGCCGGGGCCTGGTCGTTGGCCAGCTCTGCGCGCACGGAGTAGGTCGCTCCGTCCCGGGACGCGTGGACGCGCAGGGCGTAGTCGCGGGGTTCCAGCGGGGAGCAGTCGTCCTTCTGGTACAGGACCACGTCGCTCCCGCCGCCGGACAGCACCCGCTGCTCCAGCACGCGGGGCATGTACGCGTCCGAGTCCCAGTCGGTGAGCATCGCCCACACGTCCTCCACCGGGGCGTCCAGCGTCATCTCGACCTTGTACTCGCGGATCCGGGCGCCCTCCACGCGCCTGGAGAACACCGCGTTGCCGACGGCGCCCTTCTCGTGGGTCCACTCCTCGGTGGAGCGCCGCTTGGCGCCGGCGACGGCCGGCACGGCGAGGATCGCGATCATCGCGACCGTCAGCAGTCGGGCGGAAAACCCGCTCATCAGTCCTCCAGGTCCAGCCCGATGGCGCGGCGCAGGCCGGCCTCGGCGGTGCGGTAGGCCGCCTCGGCGCCGATGGCGTCGAGGCGGGCCTTGGACAGCGCCGTCTGGGCCTCGAGCACGTCGACATTGCGTGCCAGGCCCTCGCGGAAGTTCAGCTCGGTGAGCTGCAGGCTCTTCTCGGCGAGCTCCTCGGCGCGCCGGGCCACGGCGCGCTGCTCGTCGGCCTCGCGGTACAGGCTCAGCGCCTGCTCGATCTGGAGCCGCACGCCGTCGTGCAGCTGGTGCTGGTAGGCCGCCACCTGGCGCTGCCCGGCCCTGGCCTGGCGGTGGCGCGAGATGGCCTGGCCGCGGTCCCACAGCGTCCACTGCAGCCCCAGCGTGAGGTCCCCCGACCAGTACCAGTTGGGCTCCACCGCGCGGTCCGGGTTCTTCCAGTACATGTTGGCCTGGAACGCCACCGCCGGCAGCCAGGTGGACAGCGCCGCGTGGGCCCCGTGGCGGGCGGCGAGGCCCTGCTGCTCCAGCATCCGCGCCTCGGGGCGCTCGGCGCGGGCGATCTCGGTCAGCGCGTCCAGGTCCAGCTCCAGCTCGATCGGCATGGTCCCATCGACGAGATCGAGCTCGATCGATTCGCCGGGCGGGGCGTGGACCAGCACGCGGAACGCGTTCTCGGCCAGCGCGGCGCCCTGGCGCGCCTTGAGCGCGTCGAGCTCCAGCGAGGCCTGCTGCACCTGGGCGGTGAGCAGGTCGGCCTCGGTGGCCAGCCCCACCGCGACCAGCTTGTTCAGCAGCGTCACGTAGGCGTCGACGGTCTCCATCCCCGCCTCGGTGACCTCGATCGCCTGGCGGGCGTAGGCCAGCTGCCAGAACAGCTCCTCGACCTGGTAGACCACCTCGTGCGCCACCGCGCGCTCCTCCTCGCGGGCGGAGCGCAGGTTGGCCATCGCCATCGCCCGCTGGCGGTGCAGCCCGGTGCCGGCGAACACGATCTGCTCGGCCTGCAGCTGGACCTGGAAGTTGTCCAGGCGGGCGAACTCGATGCGCCACTCCATCGGCTCGATGTCCTCGAAGAACTGGCCGAACAGGGGGTCGTCCACCAGGCTCGAGGGCAGCATGTCCGCGATGTCGACGGTGGTCACCGTGTAGGGCGCGGTGTCCAGCCGCGCGTAGCCCCCGGTGAGCGTGGCGCTGGGGAAGAACATCAGCAGCGCCTCGTCGGCCTTGGCCTGCTCGGCGGCGGTCTTGGCCCGCGCGATCTCGACCTCGTCGCTGCCGGCCAGCGCCGCGTGGACCGCCTCGGCGAGGGTGTACTCCCGCGCCTGGGCCGGCAGCGCGACGAGCAGCACCATCCCCAGTGCCATCCTGGCAGCACGGCTCAGCACGGCGCCCCCCTCCCGGGCTCGGCGGCGATGCCGCGCAGGAAGACCTGCATCATCGCCTGGGCGTCCTCCAGCAAGCGGTCCCAGTCGTCGTTGATCACCGGGTTGAAGACGCCCTGGAACGCCAGCTGCAGAGTCCGCGCGAAGCGCTCCGGGTCGTCGACCACGAACACACCGGCGGCGACCCCGTCCCGGATCACGCCGGCGAGCACCGCCAGGTGCCAGGCCTGGAACTGGTCGATGCGCTTCTGGGCCCGCGGGACCAGCTCGCCGGCCACGTCGCGGGTCACCTCGTAGAGCATCAGCAGCCGCTGGATCTCGGCGCCCAGCGCCGCGACGATCTGGAGCATCCGCTGCTCCGGCGGGACCGCGGGATCGTCGGCCTGGCCGACCTTGTCCTGGAGGTCCTCGATCAGGTGGTCGATCACCGCGGTGACCAGGTCGCCCTTGCTCTCGAAGTGGTAGTACATCGTCGAGCGGCTGACCCGCGCCTCGGCGGCCACGTCCTCCAGCGTCGTCTTGCGCAGCCCGATCTTCTCGATCACGGCCCGCGCCGAGTCGACCAGCAGCGCCCGCGTCTCGTCGCCGCGCTTGCTCATGGCGCCGCCTCCTTCCTCGTCCCCAGCCGCTCGCGCAGCCCCTCGATCCAGCTGTAGACCACCGGCACGACCACCAGCGTCAGCAGCGTCGAGGCCACCAGCCCGCCGATCACCGGCCACGCCATCGGCTGGCGCAGCTCGCTGCCCGAGCCGGTGGACAGCGCCGGGGGCAGCATCCCGAGGATCATCGCGAACGTGGTCATCAGGATCGGCCGCAGCCGCAGCGCCCCGGCCCGCAGCAGGGACTCGCGGATCGAGACCCCCTCGTCGCGGAACTGGTTGGCGCGGTCGACCAGCAGGATCGCGTTCTTGGTCACCAGCCCCATCAGCAGGATGATCCCCAGCATCGACACCACGCTGACCGACCAGCCGAACAGCAGCAGCGTCAGGAACGCCCCCACCACCGCCAGCGGCAGCGACAGCATGATCGTGAACGGGTGCAGGAAGCTCTCGAACTGGCTGACCAGCACCGCGAAGACGAACACCACGGCCAGCACCAGCGCGATGGTCAGGCTGCCGGCGGCGTCCTCCATCAGCTCCACCTCGCCGAGGATCTTGACGTCGACGCCGGGGGGCACCCCGAGGCCGTCGATCATCGCCTGGATGTCGTCGCGCACGTCGCTCAGCGCCCGCCCCGACAGGTCGCAGCTGACCTCCAGGTAGCGCTGCCGGTCGTGGCGCGTGATCACCGCCGGGGCGGTGCGGTAGCCCAGGGTGGCGACGTTCTGCAGCGCCACCGGGGTGCCCTGGCCCCAGGGATCGTCGGGCCGCGGCAGCGGGCTGAGCAGCAGCAGGTTGGGCATCAGCGCTCGCGGGGTGCGGTCGATCTCGCGGGCGCGGATGCGGATGTCGTGGGCCCGCTCGCCCTCGCGGTAGGTGCCCACCACCTGGCCGGCCACGGCCATCCGCGAGGCGATGCCCACCTGGCCCACGCTCAGCCCCGCGGTGCCGGCCTTGCCGCGATCCACGTCGAGGCGCAGCTCGGGCTTGCCGGGGCGGTAGGTGGTCTCGACCCCGGTGGTGCCGGGGATCTGCTGCATCCCCAGGCGGATGTCGGTGGCGACCTGCTCGATCTCCTCGAGCTCGTCGCCGCGGACCTCGATCTCGATGGCCTTGCCCATCGCGCCGCCGGAGACGATGGGCAGGTCGACCACGCTGGTGGTCACGCTCGGCAGCACGTCGACCACCTCGCGGGCCTCGTCCATCACCTCGTAGACCGAGCGCTTGCGCTCCGACTTGTCGGGCAGCAGCACGGTCATGTGGATCCAGTCGGTCTCGCCGTCGGGGCCCACCACCGTGTAGACGTCCTCGACCTCCTCGATGGCGAGCAGCAGCTGCTCCACCTCGATGGCCTTCTCCTCGGCGGCGAGCAGGGTCGTGGCCGGGGACATGCGGACGTCGACCTCGAAGCGGCTGCGGTCGTAGTCGGGCAGGAACTCGAAGCCCACCACGCCCACGAGGAACAGGCTGGCCGCGAACAGCCCCACCGCGGTGACGGACACCAGCTTGCCGTGGTCCAGGGCCCAGGCCAGGACGCCGCGGTAGCTCTCCTCCATCCCCGTCATCACCCGGTGCTGCAGGCGGCCGAAGGGCCCCGGGTTCTCGCGGTCCGGCAGCTTGCCGAACTTGGACGCCAGCATCGGCGTGACCGTGAAGGCGATGAACAGCGAGACCGCCACGGAGATGGCGACGGTGAGCCCGAACTCCTTGAAGAACTGGCCGATGAAGCCGCCGACGAAGCCCACCGGCAGGAACACCGCGAGGATCGACAGGGTGGTGGCCATCACCGCCATGCCGACCTCCTTGGTGCCGTTCCTGGCGGCGGTCAGCGCATCCTCGCCGGCCTCCATGTGGCGGTAGATGACCTCGATCACCACCACCGCGTCGTCGATCAGGATCCCGATCGCCAGCGACAGCGCCAGCAGGCTCAGCACGTTGAGCGAGAACCCCGCGATCCACATGAAGAAGAAGGTGGTGATCACCGACGTGGGCAGCGCCACCGCCGAGATCAGCGTGCTGCGCCAGTCGAGCATGAAGACGTAGACCACCAGCACGGCGAACAGGGCGCCGAGGATCAGCGCCAGCCGCATCTCGTGGGCCATGTCGTCGACGATGATCGAGTTGTCCAGGACCGGGAACACCACGGTCCCGGCGGGCAGCTCGTGCCCCAGCTCGGCCATCACCGCGCGGACCTCCTCGCAGATCGCGTTGGTGTTGGCTCCGCCCTCCTTGATCACGTCGAAGGTCACCGCCCGCTTGCCGCCGACCCGGGCCAGGGTCTTCTGCTCGACGGTGCCGTCGACGACGGTGGCCACGTCGCGCAGGTAGATCGGCGAGGGCAGCGGCTGCAGCATGATGTCGCCGAGCTCGCCGAGATCGTCGACGGTGCCCTTGGCGCGCAGCGAGTAGCGGGTCTCGCCGACCTCCATGTTCCCGCCGGGGATGTCGGCGATGTCGTAGCCCACCTGCTGCAGCACGCGCAGGAACGGGATCCGCAGCGCCGCCATCTTGGGCAGGTCCAGCTCCAGCTGGATCTCCCGCTGCTCGCCGCCCTGGATCTGGATCGTGCCGACGCCCTTGATGCCCTCGATCTCGGGCTTGATCACCTCCTCCACCAGCGTGCGCGTCTCCAGGGACGACAGCTCGGTGGAGACCGCCCAGGTCATCACCGGCTGGGCGCTGGGATCGAAGCGGGTGAAGATCGGGTCCTCGACCCCGTCGGGCAGCTCCGTGCGCGCCATGTAGAACGCGTCGCGGACCTCGTTGCCCACCAGCGCGGTGTCGGTGCCCATGTCGAAGGCGGCGACGACGATGCCCACGTGCTCGCGGCTGTAGCTGTACAGGTCGTCGAGGCCCGAGATGCTGGTCATCTGGTCCTCGATGGGCTTGACCACCTGCTGCTCGACCTGCTCCGGCGACGCGCCGGGGTACGGCACGATCACCGAGAACACCGGCATGTCGGACTTGGGCAGGAAGTCGACGGAGAGCCGCAGGTAGCCCATCGCGCCGACGACCATCAGCAGCAGCGCGACGATGGTGGTGAACGCGGGCCGCTTGATCGCCAGATCACTGAGCCACATCGGCGTCCGCTCCGATCACGCGCACCACGTCCACCGGTTCGCCCTCGGCCAGGTACTCCGCGCCGGGCAGGATCACCAGCGCGCCGAACGCGACCCCCCGCACCGACAGCTCGGTGTCGGCCTCGCCGACCACCTCCACCGGCACGTCGGCGACGTAGCCGTCCCGGGCGACCTGCACCCAGTCGCCGTCGGCGGTGCGGCGCACCACCTCCAGCGGCAGCACCACCGCGCCCTCCTCGACGCCGGTGACGATCTCGCCGCGGGCGAACAGGTTGCCGATCACGCCGCCGGGGTCCTCCACCGTGATCTCGACGGGCCCCCTGCGGGTCCAGGCGTCGAGGCTGGTGGACACCGCGGTGACGGTGCCCTGGAGCTCGCGGTCCTCGTGGTCCTCGGCCCACAGTCGCACCGGCTGGCCGCGCTCCACCGCGCCGAGGGCGGCGGCGTCCACCGCGGTGTCGAGGAACAGCTGCGAGGTGTCGTCGATCTGGAACGCCGGGTACTCGTTGCCGACCATGTTGCCCAGCCGCGCCAGCACCTTGGTCACGCGGCCGTCGCAGGGGGCGGTCATCACGTGGTTGCGCACCACCTGGCGCGCGAGATCGCGGTTGAGCCTGGCCACGTCCCGCTGGGTGCGGGCGCCCTCCACCTGGATCCGGGCCTCCTCGTACTCCTGCTCGCTGACCCCCAGCGTGCCCACCTCCGCGCGCACGTCCTCCAGCCGCTGCAGCGAGCGCTCGGCGAGCTCCACCGCCTCCTCGGCCATCTGCAGCCCGACCTCGGCCTGCTGCGCCTGCAGCGAGTACTCCGGCGACTCCACGCGGGCCAGCGCGTCGCCGGCGTTCACCTCGTCGCCGAGCTGGACCTCGACGGCCACGACCTTGCCGCCCATCTTGGGGAACACCGTCGCCGAGCGGATCGGCTGCAGCGTCCCGGAGATCGGCACGGTGTACTCGAAGGTCCGGGGCGCCACGGCGATGGCCTCGACCTTGGCCGGCGGGACCTCGACGTCCTGCAGCGGCCGCATCCGCAGCCACAGCGCCTGGCCGGTGCGGGCCATCAGCCCGACGCCGAGCACGATCGTCAGCACCACGACGATCCAGACCACCGGTCCGCGCCCGGTGCGGACGGGGGTCTCCTCCGGTGCGTTCTCCGGTGCGATCTCCGGGGGAGCCTCGGGGACTTCCTGCGTCATCGGTCCCTCGCAGTCGGCTGAATCCGATTCAGCCTTTTTGTACGTTTCGGGACGAAATGTATAAAACGTACGAAGTCAGCCGTCAAGGGGCAGGTTGGTGCCCGGGGCGTGACGGGAGGGGGAATGAACCGCGGTGGGCGCCGAGGACGCGCTGGAGGAGGAAGAGCAAGAAGAGGATGACGGAACCCCAGAGGCCACCGAGAGCCCAGAGAGAGGCAGAAGGAGGGGTGAAACCGCCGAGGTCGCCGAGAATGCAGAGGGTAGCGTCTCAGCTTGTCCCGCTGTTCCGTTCCCCCCTTCCTCCCGTCTTCTTCCGTGTGCTCCGTGTGCTCTGTGGTTCAATCCCCTCCCCCCCCTCCGCGCGCTCCGCGGTCTCCGCGGTTCGATCCCCACGCTCGAGAACCACGGCGTAGTGGGGGATCCGTCCGTACCGCGAGCTGCTGACTCAGGGCTCGATCACGACCGTGACCGTGCCGTTGCCGAGGACCGGGTCCTGGTTGGCGTAGACGCCGCCGGCGATGCCGGCCGCGGCGCCGCCGGCGATGGCGGTGCCGATCAGGATCCAGAACAGCGGGCGCTGGTGGACCGGCTTCTTGACGGTGGGGCCCCCGCCGCCGCCGACCTCGACCTGCTGGATCACGACCCGCTCGGCGGGCTGGGTGCCCATCAGGAAGCGGTTCAGCGTCGGGTTGCGGCCGAGGTACACCGGGATCATCTTGGTGTCGGTGTCGTCGGGGCGGATCCCGCCGACGCCGTCCTCGAAGCGCAGCACCTGGTCGACGAGCTCGTCGAACGCCTGGGCGTCCCGGGACCCGCCCGGGGTCACCAGGCCCGAGACCTCCTTGGAGAACACCTCGGAGCGCGGGCTGTACAGCTGCAGGTGCAGGTTGTCGCCCTCGTCGACCGAGGCCAGCAGCAGCAGGTCGGCCTCCACCGCGTCGGACAGCGAGCGGTACAGCGACTGGACCTTGCGGCTGCGCGACGACTCCTGCTTCTCCTTGCCCAGCCCGCGGATCCCGCGGTCGTCGAGCTCGAAGTCGAGCAGCACGTCGTCGCCCGCGTAGACCGTCTCGTCCTGGTAGTCCCAGCCGACCTCGGGGTGGTGCACGGTGATGTGGTAGCGGCCCGGCGGGACCTCCAGAACGGTGGGGGTGCTGCCCGAGCGCAGCCCGTTGAGGTACACGTCGGCGCCGTCGGCGCCCCCCGAGGTGATCTCCATCGTGGCCACGCCGGACTCGGCCACGCGGGTCTTGGCCGCCTCGAACGCCTCGAGCATCTTGGGCGGGGTGCGGACCGGGTCGAGGGTGCGGGCCGGGTCGGTGCGGGCCACCTCCTCGAAGTGGGTCTCGGCGGCCTCGATGTCGCCCAGCGCCATGTTGGCCAGGCCCTCGTAGAGGTGGATCTCGACGAGCAGCTTGGGCTCGCGCAGGAACTCGATGCCGCGCTCCAGCGAGCCTTCGGCCTTCTCGAGGCTGGCCAGCGCGCCCTGGAACTGGGCGTTGTCGTACAGCACCCGCCCCTCCTGCAGCCCGGACTCGGCCGAGCCGAGGAACACCGCCTGGAGGATCGCGTTGCGCTGGTCCCAGACGCTGCGGCCGTACTGCTCGGGCCGCACCGGCACGTAGCCGCCGGCGTCCTCGAGGGAGGCGATCAGGTCGTCGGTCAGGTCGTCGAGCTCCGACCGTGAGATGTCGCGGTGGCCGTGGACGCCGAGCACGGCGATGGTCGTGGCGTCCGCGGCGTGGGCGACGCCGAGGTCGCCGAGCCCGACGATCCCGGGGAAGCCGGCGCCGATCAGCGCGGCGACCACGAACGCGACGGGACGGAACATCCAGCTTCTGCGCATCACTTCAACGCTCGCTTCCCGCGGGCAAGGGGGCCCGCTCCGATTGTTCCACGCGGCGTCGCGAGCTGTCCAGGGCGCCCGGGCGCCCGCGGTTCCTTTCGAACGGACGCGTTCCATTTGTGTTGCCCGCGGCATGCTGGTAACTATCCTCTGCCCGCCGTCCGGAGGAACGATGATGACCCGCCACGCGGCCCTCGCCCTGCTCGTGCTGCTGCTGGGGCTACCGGTCCACGCCGGGGAGCTGACCCCCGAGGTGGAACGTCGCTACCAGGCGACCAAGGACCTGGTCCACCAGAACCGCCTGGCCGAGGCCCAGGCCGAGCTGTACGACCTGCTCCAGGTGGCCCCCGACTTCGTCGACGGCCACCGCCTGTACATCGACCTGCTGGCCGCCCAGGGCCGCTCCGAGGACGCCATCCAGTTCTACAAGATGGCGCTCGACCGCAACCCCGGCGACCCCGCCGCGCACTACCTGTACGGCCGGGCGACCAACGATCCCAAGATCGCCGAGGCCGAGTTCGAGAAGGCCCTGCAGCTGGACCCCGACTTCGCCTGGGCCCACCACGGGCTGGGCGCGGCGGCAGCGCTGCGCGACGACATCGACGGCGCGATCGCCGGGTTCGAGAAGGCGATCGAGCTGCGCCCCGACCTGATCGAGGCGCACAACCACCTGGCCAGCCTGTACCTCGCCACCGAGCGCGAGGACGAGGCGGTGGCGGCCTACCGGCGGGCGATCGAGATGGCCCCCGGGGAGCCCGAGGCGTACTTCTACCTGGGCACCTACCTGGCCCACCACGAGCGCTACGACGAGGCGCTGGAGCTGCTCGAGGAGTCGGTCCGGCTCGACGAGCACAACCCGATGGTCTACCTGGAGCTGGGCACGGTGTACTTCAAGCTGCACCGCGAGCAGGAGGCCCTGGACGCCTTCGACGAGGGGCTCAAGCTCGACCCCCGCGACGAGTACCTGCGCGACCTGCGCGCGGTGACCGCCTACGTCGTCGCCGGTGGCGCCCCCCGCGAGGTGTTCACCCCGTTCCGCACCGGGCTGGAGGCGCTGTCGTTCACCCCCGAGGCCGCGCTGGCGTCGTTCGACGAGGCCCTCGCGCTGGCCCCGGACTTCGCCCTCGCCCACCTCAACCGCGGGATCTGCCTCGCAGCGCTGCAGCGGAACACCGAGGCCGAGGAGGCGATCCGCAGGGCGATCGATCTGGAGCCCGGCTACGCGGTCAGCCACGCCTCGCTGGCGGTGCTGATGATCGGCGAGGAGCGCTACACCGAGGCCGAGGCCAGCCTGCAGCAGGCGCTGGCGCTGGACCCGGCGAACGTCGAGGCGCTGCGCGGGATGGGGATGGTCTACCTGCTCCAGGAGCGGGCCGAGCTGGCGGCCAGCTACTTCCTGCGCGCCACCAAGCTGACGCCGGCGGACCTGGCGCTGCGGATCGAGCTGGCCGGGGCGTACGTCAACGCCGAGCAGTGGGACAAGGCCGAGCAGACCCTGCGGGGGGTGCTGCGCGCCGACCCGACGTTCAACTACGCCCGCCACCAGCTGGCCGCGCTGCTGGTCCAGCAGGGCCAGTACGACGACGCCGTCCTGGAGCTCGAGGAGCTGCAGCGCCACGTCAGCTCCGAGATGGTCTCCGCGGTCGGGATGATGATCCAGGACGTGCGGGCCCAGCAGCGGGGCGAGATCCGCGCCAGCTCGCCGACGATCCGCGTCAGCCAGATCTTCGTCAAGGACCGGGCGCTGGCGGACGACCTCGTCGCCCGCGCGCGCGCCGGCGAGGACTTCGCGGCCCTGGCCCGGGCCCACAGCAAGGGGCCCACCGCGAGCAAGGGCGGCGACATCGGGCGGGTGGTGATCGCGGACCTGCAGCCGGTGATCGCCGACGCGCTGGCGCCGATGGGGGTCGGCGACGTCTCCAGCGTGCTGGAGCTGCCGGCGGGGTTCCTGGTCCTGAAGCGGACCGAGTAGCGCGGGCTACTGGCCGTTGTCGCCGGCGAACGCGGCGACGTAGGCCGTGATCGCCTGCTGCGCCTCGGGGCTGGGCTCGAGGAACGACACCCCCATCCCCGGGTACGGCACCGGCACCCCGGCCATCTTGGTGGTCCACACGACCTTGCCGGCGACGTCGATGTTCTTGCCGCCCGGCAGGCGGAAGTGCAGCGTGATCTCGGTGCCCTCGTCGAGCGGGACCGGGGCGTCGATGAACAGCCCCCCGGCGCTGATGTTGCGGGCGCGGTGGAAGTAGACCCCGGTCCGGTCGCGGACCTGGACCTCGACGAACAGCGGACAGCGCGCAGCGACGCGGTGATCCCGAGAGGAGTTGGAGGTACCGTTCGGCACCCGGGCCTCCTGAGGCTCTATCGGGCCGAAGCGCTCCCAGCCCGCGTGCAGTGTCGACCCCCGAGAGCTCGGCTCTCCCCCTCACTCCAGGGCGGCTCTAGCATACCACAGCACCTCGGGTTGCACAGGGCTCGCAGGGGCCTCGACAGACCGCCCGCGTCACGGCCCTGTCGTCTTGTCGACGCGCACCCGCAATGGTAGAACGAGCCTGGTCCTGGGCCCGCGCGCGGGCCCGCATCCGCGCGGCCCTCGCGAGCGCATCCGCGAGAGAGAGGGAGTCGATGTCCGGTCACAGCAAGTGGTCGACGATCAAGCGCAAGAAGGGGGCAGCGGACGCCGCACGCGGCAAGCTGTTCACCAAGATCATCCGCGAGATCACCGTCGCCGCCCGCTCCGGGGGGGGAGGCGATCCGGAGTCCAACCCCCGCCTGCGGGCCGCGATCCAGACCGCCAAGGCCGCCAACATGCCCAACGCCAACATCGATCGCGCGGTCAAGAAGGCGGTCGGCGGCGACGACGGCGCCGAGCTGATCGAGATCAGCTACGAGGGCTACGCCCCCGGCGGCGTGGCGATCGTGGTGGAGTGCCTGACCGACAACAAGAACCGCACCGGCCCCGAGGTCAAGCACCTGCTGACCAAGCGCGGCGGCAGCCTGGGCAAGTCCGGCTGCGCGGTGTCGGCGTTCACCCGCCGCGGGCGGCTGACGATCCCCGGCGAGGGCCTCGACGAGGACGAGGTCTTCGAGCACGTCCTCGAGGCCGGCGCCGAGGAGATGGAGAACGAGGGCGACGAGTTCGAGGTGCTCACCGCCCCCGACGAGCTCGACTCCGTGCGCAAGGCGCTGGAGGACGCCGGCGTGCCGATCGGCGAGGTCGGCCTGACGCTGGTGCCCAACACGACCGTGCCCCTCGAGGGCGACACCGCCGAGAAGATGTTGACCCTGATCGAGCTGCTCGAGGACCTCGACGACGTCCAGCACGTCTACGCCAACTTCGATATCTCCGACGAAGAGATGAACCGCATCGCGGACAGCACGTGAGCGGGATCGTCCTTGGCATCGATCCCGGAAGCGTGATCACGGGGTACGGCGCGGTCCGCGAGGAGGGCGGCCGGCTGGTGTGCGTCGACGCCGGCGTGGTCAAGACGCCGTCGGGCCAGCCGTTCCCCGACCGGCTGGCCACGATCCACCGGGAGCTGTCGGCGGCGATCGGCCGGATCGCGCCCGACGAGGCCGCCGTCGAGTCGGTGTTCCACGCCAAGAACGCGGCCACCGCGCTGAAGCTCGGCCAGGCGCGGGGTGTGGCGATCCTCGCCGCGGTGCAGGCCGGGCTGCCGATCCACGAGTACCCGCCCGCCCGGGTCAAGCGCGCGGTGGCGGGCGCGGGCCGCGCGGACAAGGGCCAGGTGCGGATGATGGTCGAGACCCTGCTGGGGCGACGCTTCGACCTGCCCGCCGACGCCACCGACGCGCTGGCCGTGGCGATCTGCCACGCCCACGCCGCGCCGCTGGCCGAGAAGCTGACCGCCGCCGAGGCGGTGGCCCAGCTCAGGAGGCGCCGATGATCGCGTCGCTGTGCGGGGAGCTGTCCCAGATCGGCGACGGCTGGGTGGTGGTCGACGTGGGCGGCGTCGGCTTCCACGTCACCGTCACCGCCACCACCCTGGCGGCCCTGCCGGAGCGCGGGGAGACCGTCTCGCTGGTGATCCAGACCTCGGTGCGCGAGGACGCGATCACGCTGTACGGGTTCGCCTCCAGCGAGGAGCGCGACCTGTACCTGGCGCTGAACAGCGTCAGCCAGATCGGGCCCAAACTGGCCCTGCAGATCCTCGGCCACCTGACGCCGGCCGACCTGTACGACGCGATCCTGCTCGGCGACGAGAAGCGGCTGTCGCTGGTGCCCGGGGTGGGCAAGAAGAGCGCGGCGCGGATGGTGCTGGAGCTGCGCGACAAGCTCCCCGGGGCGCGGCCGCAGGGCGGCGCCGGCGTGCCGGGGGCGGTGGCGGCGGCCCCGGCGGGCCCGGGCGTGCAGCGGGATCTGGTGGACGCGCTGAGCGGGCTCGGGTTCAAGCGCCCGGAGATCGCGGCGGCGCTGCGGGGCCTCGACGCGGGCCCCGACGAGCCCCTCGACGAGCTGCTCCGCCGGGCGCTGACGAAGCTGACGCCGAAGGGCCGGTGAGGCGAGAAGGGACCCGGCACCGGCGGGAGGTTGCGATGGAACCGCGGAGAGCGCTGAGAACGCGGAGGGTTCCTCGTAGAATACGAACTCCGCGCGCTCGGCGCGCTCTGCGGTTCAAGCCGTCTCCGAGAGGCGCGCCTGTTCGTCGGGCACGATAGGCTGCGGACCGAGAGGACCGATGGAAGACCAGGACCGCGAGGTCAGCCCGCTGCGCGTCGCCGACGACGAGTCCGCCTCGTCGGCGCTGCGCCCCAAGACCCTCGGCGAGTACGTCGGGCAGACCCGCGTCAAGGAGAACCTGCGGGTCTTCATCGACGCGGCGCGGCACCGCGAGGAGGCCCTCGACCACGTGCTGCTGTCGGGCCCGCCGGGGCTGGGCAAGACCACCCTGGCCCACGTGGTGGCCCGCGAGATGGGCGTGGCGATCCGCACCACCTCGGGGCCGATGGTCGAGCGCGCCGGCGACCTCGCCGCGCTGCTGGCCAACCTCGAGGCCGGCGACGTGCTGTTCATCGACGAGATCCACCGGCTGCCCAAGGCCGTCGAGGAGGTCCTCTACCCGGCGATGGAGGACTTCAAGCTCGACCTGATCCTCGGCGAGGGGCCCACCGCGCGGTCGGTGCCGGTCAGCCTGCGGCCGTTCACGCTGGTGGGGGCCACCACCCGCAGCGGGCTGCTGACCTCGCCGCTGCGCAGCCGGTTCGGGATCCACCTGGTGCTGGACTTCTACGAGCCGGCAGAGCTGCAGCAGATCATCGGACGCTCGGCGGCGCTGATGGACGTCGTGCTCGCCACCGACGGTGCCGGCGAGCTGGCCTGCCGGTCGCGCGGAACGCCGCGGATCGCCAACCGCCTGCTGCGCCGGGTCCGCGACTTCGCCCAGGTGGAGGGCGACGGCACCGTGACGCGCGCGGTGGCCGACGCCGCCCTGCAGCGGCTCGGCGTGGACGGCAGGGGCCTGGACGAGATGGACCGCCGGATCCTGCGCACGATCGCCGAGAAGTTCGGCGGGGGCCCGGTGGGGGTCGAGACCCTGACCGCGGCGATCGGCGAGGAGAAGGACACCATCGAGGAGGTGTACGAACCGTACCTGTTGCGCGAGGGGTTGCTGCAGCGCACCCCCCGCGGGCGGGTCCTGACGCCGGCGGCCTACGCGCACCTGGGGGTGACGCCCCCTGCCGCCAGCGGGGAGCTGTTCTGACCATGACGAGGGCCGCGATGATCGGACTGGTGCTCGCGGTGGTGGGGACCGCGGGCTTCGGCTGCGCCCAGACCGGGCTGCGCACCACCCGGCTGGAGGTCGGGGACGCCAGCCTCAAGGTCGAGCTGGCGATGACCGCCGGCCAGCAGGAGCGCGGGCTGATGTACCGCCAGAAGCTGGGCCGCAATCGCGGGATGCTGTTCGTGTACGACCGCGAGGAGCTCCGCAGCTTCTGGATGAAGAACACCTACGTGCCGCTGTCCATCGCGTTCATCGACGCGGACAAGCAGATCGTGCACATCACCGACATGTCCCCGCGCGACACCGACTCGCACTCGTCGCGCAAGCCCTGCCAGTACGTGCTGGAGGTCAACAAGGGCTGGTTCGACGACCACGGGGTCGAGGTCGGCGACGAGGTCTCGTTCGAGCTGCCGGAGCCGGACGAGGAGTGAGCGGGCCGCGGGGCTTGGCCGATCCCGGCGGGTCGGCTATGTAGGGAGCGTCCAGGAGGGACAGGGTTGCAGCGCACGGTACGCAAGCCGCTGACGTTCGAGGGCATCGGCCTGCACAGCGGCCGGACGGTCCGCGCGGTGGTGCACCCCGCCCCCCCGGACCACGGGCTGGCGTTCCGCCGCGTGGACCTGCCCGCGGCGCCGCGGATCCCCGCCCGCGTCGAGCACGTGGTGCAGACCACGCTGGCCACCACGCTGGGGGTCGGCGACGCCCGGGTCGCCACGGTGGAGCACCTGATCGCCGCGCTGCACGGCACCGGCGTGGACAACGCACTGGTGGAGGTCGACGGCCCCGAGATCCCGATCCTCGACGGCTCGGCGCGCCCGTTCGTCGTGCCGCTGATCGACGGCGGCACGGTCCAGCAGGGCGTACCGCGCACGGTGCTGCGGGTCGTCGCGCCGGTGGAGGCCCGCGACCCCGGCGACGACCGCTGGTGCCGCCTCGAGCCCCACGTGGGGCTGGCGCTGGAGTGCCGGATCGCCTTCGACCACCCCCTGCTGCGCTCGCAGCGGCGGCAGTTCGAGGGGGACGCCCGCGCGTTCGCCACCGAGATCGCCCCGGCGCGGACGTTCGGGCTGCTGGCCGACGTGGACGCGATGCGCCGCCACGGGCTGGCGCTGGGGGGCAGCCTGGACAACGCCGTGGTGCTCGACGACGAGCGGGTGCTCAACCCCGAGGGCCTGCGCTTCGAGGACGAGTGCGTGCGCCACAAGCTGCTGGACATGATCGGCGACCTGGCGCTGCTCGGCGCCCCGGTGCTGGGCCGCTTCGTGGCCCACCGCTCCGGGCACGCCTTCAACCTGTCGCTGGTGCGGCTGGCGCTCGAGCGCGGCGCGGTCGAGATCGACACCCAGGACGCGCCGTCGCTGTCGGCGAGTGGCTGACCCCCGCTCCCGGCTCGAGCCGTTCCTCCTGTGCTGGGGGATCACCTACCTCGGCGTGCAGGCCGGCCAGCTGGCGCTGGAGTGGCGCGACGGGCCGCTGCTCGGCCCGTGGAGCGCGGCGCTGGCGCTGGGCGCGGCGGCGACGGTCGGGAGCCTCGCCGCGGCGCTGCTGGGGTCCCGCCTCGAGCCCCCCGATCGCCGCGGCGGCGCCTGGGTCCTGGGGCTCGCCGCGGTGGTGGCCACCGGCGCGGGGTGGGCGTTCCGGCCCGCGCCACCGCCCGCCGAGTTCTGGAGCGCGATGCCGGGCGTGGTGGTCCACCGGGCGTGGTGGATCGCGGCGCTGGGGGGCGTGGCCGCGCTGTCGCTGCTGCCGCGCCTGGCCTACCCCGCCGGCGCGCCGTTCGAGCACGGGCGGCTGCACCGCGCGCTGGGGTTCTGGCTCGCCGCGGCGGGCCCGCCGGTGGCCGCGCTGGTGCTGCTGCGCGCCTTCCCGCTGGGGCTGGCCAACTGGTTCTGGGCGCTGCTGCTGCCCCACGGCCTGCTGCTGGCGACGCTGGGGGTGCGGGTCGAGGAGCGCCGCCTGAACCGCCGCGGCACGCGCGCCCGCCTGGCGGGAGTATCGTGGGCGACGACGGTGTTGCTGCTCTGCGGCGGATTCCTGCGGGAGCTGGCGTCGTGAGCGAGACGGGCACGGCCGTGGCGATCGAGGACGGCGGCCCGCGCTGCTTCCACTGCGGGGCGGTGCAGGCCGATCCCGAGGCGCGGCGCTGCGCCGAGTGCAACCAGCACCTGCGGCTGGCGGCGCCGCCCGTGGCGCGCGGGCCGGCGGGGTGGTGCGCCGAGCACCCCGACCGGCCGGTCACCGGGGTGTGCAGCCGCTGCGGCACGTTCACCTGCACCGCCTGCGACGTCAGCGTCCGCGGGGTGCGGCTGTGCCGCTCGTGCCGCGACGACCTCGCCGTGCGGCTGACCGCCCCGGTGCCGTTCGAGGAGCGGCGCGCGATCGGCTGGCTCCAGGGCTGGTGGCGCACGACCGCCGAGATCACGGCGCGTCCGGCGCGGTTCTTCGACGCGATGGAGCCGACCCGCGACCTGGGCTCGGCGCTGCTCTACGGGGGCATCGGCGCGACGCTGACGTCGTCGTGGCAGATCCTGTTCGGGCTGATGTACGTCGCGATGGGCATCCTGGTCGGCGGCGTGGGGCTGTTCGCCCCTTCCGGCCCGCCCAGCTCGGGCCCCCACCCCGCCCTGATCGGGCTGGGGTTCGTCAGCGGGATGGGGATGGCCGTGATCGTGCTGGCTCCGCTGATGACGCTGCTGGGCTACCTGCTGATGGCCTGCCTGCAGCACGGGACGCTGCGCCTGTTCGGGGCGGGCGGGGAGCTCGGCCTGGTCGCGACGCTCAAGATCGGGCTGTACGCGCTGGGCACCGGCTGGTGCGGGCTGGTCCCCTACGTCGGGCAGTGGCTGCACCCGTTCTGGTGGACCGGGCTGATGGTCGTCGGGATCTCCAAGGTCCACGGCTGCTCGCCGACCCGCGCGCTCTCGGTGCTGATCCCGGTGGGGATCGTGTGCATCGCGCCGGTGGTGGCGTACGTGGCGTTCTTCTTCGTGATGATCCTCGTGGAGGTCCTCGGGTGAGCCCCGGCCTGCGCCCCCGCCCCGTGCGCCGCGAGTGGGACGAGCGCGCCCTGTTCGCCGCGCTGTTCGCGGTGGCCTTCGCCGCCGCGGCGTGGTTCCCGTTCCACCGCAACCCGTACATCTGCAGCTTCAAGCAGATCACCGGCTACCCGTGCTTCACCTGCGGGATGACCCGCGCGTGGGTCCACCAGGTCCACCTGGAGCCGATCCTGGGGATCGTCCAGTCCCCACTGGGCAGCCTGCTGTTCTTCCTCGCCGCGGGGTTCACGCTGTGGACCGCGGTGCGCATCGCGTTCCGCCTCGGCTCGCTGCGGTTGGGCCTGACCCGCCACGAGAAGACCGGGCTGTGGGTCGCCGGCGTCGTGGTGTTCCTCGCCAACTGGCTGTACACGATCCTCACCGGCGTGGCGTAGGAGCACGGCGTGGTCGCGGCGGTCCGGCGGTGTGGCGAGTGCGGCGCGGCCCAGGCCGCCGGCGATCTCGATGGCGGGCGCTGCGTGGAGTGCCGCGCGGCGCTGCAGCTGGCGCCCCCCGCGGTGGCGCGCGGCCCTGCCGGCTGGTGCCGCGAGCACCCCGGCCACCCGGTCAGCGGCGTGTGTGCGGGCTGCGGGGCGTTCACCTGCACCGCCTGCGACGTCTCGATCCGCGGGATCCGCTACTGCGAGCGCTGCCGGGGGCGGCTGCGCAAGACGCTGGTGGCCCCGGTGGCCTGGGAGGAACGCCGCGAGCTGGGGCGGGCGCGGTCGTGGTGGCGGACCACCTCGGGGGTGATCTCGCGCCCCGACACGTTCTTCGACCAGCTGCACCCCACCCGCGACCTCGGCGCCGCCGTGGGCTACGCGCTGCTCGGGGCGCTGCTGCACCAGGTGTGGTGGATGCTGCAGACCACGGCCACCGGCGGTGGGGTCCTGCTCGATGCGCTGTGGCTGGCGGTGACGTCGAGCGGCGGCGGAGGCGCCGGCCCGGGGCCGCTGCTGCAGGCGCTGGGCGCCGCCGCGGCCCACCTCGGGATGGCGCTGCTGGCCCCGCTGGCGACATTCGGGCTGTTCGCGGTCGTGGCGGCTGCACAGCACGCGGCGCTGCGCGTCGTGGGGGCGGGTGGCGAGCACGGCCTGCCGGCGACGCTGAAGGTCGCGCTGTACGCGCTGGGCGGCACCGGCTGGCTCGGGCTGTTCCCCGTGATCGGCGCGCTGATCCAGGTGATCTGGTGGACCGTGCTGATGATCAACGGCACCGCCCGGGTGCACCAGTGCAGCACCACCCGCTCGCTGGTCGTGGTGCTGCCGATGGCCCTGTTCTGTGGCGCGCCGCTTGCAGCGGCGACGGTGGCCGGGGTGCTGACCCTGCTCCACCCCTGAGAACCGGAGATGAACAACATTCACGAGCATTGCAGCCCAGCCCGTCTCTCCGTACAGTACGATGGTGGGTGGGCACCCGACTCCGGGCACCACGACGACGGACCCGGCGAGGCATCGATGATTCGCTACGACCTGCGGCCGCTCCCCCCGCGCGAGGGGGCCCCGGCCGACGACGAGCTGCTCGACGACGACGACATCTCGCGGCGCATGCTGGACAGCCTCCTCGGCGGCCGACCCGAGCGCCTGGCCCGCTGGGACGATCAGCTGTGCCTCGCCACCCCCCGCGGCCTGGAGGTCGTCGCGCTGCCCGGCTACGAGCGGCGGCCGCGCATCGACCCCGGCTGCAAGCTGGTGGGCATCGCCCGCGTGGAAGACGGGATCCTGCTGCTCGACGAGACCGGGCGGCTGGCCCGCTGGAAGGGCGGCGAGGCGGTCCGCACCGTGCTGCCCGCGGGCGGCCCCGCGGCCCGCTGCCGGACCTTGCGCGGCGACGGCGACCGCGTGGTCCTGGCCTGCGGCTCGCGTCTCGACCTGCGCGACGCCGCGAGCGGAGCGCTGCGCGCCACCGGGCGCGTGGACTACCCGGGGCGGATCAGCGCGCTCGCGCTGGCGGCGGACGACCGCGTGCTGGCCGCGCGCTCCCAGGGGCTCGCGGTGCTGCGCACCGAGGGGGACGCGCTGGTCCAGGAGGCACTGTGCGTGCTCGACGAGGGCGAGGTGCTGGCCGTCGCCGAGACCCGCCCCGAGCCCGGCGGCGACCCGGTGATCGTCGCCTTCGACGAGCACGGCTGGCTCCACGTGCTCGCGATGCAGGACGGCGAGCTTCGCCCGGTCGGCGCCGTGGAGCTCGAGCTCGACGGCGGCGCCCCGGAGCGCGGCGGGCTGTTCTGCGACGGCCCGCTGGTCACCGTCGCCAGCGGCACGCGGATGCTGCACCTGGTGGATCTGCGCGCCCCCGCGGGCGGCTACGAGGACCCGATGCCGATGGCCGCGATCTCGGTGGGCACCGGCCTGGCCGACGTGATCGCGGACGCCGACCGCGTGTACCTCGCCGACGCGTTCCACGGCCTGGTGGTGGTCGACCGCCAGCTGCTGTCGGTGTGCGACGACGATCCCGTGCTGTGCCGCGTCCCGCTACACGACGCGCCGCTGCTGTAGCAGCGCGATCCCCGCCAGCAACCACAGCAGCACACCCGCGCTCGCGGCGCGGTCCCCCACCCCGCACGCGCACCCGCTGCCCTCCAGCGTGGGCCCGCCGTCGTCCTCGGCGCAGTCCGGGTCCCCCCCGTCGATCCTCCCGTCGCAGTCGTTGTCGATCCCGTCGGCGCAGTCCTCGCCGGCCCCGGGGTGGACCGCGGGGTCGTCGTCGTCGCAGTCCTCGGCGGGGCCCGGCACCCCGTCGCCGTCGACGTCCACGAGGTCCTGGCCGTCGCAGTCCTGGTCGACGCCGTCGTAGGGCGTCTCGGGGGCGCCGGGCCAGCTGGCCGGGTCCTCGTCGTCGCAGTCGGTCTCCCCGCTGCCGTCGTCGCAGGCCAGCACGGTGTCGGCGTCCAGGTCCTCCTCGCCGGGGAACGGGACGCCGTCGCAGTCGTCGTCGAAGCCGTTGCACACCTCGGTGGCCTCGGGGTGGATCCCGGGGCGCGCGTCGTCGCAGTCCAGCCCGCCGCACTCGGCGTCGTACCAGCCGTCGGCGTCCAGGTCCTGGCAGGTGCAGTACAGCCCCGCGGCGGCGACGCCCGATGCGATCCCCCACCCCATGTTCCAGTCTGGCATGCTGGCCTGCGACGCCGTGCTGGCCAGCAGGTCGCGCATCTCCCAGGGGCCCAGGCCGGGGTGGGCCTGCAGCAGCAGCGCCACCAGCCCCGCGGTCATCGGCGCGGCGTAGCTCGTGCCGTTGCCCTGGCGGTACTCGTCGGTGGTGTCGGGATCCGCGACCCAGTTCTGGACCCCCATCGCGCACACGTCGGGCTTGAGCCGGCCGTCCCAGGTGGGCCCGCGCGAGGAGAACTCGGCGAGGCTGCCGAAGACGTTGACCGCCCCCACCGAGATCAGCCCGTCGGTGTCCGCCGGGGCGCCGAGGGTGAACAGCCCGGGGCCGCCGTTGCCGGCGCTGTTGACCAGGATCAGCCCGTTGGCCAGCGCCACGCTGGCCGCCTGGGTCGTGACCGCCGTCTGGCCGTCCAGGTCCTCGGGCTCGTACCAGTCGAAGTAGCCCAGCGAGGCGGTCATCAGGTCGGCGCCCTGGCCCTCGACCCACTCGACGCCCTCGACCCACCAGTCCTCCTCGATCGGCTCCTCCTGCGAGGTGTCCTCGGTCTTGGAGAGGATCACCGACACGTCGGGCGCGACACCGCAGAACGTGCCCTCGTCCCAGCCGGCGACCAGCGACAGCACCGAGGTCCCGTGGCGGTGCTGCGCCTCGGGGTCGCCGTCCTCGAACCCGACCTCGTCGTCGTCGTCGATGAAGTCGTGGGTCGCGATCACGTCCAGGTGGGCAAACGCCTGGTGGTCGAGCTGGAACCCGGTGTCCTGGACCCCGACCACCACCCCGGCGCCGGTCAGGCCGCACTCGTGGAGGCTGGGGATCCCGATCAGCGCCAGCTGGTCGAAGGCCAGGCCGTAGACCGGGTCGAGACCCGGTGGCGGGACCGCCGGCGGCACCGGCGGGACGCCATCGCCGTCCCGCGCGCGGCGCGCCACGGGTCGCAGCTCGGCGACGAACGGCAGCGCCGCGATCGCCGCGCGCTGGGCGGGGTCGGCCTCGACGCTGACCGCGTTGAGCCACCGCGAGGTCGCGCGGTGCCGCGCGCCGGTGGCCAGCACCGCCTCGACGTAGCCGGCGGCGACGGGGAGATCGCGGACGTCGACGCCCCCGTCCCCGCGCACCCGCTGCCGCCGCTGCAGCGCCCGCGGGGACAGCTCGCTGCGGCGGTCGTGGAGCGCCGCGTCCACGGCCTCCGCCGCGATCCCCTTGTCGGCGAACAGCACCCAGGTGGCCGTGGGCTCCGACGCCCCGGCGGGGAGCACCCCGCAGCACAGCCCCAGCACGACTCCGATCGTCCATCTGCGCATGCCGCCAGCATGAAGGGTCGGCGGGGGGCGTGCCAAGTGGTTTGCGACGCGGGGTTTATCCTGGTCGCGGTTGTCGACCCCCGGTACACTGCGCGCATCCGGGGAAGAACGATCGGCGGTATGGAACGCGGGGTAGTGCCATGACGCATCGACGATGGATCCGTGGGCCGGTGCTCACCACCGCGGCGGCGCTGCTGCTCGCCGGGGCGGCGTGCAACGACAACGTGCTGCACGAGCTGCCGCCCGACATCTTCGTCAACCCCGACGAGATCGGGTTCGGTACCGTGCTGCAGGGCGTGGTCGCCGAGCAGACGCTGGCGGTCGACAACATCGGCGGCGGCTCGCTGTACGTCGACTCGGTGGTGCTGGTCGACGGCAGCGGCCCGTTCTCGGTCGAGAACTACAGCGGCGAGATCCATCCCAGCACCGGCGTGAAGCTGCTCGTCGAGCTCGACACCGGCGAGCTCGGCCCGGCCGAGGACGTGATCCTGGTGACCAGCAACGACCCCGACGAGCCCGAGATCGAGGTCCCGGTCCACGTCCTGGACGTGGTCGAGGAGCCGTGGGCCGAGATCGACTGGACGCCCACCGCGATCGACTTCGGCGCCGTACCGAGCTACGTCCAGGCGGTCGAGGTCGTGACGCTGACCAGCACCGGGACCTCCGATCTGGAGATCGACGACATCTACCTGTCCCCCGGCAGCTCCACCGACTTCACCCTGCAGTCCAACCCGGCGCCGGTCGTCTTGCCGCCGGGCTACAGCATCCAGGTCGGCGTCTCGTACGTCCCCGACGACCCCCAGGCCGACGTCGGCACGCTGAAGATCCACAGCAACGCCAGCAACGAGCCCGAGGTCCAGATCCCGATCAGCGGGGAGATGGCCCCGGCCCCCGACATCGAGCTGGATCCGCCGCTGCTGGACTTCGGGGCGGTGCTGATCGGCAACTCGCTGCAGCTCGACTCGCTGGTCTGGAACATCGGCTCGGCGGACCTCGACCTCGGCGCGATCACGCTCAGCGGGTCCTCGGACTTCACCCTCGACGGCGCGCCGTCCAGCGTCACGCTGGCGCCGCAGGCGTGCGACACGATCACCGTGACCTACACCCCCAGCGACACCGGCCAGGACACCGGCCAGGTGGTGATCCCGAGCAACGACCCCGACGAGGACCCCGCGTACCTCGAGCTGATCGGCGAGTTCCAGCCGGTGCCCGACATCCTCGTCGACCCGCTGCTGGTGGACTTCGGCGTGGTGGACATCGGCCAGACCCTGCCGCTGCCGGTGGACGTGTCCAACGTGGGCGGGGCCCCGCTGGACGTCACCGGCGTGACGATCAGCGGCAGCGCCGAGTTCGCGATCTCGACCAACCCGTTCCCCGCCTCGCTCGCCACCGGCGACCTGGACGTGATCTGGGTGACCTACTCCCCGGTCGACACCGTCGCCGACAGCGGCACGCTGAGCATCGCCAGCAACGACCCCGACGAGCCGGTGGTCGACGTCCAGCTGGTGGCCCAGCCCACGCTGTACCCCGACATCGACTGCGACCCGTGGACGATCGACTTCGGCCAGGTCCCGGTGGGCACCAACGTCACCGCGTTCACCACGATCCACAACCTGGGCCAGGCCGACCTGTCGCTCACCGCGATCAACCTCAACGCCCCGGCCGAGTTCACGATCGTGTCCAACCCGGCAGGATCGGTGATCCCGGCGATGGGCAGCGTGATGATGGAGGTCGGCTTCACCCCCAGCGCACCACAGAGCTACACGGGACAGATCGCGATCGAGAGCAACGACCCGGACGAGCCGGTGGTGTTCGTCGACCTGCTGGGCCAGGGCGTGGTGGTCAACGACCCGCCGGTGGCCGACTGCGGCGGGCCGTACGCCTACGACCCGCTCGACACCGCCCAGTTCGACGGCTCGGGCAGCCACGACCCGAACAACAACGTGCCGCTGAGCTACCAGTGGAGCCTGGTCAGCCAGCCCTCGGGGTCCACCACCAACCTGGTCAACCCCACCTCGGTCAACCCGACCCTGTGGCTCGACCTGGCCGGGACCTACCTCGTCGAGCTGCGGGTGATGGACACCACCGGGCTGTGGTCCACGCCGGTGACCTGCCAGGTGGACGTCGTGCCGTGGCAGGACATGCACATCCAGCTGGTCTGGGACCACGGCGACCCCGACCTCGACCTGCACCTGGTGCAGACCGGCCACAGCTTCTTCGACAGCCCGTGGGACTGCTGCTACTGCAACATGAACCCGGCGTGGTACACCGGCAGCCCCGACGACGATCCCAGCCTCGACATCGACGCGATCTACGGCTGGGGCCCGGAGAACATCAACATCGTCACCCCCGCCAGCGGGACCTACGAGGTGATGGTCCACTACTACGGCGAGGACGCCGCCAGCTCGTGCCCCGGCGGCTGCGCCTCGACGATCGCCACCGTCCGGATCTACCTCTCGGGGATCCTCCAGGCGACCTACACGCGCAACATGATCTCCGACGACCAGCTGTGGGACGTGGCCGACATCGACTGGCCCAGCGGGGTGATCACGCAGATCAACGGCTTCACGACGACGACCCAGACCTACTGCTACTAGCGGCCCGGGCGGGCGCCGCGGCCCCTCGAAGAAGAGGAAGAAGAAGTTCTCACGCAAAGGCGGTAGAGTAGCGGAGGGCCGGTCCTGAGACCGGCACCTC
>CAZOYV010000005.1:5059-63939 GCA_964584075.1 uncultured Rickettsiales bacterium | reverse complement strand
CGACTCGCCAGTCGAGCGCGGCTCGGCACGCGCCAATGTGCGACAGGCTGCTAGCACTCGTTGCCCTCGACGATCTCGGCGCGGACCTTGATCTCGATGATCCGGTCCTGCGTGGTGATGAACGCGCTGCCGTCCCACATCCCCCCGTCGACGGCGGCGCCGCCGGCGCCGGGCGAGACCCCGATCGCGATGGCGTACTCGTCGCCCTCCTCGAGGGTCACGTCGGGCGTGAACCCGACGACCACCATGTGGGCGAACAGGATCCCGTCGACGTCGAGCGAGACGTCCTCGGTGTCCGGGCCGTGGTTGATGATCCGGATCTCGTCGTGGTGCTCGGTGCACTCGTAGACCGTGCCGAAGTCCAGGATCTCGGGGGGGACCACCTCGATGCCGGTCGGCGGCGGATCCTCGCCCTCGGTGGGGCAGCCCGCGCCCGCCAGGGCGAGCCCCAGCGCCAGCGCCGCTCCGAGCCATCGTGTCCAGGAGCGCATCGTTCCTCCTGGCGCGGCGTCGTGCCGCGCGACCCTCACTCGTCGGGCAGGACCCGGACCTCGGCGCCCTCGCCGTTGCCGGCCTTCTCCATCAGCAGGCCCTGGAACCGGGTCAGGTAGCGGCCCAGCTCGGTCAGGCTGTCCTTGCCCGCCTTCTTGACCAGGGCCATCCTACCGCGCTTGAGCGCCTGCTCCACGTCGAAGATGTCCTTCTTCTTGAGCTTGAGCTTGTGGGTCCGCAACAGGCTCTCCAGGGAGTACAGCTGCTTCTCGATCTTGCCGCGCAGCTCGACGACCTCGGGGTCCTCCTCGGTGACGGCCTTGGGCGCGGCCATCGCCTTGCGGGCCTCCTCGATCTGCTCCTGCGTCATGCACGTCGGGTTGCGGATCACGATGCTGTTCTGGCTGCCCGTGCGGGTGTCCTGCGCCGAGACGTTGACGATCCCGTCGGTGTCGATCGTGAACGTCACCTCGATGCGCGGCTCGCCGGCCGGGGCGGGCTCGATGTTGGTCAGCTCGAACTCGCCGAGGCTGACGTTGTCGCGGGCCTTGTCCGACTCGCCCTGCAGCACGTGGATCTTCACGGTCTTCTGGTTGTTGACCACCGTGGAGACCATCTGGCTGCGCACCGCCGGGACGGTGGTGTTCTTGGGGATCAGCTTGGCGAACTTGCGGCCCTTGACCTCGATCCCGAGCGAGAAGCTGGTCACGTCGAGCAGGGTCACCGAGGCCACGTCACCACCGAGCATCCCGGCCTGGATCGCGGCCCCGATCGAGACCACCTCGTCCGGGTTGAACGACTTGTCCAGCGGCCGCATGAAGACCTCGCGGACCATCTTCTGGACCTTGGGGATCCGGCTGGAGCCCCCGACCATGATGACCTCGTCGATCTCCTCGGGGCTGATCTTGGCCTCGGCCATCGCCCGGTCGCACTCGTCGATCGTGGCCTTGAAGATGTCGTCGCAGAGGAACTCGAAGGTCGCCCGCGACAGCGTGGTCTGCAGGTGCCTGGGGCCCGAGTCGTCGGCGGTCAGGAACGGCAGGTGGATCTCGGTCTCGAAGTCGGTCGAGAGCTCCATCTTGGCCTTCTCGGCGGCGTCGAGCAGCCGCTGGCGGACCATCTTGTCCTCGCCGACGTCCATGCTGTTGGCGCGCTTGAACTCCTCGAGCAGCCAGTCCACCACGCGGTTGTCGATGTCGTTGCCGCCCAGCCGGTTGTTGCCGGCGGTGGCGCGGACCTCGCCGACGTCCTCCTCGATGTCCATGATCGACAGGTCGAAGGTCCCGCCGCCGAAGTCGTAGACCGCGATGGTCGCCGCCTGCTTGCGCTTGGACATGTAGGCCAGCGCCGCGGCGGTGGGCTCGTTGATGATCCGCAGCACCTCCAGCCCGGCGATCTTGGCCGAGTCGCGGCTGGCCTGGCGCTGCAGGTCGCTGAAGTAGGCGGGGACGGTGATCACGCACTCGTTGACCGGCTCGCCGAGGAAGTCCTCGGCGGCCTTGCGCACCTTCTGGATCACCAGCGCGGAGATCTCCTGGGGGGAGTAGGTCTCGTCACCGACCTGGATCCCGAGCTCGTCCTTGCCGCGATCGATGAGCTTGAAGGACACCTCCTTGATGTCCTGCTTGGCCTCGCTGAAGCGCTTGCCGATGAACCGCTTGACCGAGTGGATCGTGGTCTCGGGGTAGATCAGCATCTGGCGCTTGGCGACGTCGCCGACGAGCCGTTCACCTTCCTTGGAGAACCCCACCACGGAAGGGGTCATCCGAGACCCCTCCTCGTTGATGATGATCTTGGGAACGCTGCCTTCCATGAAAGCGGCGACCGTGTTGGTCGTTCCCAGATCGATTCCTATGATCTTGCCCATCGGTCTCCCTACACCCGAGGGATCCCGCGCCTCGGCTGGCGCGAGGGCCGCGTGAGAAGCGACGCGGCACCTGGGCTCGATTCCGGGCTCTAATCTGCTCTAACCCTACGAAATAGTTGGGTTTTCCCGGAAACCAACCCTCCACGATTATAGTGATCGGGCCTCCACGCGTCAACGCGCCCCGGCGCGCGCTGTGAGGGGCGGAAAGCGCTATCATGATCCGGACCCGCCGCGGGGGAAGGGAAACCGGTCGGATGGCGCGAGCGAGCGAGCCGGATCAGCGCATCGACGAGGGCACCGTCGTGCGGCTGCTGGACAGCATCCTGGAGCACGCGATCGCGGGCCGGGCCAGCGACATCCACCTCGAGCCCAAGCGCGACCACCTCGCGGTGCGGTTCCGGATCGACGGCGTGCTGCAGGTGCAGAAGCCGCTGCCGCCGGAGCTGAGCCGGCCCCTGACGTCCCGCATCAAGGTGCTCGCCGGGATGGACATCGCCGAGCGGCGCCGGCCGCAGGACGGCACGTTCGCGGCGGAGCTGCAGGGCCAGACGGTCAACGTCCGCGGCTCCACGTTCCCCGCGATGGACGGCGAGAAGGTCGTGCTGCGGCTGCTCTCCGACGCCCTGATCCTCACGGATCTGGCGGGGCTCGGGATCGCCACCGACCAGCTCGCCACGCTCCAGCGATCCGCCGAGTACGCCTCGGGGCTGATCCTGGTCAGCGGCCCCACCGGCAGCGGCAAGACCTCGACGCTGCACTCGATCCTCCAGCGCGTGGACCACTCGCAGCTCAACATCATGACGCTCGAGGACCCGATCGAGATCCGCGCCGACGGCCTGACCCAGGGGCAGATCAACCCCCGCGCCGGGTTCACCTTCGCCACGGGGCTGCGCTCGATCCTGCGGCAGGACCCCGACGTGGTGCTGGTCGGGGAGATGCGCGACGTGGAGACCGCGCAGATCGCGTTCCGCGCCTCGCTGACCGGCCACCTGGTGCTCTCCACGCTGCACACCTCGACCACCGTGGAGACCATCACGCGGCTGCTGGACATGGGGCTCGAGCCCTACCTCGTCGCCTCGAGCCTGCGCACCGTGGTGGCCCAGCGGCTGGTCCGCGTGCTGTGCCCCGCGTGCCGCGAGCCGTACCGCCCCGCCGGCGACCTGCGCGACGTGCTGGGCTTCGCGCTCCCGGCGACGGATACCGCGCTGTACCGCGCGAAGGGCTGCGCCGAGTGCGCCCGCACCGGCTACCGCGGTCGCACCGGCCTGTTCGAGGTCGTGGCGCTGGACGAGGAGCTGCGGGTCCTGATCAAGCGCAAGAGCTCGAGCGACGGCTACAAGCGCGTGCTGCACCGCCTCGGCGTGCCGACCCTGCGCCGCGACGGCGTGCGCAAGGTGCTGGCCGGGATCACGACGATCGACGAGGTGATGCGGGTCACCTAGCCCCCCTGCCCGGGTGGCGGAACTGGTAGACGCAGGGGACTTAAAATCCTCTAGCCACTGGCTGTGCGGGTTCGATCCCCGCCCCGGGCACCTTCTCGACCTCGACCTCGATCTCGACCTCGACCTCGATCTCGAACTCGATCTCGGGACCGGCGGTGTACCCTGCCGGCGACCGATCAGGAGCTGCACGATGTCCGACCTGACCCTCGAGATCGCCGACCGCGTCGCCGTGCTGCGCATGGCGCACGGGGCCGAGAACCGCTTCCACCCCGACTTCGTCGCCGAGCTGCTGGCCGCGCTGGACGAGCTGGAGGCCGACGACCGCGCCGGGGCGCTGGTGTTCACCGGCGCCGATCCCAAGTTCTTCTGCAACGGGCTGGATCTCGAGTGGATGATGGCCCACGCCCGGGACCTCGACGCGATCCTGGACTACCTGGGCCGCGTCAACGCGCTCTACCGCCGGGTCGTGCTGTTCCCCAAGCCCACCATCGCGGCGCTCAACGGCCACACCTTCGCCGCCGGGCTGTTCCTCGCCTGCCACATGGACTTCCGGTTCATGCGCGAGGACCGGGGGTGGGCCTGCATGCCCGAGGTGGACATCAACATCCCGCTGCTGCCGGGGATGATCGCGGCGTGCCAGTCGGTGATGAGCGCCTCGGGGTTCCGCCGGATGTACTACAGCGGGGAGCGGCTGGGGGCCTCCGAGGCCCGGGAGATCGGCTTGATCGACGGGGCCTTCCCCGAGGACCAGCTGCTCCCGCGCAGCGTCGAGTTCGCGGCGATGCTGGCCGGCAAGCGGACCGACACCTACGCCGAGATGAAGCGGCGGCTGCGGGCCGACGTGGTCCGCATCCTCGACGAGGAGGACCCGCCCGCGATGCTGCCCACGCTGCGCCACGCGCTGGGGCTCGGCGGCTGAGCCCCGGCCGCCGCGACCCGGCGGCGCTCACCCGTCCGCGGCGTACCTCCGCGCCAGCGTCCACAGCGCCTCGTCGTCCAGCGTGGGGTCCGCGGCCAGGGCGTCGTGCAGCGCGCGGAGGCACCCGCCCACGGCGGGGCCGTCGGCGAAGGCCAGCCGGTCGCGCAGGGTCCAGCCGTCGATCCCGGCGGCGCGCAGGCGGTCCCAGCGGCCGCGCTCCACGCGGGCGACGGAACGGGCCTCGAGGTGGTCGGCGTAGCGCCGCAGCGCGCGCTGCAGGCTGGACAGGTCGCCGCCCCCGTCGGCGCGCAGGCTGGCCAGGCTGTCGCAATGGTGCAGGCGCAGCAGGTCGAAGATCCGGGGGTGGCCGAACACGCGGGCGGCGCGGGACAGCCGCATCGAGCCCAGCGCGTCGAAGAACGCGAGGTGGTGCTCCACCAGCCAGCGCACGTCGGCGGTCCCGGTGTCGTCGAGGCCCAGGTCGGCGGCCACCGTGGACGCCAGCGCGGCGCCGGCGCGGTCGTGCCCGTGGAACCGGATGCGATCGCCGGTCTCCTCGGGCATCCGCAGGGTGGCGGGCTTGCCGGCGTCGTGGAGCAGCACCGCCAGCGTCAGCACGTCGCCGGCGTCGGGGTAGTGGGTCGCCAGGGCGCGCAGCGCCAGCTCGGTGTGGCACAGCACGTCGCCCTCGGCGTGGTACTCGGGGGGCTGGGGGACGCCGCGCATCGCCTCCACCTCGGGCAGCAGCGCCGGCAGCAGCCCGGACTCGCTCCAGGCGCGCAGCCAGCCGGCGGGATCGGCGCGCAGCAGGCGCAGCAGCTTGCGCCGCAGGCGGGGCAGCGCCAGGCGGCGGGGCATGCCGCCGGCCATCGCGCGGGCCGCGGCGCGGGCGTCCTCGAGGTGGGCCTCGAGGGCCAGCCCGCGTCCATCGTCCCAGGCCCGGGCGAGGCGACCCCCGGGGTCCAGCGGCGGGGCGCCCAGCAGCGCCACCAGGGCGGCGGACTCGGCGGCGGTCAGGCGGTGGGAGAGGGTCCGCTCCAGCTCGGCGGGGGAGGGGGCCGGCGTGGCGGCCGCGCTGCGCAGCGCCCCCAGCCGGGTGGCGACGGCGGCGGCCCGGCGGGGCAGCCGCAGCTGCCGTGCTGCCTCGCGCGGGTCCCGGCCCGAGCACGCCAGCAGCGCCCCCCACGTCGCGCTGCGGGGGGCGCCGGGGGGGAGCAGGCTCAGCATCGCCGCGGCGTCGGCGCGGGCGGCCGCTCCCCCGGCGGACCCGGCGCCGGGCAGCGCCAGCGGGTCCAGCAGCCCCAGCTCGTGCAGCCGCTCCAGCGCGTCCGCGGGCGCCGCGCGCAGGGCACGCTCCACCTCGGCGACGACGCGCTCCACGGCGATCCCGGGGGCCAGCTCCGCCGCCCGCCGCCGGATCTCCGCGGCGAGCGCCCGGTCCAGCGCGAAGCCCGCGGGCCGCAGCTCCTGCTCCAGGCGCACGGCGCGGTACAGGCGCAGCGGATCGCCGCGCAGGCAGGCCCCGGGGGACCCCACCGCGGCCAGCACGCCGCGGGCGACGTCGGCGAGCCCGCCGTGGGGGTCGACCACCGCGCCGAAGCAGCGCGGGGCGCCGGCCTCGATCTCCACCGCCAGCGCGTCCACGGTGAGGTCCCGGCGCGCCAGGTCCTGCGCCAGCGTCACCGCCGCGTCCACCTCGCCGCCGGTGTCGCGGCGGGCGGGCGCCACGTCCGCGTCGAGCCCCAACCCGCCCACCTTGATCACGGGGAACGCGCGGCCGACTCCGGCGGTGACCTTGCAGCCGGTGCCCCCCAGCTCGGCCTCGAGGGACCCGGCGAGCCGCCCCCAGCCGTCGCCGTCGAGGCCGGTGACGAGCAGGTCCAGATCGCCCCGCGGCCGGGCCGCGCCGCGCAGCGCCTCGATGGCCCGATCCCGCGGGTAGCCGCCCACCAGGTACAGCCGCCCGCCCGCCGAGCACGCCCCCGTGGCGGCCGCGCAGCGTACCAGCAGCGTCCCCAGTCGCGGAGACGCGGCCACGTCGCGCTCCAGCCCCCGGGTCACCGCGTCTTTTTCCTGGTGACACTGTCCAGTCACGTTGCTAGCGTAGAAAGGATCCGGGGTCGCCGCCAATGATCCCCGGACGATCGACCGGAAGTCGTCGCACACGGCCCCGCAGGGGGGCGCTCCGAGGGGGAGCGCCGAGGTGGGAGGAGCGTCGATGACCTACCAGCTGTCCTTCGAGATCCGCGTCAACGGGGAGTACCGGCGCGCCGTCGTGACCGACGAGCGCAACGTGACGATCGGCCGCAGCGCCGGGGCCGTGCTCCAGATCGACGACGCCGACCTCGACGATCTCCACGGCGTGGTGCTGCAGCAGGACGACGGCACCATGGTGCTGCTGTCCTACACCGAGAACGGCGCGACCCGGCTCAACGGCGAGCCGGCCCGCTCGGCGCACCTCTCCGAGGGGGACGTGATCGAGTGCGGCAACAGCTCGGTGACCTTGCTGGAGCGGCGCCCCGTGCTGGGGACCCGGCTGGACCGCGCAGACCGGTGGTTCCCCAGCCTGGTGCGGTCGGTCCGCAGCCGCCTGCTGCGCTGACGCGCGCGCCCCTGCCTCAGCCCTCGCGCATCGCGTGCAGGCACAGCCCCACCACGGCCAGCGAGTGGCGGATCCGCCCGTCCAGGATCGCCGCCCGGACGTCGCCCGCGGGGAGCAGCTCGACCTCGAGGTCCTCGCCCTCGTCCGGGGTCGGCTCGCCCTCGTAGCGGCACCCCCGGGCCAGGTAGGTGTGGCAGCGGTTGGTCTGGATCGCCGGGTTGGGGGCGACCCAGCCCAGCGGCGTGACCGCCTCGCAGCCGTACCCGGTCTCCTCGCGCAGCTCGCGGCGCGCCGCCTCGGCGGGGTCCTCGCCGGCCTCGACCACGCCGCCCGGGATCTCCAGCGAGAACTCCTCGCGGCCCTGCCGGAACTGGCGCACCAGGATCAGCCGGTCGTCCGCGGTGAACGCCACCACGTTGACCCAGTCGTCGCACTCGAGGACGTAGAACGGCAGCTCCTCGCCGGTCCGCGGCGAGACCACCGTGTCCTCGCGGATGCGGAACACCGGGGACCGGAACAGGTCGCGGCGGCGGACGCGCTCCCAGCGCTTCATGCTCGCTCCTCTCCCCGGTCGAGGGTCTCGCCCTCGTCGGCGCTGTCGTCGTCCCCGCCGCCGGCGGCGGGACCCTCCCCGGGCGCCGCCGCCGGGGCCGGGCGCGTCCGCTGGGCGCGGCGCATCTTGCCCAGCACGTCCAGCAGCCCGCCGCCGCCGGTCAGGAACCGCCGCAGCGCGTGGGCCAGGTCGAGGGCGACCCCGTCGTAGGGGTACCAGAAGTACTCGTGGCCGCGCGGGCGGTCGGTGAGCACCAGCTGCGGGCGGACCAGCTCGCGCAGCGCGTGGGGGCTGTTGGTGCTGCCCACCCCGGTCTCGCCGACCCCGCCCCACGGGACGAACGCCATCGCCCCGGTGAACGCGTGGTTGTTGACCGTCACCACCCCGCAGCGCAGCCGCAGCGCAGCCGCCCGGGCGCGGGCCACGTCCCGCGTCCAGATGCTGTTGGTCAGGCCGTAGCGGGTGTCGTTGGCCAGCGCCAGGCCCTCGTCGAGGTCCGCGATCCGCACCACCGGCAGCACCGGCCCGAAGGTCTCCTCGCTCCACACCAGCATCTCGTCGCTGACGTGCTCGAGGATCGTCGGCTCGTAGCCGAACCCCTCGCCCGTGGGGTTGCCGCCGCAGCGGATCTGGGCGCCCTTGCCCAGCGCGTCGTCGACCTGGAACTGGACCGCCCGGATCTGGCCGGTGTTGCGCAGCGGGCCCACGTCGCAGGCGGCGGGGTCGGGGCCGCCGACGCGCAGCTCGCGGACCCGCGCGACCAGCCGCTCGAGCAGCTCGTCGGCCACCTCGCGCTCGACCAGCAGCCGCTCGATCGACGCGCAGTTCTGGCCGCAGTTGGAGAACGCCCCCCAGGCGATGCCCTCCACCGCGCGCTCGAGGTCGGCGTCGGCGAGCACGATCGCGGCGTCCTTGCCGCCCAGCTCCAGCGAGAAGCTCGTCAGGCTGCGGCCCGCCGCCGCGGCGACCTCGCGGCCCACCGCGACGCTGCCGATGAACACCAGGTGGTCGACCCCCGCCTCGATCACCGCCGTGCCCAGCGCCCCGGGGCCGTGGAACGGGACGAGCACGTCGTCGGGCAGCGCGCCGTCGAAGCACTCCTCGAGCGTCCGGCTGACCAGCAGCGCCTCGGACGAGGGCTTGAACACCACCGCGTTGCCCGCCAGCAGCGCCGGGACCAGCGCCCGCAGCGACAGCGCGACGGGGAAGTTCCAGGCGCTGATCACGGCCACCACGCCCCGCGGGACCTGGTGCACGACGCCCCTCTTGCCCGGGAACTTGGTGGGGTCGATGCGGACCTTCTCGGGTCGCAGCAGCTTCGGCCCCGCCTTGCACCAGTAGTTGAACAGCTCGATGTCCGGCAGGATCTCGGCGTACCACGCCTCCACCGGGGGCTTGCCACCTTCGCGGACCAGCAGGTCGACCAGCTCCTCGCTGCGCTCGGCGAACCGGTCGCGGACCCGCATCAGCAGCCGGGCACGCTCGCGGACGTCGAGGGCCGCCCACCCGGGCTGCGCCGCCCGGGCGCGCTCCACGGCGCGGGCGGCCGCGGCGGCGTCCTCGGGGTCGACGCGGGCGATGTCGCGGCCGTCCCACGGGCTGACGCAGCGGATCGGCTCAGGGGCAGGAGGTCGGCTCATCTCGGGGGAGCAGACTACACGAATCGGTGCTGCACGCGCAGCGGACGCAGGGTTCCTACACGCCGAGGCGCCTGCGCCCGTAGCCGGTGTGGAGCACGGCGGCCGGGTTGTGCCCCAGCACGCGGTCCTTGACCACCAGCGTGCTGACCGGTGCGTCGCTGTGCTGGGTGAACAGGATGTCGTGGCCGATGCACAGCCCGACGATCAGGTTCAGCTCGGTGCGGCAGCGGTTGAGCTCCAGCGCCTGGCCCACCGGGTTGCAGCTGGCCTCCACGTCCCACTCGGGGTGCAGCCGCTTCATCCCCAGCGCCTCCTTGGACAGCGCTCCGAGCTTGCAGCAACAAGAGTAGACCTTGAACCCCTTGGCCTTGTAGTACGCCTGGAGCACGCGGGCCTCGGCGGCCATCCCGATGCAGAACGCCAGGCCGATGCGGCGAAATCCCATCCGCTCTGCGTAGCGCGCCACCTCCTCGACGCGGATCCACTCCCCGTAGCCGTCGGCCTCGATCCCCGCGGCGACCCGCAGCGCCTCGGCGATCGCCGGGTCGGCGGCGATGATCCGGGCGGCGTCCTCGGCGATCACGGTGTCGTCCTTGCCGCGGTAGCAGTCCATCTCCTCGCAGTCGGCGCAGTTCATCGTTCCTCCGGGCTGGCGCCGGTACTCTACGAGACGAGCGGGTCGGCTGCCACGACCGGACCGCGAGCGCTGCACTCCGCGGGGGGGGTGCCGTGACACCGTGGCGCCCCGGGGGGGGCGGGGTCGCAGGTTGCCCTGGTGTATCCTGGGCAGGGATGGGATCGTGATGGCCGGGACCCGCGGTGCTCCGGGGTCCGATCGTCGCCCGCCGCCGAGGAGGAGGCATGCCGCGCACCCCGCTGATCGCCCTGCTCACCCTGGCCTGGATCGCCGCCGGTCCGGGCTGCCTGTCCTCGTTCGACCGCGACTGGGAGGGGGACGACGACGGCAGCGGGGACGACGACGGCAGCGGGGACGACGACGCGGCCGACGACGACGCGGCCGACGACGACGCGGCCGACGACGACGCGGCCGACGACGACATGTTCGACGACGACGCCGGGGACGACGACACCTACGAGTACCAGTACTGCCTGGACGACGGCACCTACGACGTGTCGATCACCGACGTGCCGATCAACGAGTGCGGGACGTCCGCCCACGACGGGATCAACGTCACCGTCGAGGACGACTTCACCCTGGTCGTCGAGGACTGCGTCGCCACCGTCCACGCCGACTTCTCGCTGGACGGGATGACGTGGCTGCTCGGCGAGAAGCAGGGCGACGTGCTGCTGTTCGGCGACCTGCTGCTCGACCTCGACGTCAGCCACGGCAAGGACTGCATCCTGCGGCAGGAGGTCAGCGGGTTCGGCAACCTCACGGGCAACAACGCGTTCAGCTACAACCTGATCAACGAGATCACCGAGTACGACGGGCACGACTGCGAGGACGTGATCGGTCCCGACGAGGTCGTGGGCCAGCTGCCCTGCAACATGCTGCTGCAGGGGAACGTCTACTAGTAGGCACCGAACAGGGCACGGACGCGAGTCTACCGGCGTCTCGTGGCGGAGACGTGTGGGTCTCGGACCCGGGGTGGGTTGCTCGATCGGTGCTCTAGGACCCCTTGCGCCGCGCCTCGAAGTACTGCCGGGTCTCCCGCGCGATGACCCCCGAGAGCAGCAGCAGCCCCACCAGGTTGGGGAACGCCATCAGGCCGTTCATGCAGTCGGAGAAGTTCCACACCAGCTTGAGCTGGACCATCGCGCCCACCGCGACGAGGACCACGAACACCGCCCGGTAGGGGATCACGGCCCACGAGCCGACCAGGAACTCCACCGACTTCTCGCCGTAGTAGCACCAGCCGAGGATCGTGGAGTAGGCGAACAGGATCAGCCCGACGGTGACCACCAGCCCGCCCACCGAGAAGTCCTGGCCGGCGAGCGCGAAGCTCCAGCCGAGGCCGTCGCTGAACGCCTCGAGCGTCAGCGGGGCGCCGTCGATCCCGCTGGACCACGCGCCGGTGACGATGATCGCCAGCCCGGTCAGCGTGCACACCACGATGGTGTCGATGAACGTCTGGGTCATCGAGACCAGCGCCTGCGAGACCGGGTTGCTGGTCTGGGCCGCGGCGGCGGCGATGGGCGAGGAGCCCAGCCCCGACTCGTTGGAGAACACGCCCCGGGCGACGCCGAACCGCACCGTCTCCTTGACCAGCGCGCCGGCGAACCCGCCGGCCGCCGCGGTGGGCGAGAACGCGTGGCGGAACACCAGGGCCAGCGCGGCGGGCAGCTCGGCGGCGTGGATCACGAGCAGCACGCACGCGCCCGTCACGTACAGCACGATCATCACCGGGACGAGGACCCCGGTGACCCGGCCGATGCCCTTGATCCCGAACAGGATCACCAGGCCCGTCAGCACCGCCAGCACCACGCCGGTGATCCACCCGGGGACGCCGAACGTGGTGTCCACCGCGTCGGCCACCGAGTTGCTCTGGACCATGTTGCCGATGCCGAACGCGGCGAAGGCGGCGAACAGCGCGAACAGGTAGCCCAGCGGCGCGGCCCCGAGCCCGTCGCGGAGGTAGTACATCGGGCCGCCGCACATCCGCCCCTGGGCGTCGGTGGTGCGGTACTTCACCGCCAGGACGGCCTCGCCGTACTTGGTCGCCATCCCCACCAGGCCGGTGATCCACATCCAGAACAGCGCGCCCGGGCCGCCGGCCGCGACGGCGGTGGCGACGCCGGCGATGTTGCCGGTCCCGACCGTGGCGGCCAGGGCGGTCATCAGCGCCTGGAAGTGGGAGATGTCGCCGGCGGCGCCCTTCTCGCGGCGGACGATCAGCGCCATGTACAGCGCGTGGGGCAGCCCGCGGAACTGGACGCCGCCCAGGCGGATCGTCAGGAACAGCCCGGTGCCGACCAGCAGCAGCAGCATCGGCACACCCCAGATCCAGCCGGAGACGGTGCCGAGCAGGTCGGTGGCGCGGTCGAGCATCGGGCCCCTCGCTTGTCCCTCGCCGGGGACGGGCTATCCTACACACCGGCCCGTGCGAGGAGGCAACCCCTGTGCGTCCGCCCGAGACCGCTCCGGCGACCGCGCCCGACGGACCGGACCCCGTCCGGGCCTGGCGCGAGCGCGTCGAGGCGCGCAAGGGCTCCGAGCAGAAGCGGACGTTCACCGCGGGCCAGGCCCGGGAGTACGACCTGCACCTCCAGCTCGAGGGCTACCCCGGGGACCGCCTCGACGCGCTGCTGGCGCTGGTCCCGCCGGGGGGTTCGCTGCTCGACGTCGGCGCCGGGACCGGGCTGTGGGCGATCCCCGCGGCGCGGGCCGGCGTGTCCGTCACGGCGGTGGAGCCGCGGGCGCCGATGCGCGACGTGCTCGCCGCCAAGCTCGACGCCGAGCCGGCGCTGTGGCGGCTCGTCGAGGTCGTCCCGGGGCGCTGGGAGGACGTGCGCGCCGAGACCCACGACGTGGTGCTGGCCGCCCACTCGCTGTACGGGATGCCCCGGATCGACCGCGTGCTCGACGCGATGACCGCCGCGGCCCGCCACCGCGTGGCGGTCTACGTCCGGACCGGTCGCTGGCCCGGCAAGCTCTCGTCCCGGTTCAACCGCGAGCGCGGCGTGCGGCGGCTGCCGACCACCAACTGGGACGACCTGCGCGCGGTGCTCGAGGCCCGCGGCGTGGCCCACGCCGTGGAGCTGATCCGCCGCCCGCTGCGGCCCCCCGGGGCGGACCGCCCGGCGCCGTCGGCGTTCCCCGAGGCGGTGGGCTGGCTGGAGCAGCGGCTGATGCCCGACGGCGCCCCGGGGCAGGCCGAGCACGAGGTCGTCGTCGACGCCTGGGTCACGTGGCGCGGCGAGGCGCGCTGAGCGGCGGGGGAGGGGGTGCCCGGATCCGCCCCCCCACCTGGCGTGGCGCTTGCTGCCCTGGCGTGCGATGCTGGGAGGCACCTGGAGGCGGACGATGCGCACGGCGAGCTGGATCTGGTTGCTGGTCGGCGCCCTGGTGTGGGGCGCCGCGGGATGCGTCACCGACGCGGACGACGACGACAGCGCCGGGGACGACGACGCGGGGGACGACGAGGCCCCGGTGATCAGCAACCTCGACATCTACGTGGACGTGCCCACCGGCGAGACCGCCGAGATGCTCAACTTCGCCTTCGACTTCCTCGACGGCGACGGCGACATCCAGGACGGCGAGATCTGGCTGTGGGTCGACGGCCAGATGGGCGCCACCGCCGGCCTCGGCGACGAGCAGGACGCCACCAGCGGGTCGCTGCTGGTCTACGGCGACATCGGCGGCGACACCGGCTTCCAGCATGACGAGACCTACCAGTTCGGCGTCCAGCTCGTGGACCGCGCCGGCAACGAGTCCAACGAGCTCGAGGAAGAGTTCACCGTCCCCGCCGAGTAGCGCCGGGTCGCGGCGAGCTGGACTGAATCGTCATTCATCCTTATCTGGTATGAGCCCCCTTCACGTGCTAGGGGTAGGCACGGAGGTACCCGTGAGCGACGAGCAGTTCGAGCGATTCTTCGGGACGCGGTCGTACATCGCCGACGACTCCCTGCAGGCCGACGTCAACGCCGCGGTGGCGCTGCGGCGTCCCCTGCTGGTCAAGGGCGAGCCCGGCACCGGCAAGACGTTGCTGGCCCACGCCGTGGCCGAGGGGCTGGGCAAGACGCTGCTGACCTGGCACATCAAGTCCACCTCCAAGGCGGTGGAGGGGCTGTACACCTACGACGTCGTCCAGCGGCTCAACGACAGCCGCTTCGGCGGCGGCGACGTGGGGGACATCCGGACCTACATCAAGCACGGCGTGCTCGGCGAGGCGTTCACCGCCGACGAGCAGGTGGTGGTGCTGATCGACGAGATCGACAAGGCCGATCTGGAGTTCCCCAACGACCTGCTCCGCGAGCTCGACGAGATGGCGTTCCACGTCTTCGAGGTCAACGAGACGGTCACGGCCCGGCACCGCCCGATCGTGATCATCACCAGCAACGCCGAGAAGGAGCTGCCCGACGCGTTCCTGCGCCGCTGCGTGTTCCACTACATCGCGTTCCCCGACCCCGAGCTGATGGAGCGCATCGTGCGGGTCCACTACCCGGACGTGGAGCGCAACCTGCTCGAGGCCTGCATCAAGCGCTTCTACCAGGTCCGCGAGGTGCCGGGGCTGCGCAAGAAGCCGTCCACCTCGGAGCTGATCGACTGGCTCTACGTGCTGATGCGCAGCGGGGTGTCGCCCAACGAGGTGGCCCGCTCGCTGCCGTTCCTCGGCGCCCTGATCAAGCAGGAGCAGGACCAGGACACGCTGCTGCGCAAGGTCCAGGGGAGGGTGAGGTAGGACCCGCGCGATGTTCCTCGAGCTGTTCATCGATCTGCGCTCCCGGGGCGTCCCCTGCAGCCTCACCGAGCTGCTGACGTTCCACGACGCGCTGGACCGCGGGCTGGTCCACGACCTGGACTCGCTGTACAGCGTCGGCCGCGCGGTGCTGGTCAAGAGCGAGAGCCACTACGACGCCTACGACCAGTCCTTCCTGCAGGTCTTCAAGGGCATCGAGACCCCCGTCGAGATCACCGAGCAGATCCACGAGTGGCTGAAGGACCCCAAGGCGTTCGAGGGCCTCTCGCCCGAGGCGATCAAGGCGCTGACCGGCCTGACGATGGAGGAGCTGCGCGCCAAGTTCGAGGAGATGCTGCGCAGGCAGCGCGAGCGCCACGACGGCGGCAACCGCTTCATCGGCACCGGCGGCACGAGCCCGTTCGGCAGCGGCGGCCAGCACCCCACCGGGGTCCGCCTCGGCGAGGGCGGCGGCCGCTCGGCGGTCCAGGTCGCCGAGGCGCGGCGGTTCCGCAACTACCGCACCGACGTGACGCTGGACGTGCGCCAGTTCAAGGTCGCGCTCAAGGGGCTGCGGCGGCTGGCCCGCGAGGGCGACGAGATCCTCGACCTCGACGAGACCATCGACGAGACGTGCCGCAACGCCGGCGAGATCGAGCTGGTGATGCGCCCCGATCGCCGCAACCGGGTGCGGCTGCTGCTGCTGATGGACGCCGGCGGCTCGATGTCGCCGTACGCCCAGCTGGTCAGCCAGCTGTTCACGGCGGCCCACGAGTCGAGCCACTTCAAGCAGTTCCACTACTACTACTTCCACAACTGCGTGTACGGGAACGTCTACCGGGACATCTACAACAGCCGCCGCTTCGAGACCGAGGCGCTGCTGCGCAAGTACCCGCCCGACACCAAGGTGATCCTGGTGGGCGACGCGTGCATGGCGCCGTGGGAGCTGACCGCCGCCGGGGGCGCGATCTACTACTACGAGCACAACCGCACGCCGGGCATCGAGTGGCTGCGCCGGATCCGCCGGCACTTCACCCACCGCGTGTGGCTCAACCCCGAGCCCGAGCGCTACTGGAACCACCCGACGATCCGAGCCATCGGGCAGCTGTTCGACATGTACCCGCTGACGATCGACGGGCTCAACGACGCCGTCAAGAAGCTCAAGGTGCAGAGGTAGATTGACGCCCCTGCCTCCGTCTGTTAGCTTCCGCGCCCGCGGGACGGGTGTGTCGATGGTCGACGCGCCCCGGCAGGAAGCCCTGTGGTGGGGCGTGGCCAAGCGGTAAGGCACGGGTCTTTGGAACCCGCATTCGCAGGTTCGAATCCTGCCGCCCCAACCAAGTGACACGGAACGCGGACGCGGTCCGGGGTAGGAGGAGCACGATGCGCGCCAACGGATTGACGATCCTGACCGGCAACTCCAACCCCGACTTCGCCACGAAGATGGCGCGCTACCTCGGCGTCCACATCTCGGCGATGACCGTCAAGCGCTTCAGCGACGGGGAGATCTTCGTCGAGATCGAGGAGAACATCCGCGGTCGCGACGTGTTCCTCGTCCAGTCCACCTGTACCCCCGTCAACGAGAACCTGATGGAGACGCTGATCATCATGGATGCGGTCAAGCGTGCCTCGGCAGGTCGGTTGACGGTGGTGCTGCCGTACTTCGGCTACGCGCGCCAGGACCGCAAGATCGCGCCGCGGACGCCCATCTCCTCGAAGCTGGTCGCCGACCTGCTCGAGGCCGCGGGCTGCTCGCGCGTGCTGACCATGGACCTGCACGCGGGCCAGATCCAGGGGTTCTTCGACATCCCCGTGGATCACCTCTTCTTCCAGCAGGCGGTGTGGCCCACGATCACCGCGATAGTGGAGGAGGGCAACAGCGTGTTCGTGTCCCCCGACGCCGGCGGCGTCGAGCGGGCGCGGGCCTATGCCAAGAGACTGGAAAGTGACCTCGCCGTGATCGACAAGCGGCGGGACGCCCCGAACGTGGTCGGGGAGATGAGAATCATCGGGGATGTCGCGGGAAAGATCGCCGTCCTGCTCGACGACATGGTCGACACGGCAGGGACGTTGACCCTGGCGTCGGAGGCCCTCAAGGAGCGCAAGGCCAAGAAGGTGTTCGCCTGTTGCACCCATCCGGTGCTCAGCGGCCCGGCCATCGAGCGTATCCAGGCGTCGAAGATCGACCGGTTGATCGTCTCGGACTCCATCCCGCTGCGGGACGACGCGAAGAAGTGCAAGAAGATCAAGGTCGTGTCCGCAGCCCAGACGCTGGCCGAGGCGGTGCGACGGATTCACAACAGCGAGTCCGTCTCCTCCCTCTTCGAGTAGGCCGCGCACCCCGGTGACGCCGCCTCGAGCGGCGGAAATGGGAGGAGAGCTCGCTCTCCTCGCACAACCAGGATTCGGTTTGCCCGGTGCGGCGGGGATCGCCCCGTCCTCCCCGGGCTCAGCGCGGGATCGTGTGGGTCCCGCTGGAGGCTACAGGACCATGCATACGCAGGAGATCTCGGCCGAGATCCGGACCAGCACCGGCAAGGGGGTCGCCCGCCAGCTGCGGCGAGACGGGATGATCCCGGCGGTGCTCTACGGAGCGACGCAGGAGGCCACCGCGCTGTCGGTCGACCCCGACGCGATCGAACAGCTCCGCCGGCTGCCGCTGAAGCTCAACACCCCCGTCGAGCTGACCGTGGACGGCCTGGCCGGCTCGCGGCTGGTGATGATCAAGGAGCTGCAGCGGCACCCCGTGTCGCGGCGGCTGCTCCACGTCGACTTCCTGGTCGTCGACCCCGACAAGCCGGTGACCGTGACGGTCAACGTGTTCACCGAGGGCCGCTCGATCGGCGTCCAGGCCGGCGGCGTGCTCAACCAGATGCGGCGCTCGATCACGGTGCGCTGCCTGCCCTCGGCGATCCCCGAGGCGGTGGTGATCGACATCACCGAGTTCGATGTCGGCCACAAGGTCTACATCAACGAGATCGCGCTGCCCGAGGGCGTCGAGGCGGTCTACGACCAGCGCTTCCCGGTGCTGGGAGTCGCCGCCAAGGGCGCCAAGGCCCTGGCCGAGGAGGCCGCCATGTTCGACGGCGAGGCCGCCGAGGGCGAGGAGGGCGAAGGCGCCGAGGGCGAAGAGGGCGAGGCCGCCGAGGGCGGCGACGCCGGCGGCGGAGACGAGTAGGAGACCCCACCGATGCACCTGGTCGTGGGGCTCGGCAACCCGGGCGCGCGCTATCGCGGGACCCGCCACAACCTGGGCTTCCAGGTGGCGGACGAGCTCGCGCGGCGGCACGGGATCGAGCTGGGCCTCAAGCGGTTCAAGGCGCTCTACGGCAAGGGCAGCATCGCCCACAGCTCGGTGCTGCTGTCCAAGCCGCAGACGTACATGAACCGCAGCGGCCAGTCGGTGGGGGTGATGGCGGGATGGCACAAGGTCCCCGCGGACCGGGTGATCGTGATCCACGACGACCTGGACCTCGACCTCGGACGCGTCAAGCTCAAGGTCGGCGGCGGGCACGGGGGCCACAACGGGATCCGCGACGTGCGCGCCGCGCTGGGGGACCCGGGATTCGCCCGGGTCCGGATCGGCATCGGGCGCCCGGACGGCCCCGAGGATCCCGCCGAGTGGGTCCTGCACAAGTTCCGTCCGGACGAGCAGAACGCGGCGCGTGCGTCGGTGGACCGCGCGTCGGATGCCGTCGAGGCGATCCTCGCCGAGGGGATCGAGGCGGCCATGAACCGATTCAACACGAAGGGCGAGGGGAACGCCGAGCGCGGGTGAACCGCCCGGCCCCGAAGCCCGAGGAGAGACCATGTATCTGCGCGAGTACGAGCTGGTCTACATCGCCAAGCCGGAGCTCGAGGAGGAGGTCTATCGCCAGGTGGGCGATCGCCTCGCCGAGGTCGTCGAGGAGGCCGGCGGCCACAAGCTCCACATCGACCCGTGGGGCCGCAAGCGGCTGGCGTACGAGATCGAGGACTTCACCAAGGGGATGTACTTCATCCTCAACTTCCTGGGCGAGCCCCGCGTCGTCACCGAGGCCGAGCGCTTCCTGCGCTACCACGACCAGGTGCTGCGCTACATGACGGTCAAGCTCGAGGACCGCGTCGACGTCGAGCAGCGCAAGGCGCGGGCCGAGCGCGAGGAGGCCGAGCGGGCCGCCAAGCGCGCGGCCGAGGAGGAGGCCGCGCGCCGGGCCGCCGAGGAGCGCGAGGCGATCGAGCGCGAGCGCGCCGAGCGGGAGGCCGCGCGGGCCGCAGAGCGGGGTGCGCCGAGCGCCGACGACGAGGATGCCCCCGCCGAGGCGGAGGACGACTCGGAGCACTCCGACGACGAAGAGTCCGAGGCGTAGTAGGGAACGGAACACGTCGGTGGCGCCCTCGCGGGCGGTCCACCGGGAGGACCGGACATGGGTTTTGGTGGAAAGCGTAGGAAGCCGCGGCGGAAGGTCTGTCGCTTCTGTGCGGATGCGAACCTGTTGATCGATTACAAGGACACGAAGTTGCTCAAGCACTTCATCACCGAGCGTGGCAAGATCGTGCCGCGGCGGATCTCGGGCAACTGTGCCAAGCACCAGCGCCAGGTCTCCGATGCGATCAAGCGGGCGCGCAACATCGCGCTGCTCCCGTACGTCGTGACGAACGCGTAGAGGGAGGACACGATGAAGCTGATCCTCAAGGAGGATGTCCCCAACCTGGGTTCGGCAGGGGAGATCGTGACCGTCAAGGACGGCTACGGTCGCAACTACCTGATCCCGAATCAGCTCGCGATCCCGGCCAACGAGGGCAACCTCAAGCAGATCGAGCACGCCCGCAGGCTCGTGGACGTCCACCGCAAGAAGGTGGCCGCCACCAGCGCCGCGCTGCGCGAGCAGCTGGCCGCCGCGAACGTCGAGATCGCCAAGCTCGCCGGCGAGGAAGACAGGCTCTACGGCTCGGTGACCAACGCCGAGATCGCCGAGGTGCTCGAGGCCCAGGGCGTCACCGTCGACAAGCGCACGATCGTCGTCGACGAGCCGATCAAGACGCTCGGGGAGCACGTGGTGCGGGTCAAGCTCAAGGAGAGCGAGCCGTTCGAGCTGACGGTCCGCGTCGTCGCGAAGGACGCCTGAGCCGATGGACGAGCAGGTCGCTTCCCCCCGGGAGGTGCCCCACAGCATCGAGGCCGAGCAGTGCGTGCTCGGCGCGGTGCTGATGGACAACAACCTGCTCGGCCGGATCACCTCGTCGCTGCAGGAGGCCGACTTCTGGCGACCGGCCCACCAGCACATCCTGGGGGCGATGGTCGAGCTGTTCGGCGCCGGGGAGAACATCGACCCGGTCACCCTCAGCAACACGCTGCAGGCCCACGGCCACCTCGAGGACTCGGGGGGGCTGGTCTACCTCGGCGAGCTCGGGACCGTGCTGCCCACCACCGCGTCGCTGCCGCACTACATCGACATCGTCAAGAACAAGGCGGTGCTGCGCGGCCTGCTGGACGCCTGCAACGAGCTGGCCAAGGGGGCGTACGAGCAGCCACGCGACGCGCGCCCGCTGCTCGACCGCGCCCAGCAGCTGGTGTTCGACCTCGGCCGCGATCGCTCGGCGCGGGACACCGTCCAGCTCAAGTACGTGCTCAAGGAGGCGTGGGACAAGCTCGACGAGCTGTCCCGGCGCGCCGGCGACATCGTCGGCGTCCCCACCGGGTACCCCGACCTGGACCGGATGACGGCCGGGCTCCAGCCCCAGGAGCTGGTCATCCTCGCGGCGCGGCCGTCGATGGGCAAGACCGCGCTGGCGCTCAACCTGGTCCACAACGCCGCGACCCAGGGCTACCCCTGCGCGGTGTTCTCGCTGGAGATGGGCAAGGCGTCGCTGGGGATGCGGCTGTACAGCATCCACGGGCGGGTCCCGGCCGACCACCTGCGCAAGGCCGAGCTGACCGACGACGACTGGAAGGCGCTGGCCCAGGCCAACGCCGAGCTCGGCGGGGCCCCGATCTGGATCGACGACACGCCCGCGATCTCGCTGCAGGAGCTGCGCTCCAAGGCCCGGCGGCTGGTGTTCGAGGAGAACGTCCGGATGCTGGTCCTGGACTACCTGCAGCTGATGGGCACCGATCCCCGGATCGACAGCCGCGAGCAGCAGATCGCGACCCTGGCGCGGGGGCTCAAGGGGCTGGCCAAGGAGCTGGACGTTCCCGTGGTGATCCTGTCCCAGCTCAACCGCGCGCTGGAGCAGCGCAAGGACAAGCGGCCGATGCTGTCCGACCTGCGCGAGTCGGGCGCCATCGAGCAGGACGCCGACGTGGTGATGTTCATCCACCGCGACGACTACTACAACCGCGAGGACAGCGACCGGCCCAACATCGCCGAGGTCGAGATCGCCAAGCAACGCAACGGTCCGACGGGGCGAGTCGAGCTATATTTCCACAAGGAATTCGGACGTTTCGATAGCTACGCCGGAGATTCCACTTGAAGCGTGCCCTGGTCGCTCTGGGGCTGGTCTCGTTGCTGGGGGGCGTGGCCCGGGCCGCGGTGGACCCGCCTCCGTCGATCGACGCGTCCGAGCTGCACCAGGGCGATCGGATCCGCGTCGTGCTGCGCCACGGGGGGGAGCTGGTGGGCAACGCCCTGGCGCTGGACGAGCGCCGGGGCGAGCTGCACGTCCACGTGGCGAGCGAGGTGCTGCGGGTCGACACCGCGATCGTCGCCTGGATCGAGCTGCTCCAGCGCTGGGACGAGGCCACGCTGCGCCGCGTCGAGGAGGCCCTCGACGGCGAGGAGGCCCGGCAGCGGCGCGCTCGGGCCCGCGCTCGCGCGGCAGGGCTGGCGGTCGGCAGCTTCTTCGTGCCCGGGCTGGGCCAGTTCGCCCTCGGGCAGCCCGGGCTCGGTGCGACCTACCTGCTCGGGACGCTGGTCGTCGACGCCGCGATCGTGCTGAGCCTGGCGATCAACCAGAACCCGTTCGTGGCGGCGATCCTGGGGGCGCTCGAGCTCGCGGCGCGGATCACCTCCGCCTCGCTGGCGGCCCGGCGCGCGCGCATGATGGCGGTCTGGATCGCACCGGACACCGGGGGCCCGGTGCCGGGCGGGGTCGTGGTCGGCGTCGTCGGGCGCTTCCCCGCACGGGCCCGCGGGCGGGAAGGCACCTTGACACTGTCCGGGGGCAAAAAATAGACTTCCGCTTGCTGCAAAGCCGCTGGATCCCGTCTCTCTGCGGGTCGAGCGAGGATGGATTCGACATCATCCCGATCCCCTCCGGGGATGCGCCTTCACGACTGGGTATCTTTGGAGCAGACGATGGCGAGGAAGAAGAAGGACACCGACGACGCGGCCCCCGATGGTGGGACCGACGGAGAGGAGGAGGCCGTGGACGAGGACGGGATGGGTGAAGGCACCCCCGAGGAGGGCGCCCAGGGCGGCGGTGAGGGAGCGTTCGACCCCTCGTCGGTTCCCGATCTGCCCGACGCGGTCGCCCAGCTGATGGAGCTGGTCGACAAGTGCAGCACCTTCTCCGCGTGGGTCGAGAAGGCCCGCGGCGCCGGCGGCGATTTCAAGTCCGAGATCGTCAAGAAGGTCGTCGGGGACTACCTCGAGAAGTGGACCGACGTCATCCGCGAGATGCAGCCCCACATCCAGGAGATCCAGCAGACCCTGGACGAAGAGCGCGACGCGCCGGTGCAGATCCAGGAGGAGCTGTCCAAGCAGGAGCTCGAGCGCGAGGAGCTCAAGCTGCGCAACATGATCGGTGAGCTCGACGACAAGGACTTCGAGGAGCTCGACGCCGAGATGGGCGGCGACATCGACAAGCTCCGCGAGCAGATCGAGGCGATGACCGCCCGCCGCGACGCCCTCGACGGCTCGCTGCAGCGGGCGCTGGCCGCCCACCGGTTGCTCGAGGAGGCCGGCGGCACGCTGCCCGAGGAGGCGGCGATGACCGGCGTCGAGGTCCAGATCGTGCAGGACGCCTCGATGGACGGCGAGGAGGAGGCCGTCGAGGCCGCCCCCGCCGAGGAGGGCGGCGCGGTGGAGGCTCCGGCCGGGGACGAGGAGGACGAGGAGGCCGTCGAGGCCGAGGGCGGCGACGACGTCGTCGACCTGCCGGCGGGCGCCGCGGACGGCGACGCCGCGATCGACGCGCTGGCCGACGGCGCGATGGAGACGGTCCAGTCGCCCGGCCTCCAGGATGCCCCCAAGGATGACGGCGAGCCCCCGATCCACAGCACCGCCGAGTGGCAGGAGTCGATCAAGGACCACGAGGGCGGCGCCGAGGGGATGACCGCCACCGCGCGGCTGGTGATGAAGCCCAAGCAGGGCGCGCCGTCCGAGTACGGGTTCAACGGCGAGGTGCTGTCCATCGGTCGCGGCCGCAACAACGACATCCAGATCAAGCACGACGGCAAGGTCTCCCGCTACCACTGCCGGATCGTGTTCAAGAGCGGTCAGTACCTGATCGAGGACAACAAGAGCAGCAACGGCACGATCGTCAACGGGCGCGCGATCACGCGCAAGAAGCTCGAGGGCGGCGAGACGATCGTGATCGGCGAGACCAACTTCACGTTCCACCTCGAGTAGGTCGGCCGGTCGCCAGGGGGCGTCAGTCGTCGGCCCGGAACGCCGTGGCCGGGTCCTCCGCGGCGCCACGCGAGACGCGCACCAGCTCGGCCAGGATGCTGACCGCGATCTCGGCGGGGTCGATGGCGCCGATCTTGAGCCCGATGGGGGAGTGGACCTGCGCCAGCCGGGCCGGGTCGGCCCCCTCGGCCTCCAGCTCGCGGAACACCGTCTCGACCTTGGTCTTCGAGGCGATCATCCCCAGGTAGGTCCAGTCTCGGTCGAGCACGGCGCCGAGGATCCCCTGATCGACGGCGTGGGAGTGGCTGACCAGCACGACGTAGGCCTCGGGGCCGAACGGCAGCCGGTCCAGCACGGTCGTCGGATCGGCGGCGATCACCTCGGTCGCGTCGGGGAACGCCTCGGGGGTGGCCCACTCGGGGCGGCCGTCGACGACCACGACCCGGAAGCCGACGCGCGCCGCCATCGCGGCCAGGTCGCGGGCGATGTGGCCGGCGCCGAACACGATCAGGGGCGGCGCGTGCCGGAGCGGATCGAAGAACAGCGTCACGGCGCCACCGCAGGCCATGCCCAGGTCGGGGCCGAGCCGGATCGACCAGGTCTCGGGGGTCCCGCGCTCGAGGACCTCCCTGGCGCGCTGCACCGCGGCGTGCTCCAGCGCGCCGCCACCCACGGTCCCGGCGATCGTGCCGTCGGCCCGGACCAGCATCTTGGAGCCCACCCGCTGGGGCACGGAGCCGCGGGCCTCGATCAGCGTGCACAGCACCCCGGGGGCGCCGCTACGCTCCAGCTTCACGATCTCGGAGAACAGCGTCATGCCGGGGATGATGACACAGCGGCCCGGCGCTTGACAGCGCCGCGCGGGTGACCAGCTTGGGGGGGCTGCCGGCGGTCCCCTCAACCCACCGCCGCTCCCCCCGGAACGGACCCGATGAGGAAGGTACAGGCGTGCGCGCGCGCGGCGCTGGCGGTGCTGTGCTCCGTGGCCGTGGCCACGCCCGCGGCGGCGGGGAGCACCGAGGACTGGCTGCGCTGGCGCGTGGAGCAGGACCCCTGGCTGCAGCCGCTCGACGCAGCGGACGCGTGGTGGTGGATCGAGGAGCGCCCCCGGGTGATCCGCGTCGGGGTCGCGCCAGCGCCGCCCCGGATCGCGCTGCGCGCCGGGCTCGCGGGGGGCGACGAGCCCCAGGTCGCGGTGGGGGTCACGCTGTCGATGGGGACGCGGCCGGTGTACCGCGCCGTCCGCGGGGCCGGTCGCCGGGACCCGGGGGAGGACGCACCGCCCGAGGGCGACGGGCTCGCGGCTCCGGCCGACGGCCGCGGCTCCGCCGGGGGGGCCCTCGAGGCGCTGCTGCGGGGGGAGCCCGCGATCGCCGACGTGCAGCGCGCGGCGATCCGCCACGCCGGCTGCGGTGAGACCGTCGTGCGCGCCCTGCAGCGCGACGCGAGGGCGTTCGGGGCGCTGCCCGAGATCGCGATCCAGGGCCAGCTCGACGGGGGCTGGGATCGCGATCTGGACCCCTTCGGCAACGCCACCGGGATGGGGGACGAGCAGGCCTGGGATCTCCAGCTGGAGGTGGAGTGGGACCTGGCCGATCTGGCGATGAGCTACGAGCGGATCCGCGTCGAGGACGCCCGCCAGGACCTGGTGCGCCAGCGCGCCGAGGTGGTCGAGGAGGTCACCGCGGCGTACTACGACCGCCAGCGGCTGCGGGCCCGCCTGCGCCCGGGGGCGGAGGACCTGGACGCGGAGCAGCGGCTGACCCTCGAGCTGCAGCTTCGGCAGGTCACGGCGCTGCTCGACGGCATGACCGGAGGGGCCTTCTCCGCCCTGCTGGACGAGCGCGGCAGAGAGTACGGAGAACGCGAGGAGTGACGGTGGAGGCCACCGAGAACACGAGAGGAGATCAGGGCTCCTCGGAGCGGATGTAGCCCGGATCGAAGCTGAGCACCATCCCGTCCTCGGCGACCACCACGCGGCCCGCGTAGCCCTCGAACGCCGGGCCGGGCAGCGGGTTGCGCTTGGGGTGGAACTCGGGCCCCACGTGGGTCAGCACCAGCAGCCTCGGCGGGTTGCGCTCGGCGAGGTCGCGGACCTGGCCGGGGGTCATGTGGCCGGGCAGCGGATCGTCGTCCGGCTGGGTGCACTCGCAGAGGAACGCCCCGCGCCGGTCGAGCAGGTTGCTGAGCGCATCGCACATCCCGGTGTCGCCGGAGAACGAGGCGATCCCGCGGCTGGACTCCAGGTAGTACCCGACGGCGCCCGACGCCGCGGTGGCGCGGTGGCTGACCGGGACCGCGGTCACGCTCCACGGGCCGAGGCGGGTGTGCGGTTCGTCCATCTCGATCCAGTTCAGATCCGCGCTGGTGTCCACCGCGTGGGGGTGGATCGCGTCCAGCCAGCAGTTGAGCTCGTCGTGGAACCCCGGAGGGCCGATCAGGGTCAGCTCGTCCCCGATCCCCGACTCCTCGCCGAGGCTGTGGAGGAACAGCAGGTGCACCAGGTCGAGCGCGTGATCGGGGTGCAGGTGGGTCATCAGCACCGCGTCGAGGTCGCGGGGCAGGACGCCCCGCGCCGCGATCGCCGACAGCGTCCCGGGACCGGCGTCGAGCAGCGCGCGGTAGCCGTCCTGGTGGAGCAGGTAGCCGGGGGGGCGCCGGGACGCGGTGGGGAACACGGTGCCGCTGCCGACGATGGTGATCTCCATGGCTCCTCCGCGGGCCGTCGCCGGCGCCGCGCAGACCAGTGTAGCCGGGTTGGGGCGCAGATGTCCGGGGTGCCCGTGGCGATGCGCGACAGGCTGCTAGTGCAGGACGCGGCCGGCCGGGCCGTCCTCGAGTGTGGTGGACGCCGCGGCCTCCTCGAGCAGCGCGCGGATCCCCAGCGCCTCGACCTCCGCGTCGTCGAGCTCGAGGTAGCCCTCGAGCTCGAACAGCAACGCGTGGAGCAGCGCGGTGGGCAGCTCGCCGGCGGTCTGCAGCGAGCGCGCCAGGTTGCGGCGGAACAGCACGATCTCGACCGGCGCGTGCTCCAGCGGCATCGGGGTCTGCACCGGATCGCGCGGGGTGCCCGGGATCAGGCAGCTCAGCAGGGGGCTCAGCGGCGGCACCCGCGACCGCAGCGTGGCCGTCGGGGGCACGTCCTCCACGGACCAGGGGACGCCCGAGAGGTAGCCGCGCAGCGCGTCGGGCAGGCGGTCGATCACGTCCTCGATCGCCGCCTGCAGCTGCTCGAGGCTGATCTCGGTGGGCAGCTGGAAGTGCTCGCTGTCCAGCGACACGGCGTGCTGGAACTGCTCCTGGGCCCGGTCGAACTCCCCGCGCCGCTCGTGGAAGAAGCCCAGGTACATCCGCGACTCGGCCAGCCGCGGGTCGAGGTCGAGGGCGGTCTCGAGCGCCTTGCGCGCCTCGTCGAAGCGGCACAGCTCGAACAGCGCCACGCCGAGGCCGTTGTACAGCGCGCCGCTCTCCGGCTCGAGCCCCAGCGCGTCGCGGAAGATCTCCTCGGCGGCCTCGAACTCCTCGAGCTCGAGCATCACCTCGCCCATCAGGTACAGCGCGTCGGGCTCCTCGGGGTTGGCCTCGAGCAGGGCCTCGCAGACCTCGAGCGCGCGCTCCAGGTCGCCCTCGGCGTAGGCATCCTCGGCGTCCTCGGCGGTCCACCGTGAGTCGGGCATCGGGCCACTCTCCATTCGTGGGCGGGCGTTCTACCGGACGGCCGCCCCGGACGGCAACCTCGAAGTGGATCAGCGCGGGGGGAGGCGCCGGGTGGCGACGAGCGCGCCGCCGAGCAGCAGGAGCAGGGCCGCGGGGCCGCCCGGGGGCCCCGGATCGGCCGAGGCGCGGCAGCCGCCGCCCTCGTCGTCCGCGTCGTCGTCGTCGTCGTCCGCGTCGTCGTCGTCGTCCCAGGGGGGCGAGTCGCCACCGGTGTAGCCGTCGATCCACGAGGCCATCGAGTCGACGCGGGTGCTGAACCCGAAGACCTGGTGCTCGGGGTCGCCCCACGACGTCACGCCGACGACCCGCATCCCGTCCCCGAAGTCGTACAGCGCCGGGCCGCCGGAGTCGCCGTTGGACGTCATCGAGTCCTCGTCGTCGTAATAGAACGCGGTGCCCATGATCTCGGTCAGCTCCATCTCGGTGACCCGCTTGAGCCCGTCCACCTGCTGCATCCCCGGCTCGCTGAGGCCGAACCCGACGAAGGTCAGCGGCTCGCCCTGGAGGTCCTCGATGTCCTCGCGGTTGATCGGCGTGGGCTCCACCGGCGAGGGCCCGGCGAGGTGCAGCACCGCCACGTCCAGCGAGACCCCGTTGTAGTCCGGGTGGACGTACCACTCGTCGAACGCCAGCTCCTCGATCGGGTCGTGGATGTCGTACCCGTAGATCACGTGGCTGGCCTCGAGGTCGAAGCTGGCCGGCGGGCAGTGGGCGGCGGTCAGGACCCACTCGTCGTGGATGATCGTGCCGCTGCACAGCGCCCCGCCCTCGGCCAGCGAGACGTGGAAGTAGATCGCCAACACGGTGGGGTAGTCCTCGGTGACCTCGCCGCCGACGATCGCGGCGTCGAGAGCCTCGGGCCCGGCCCCGTCGTCGCAGGCGATCAGGATCAGGGGCAGCGCGCACAGCAGCGCGCGGGGGAGCGGGTGCGTCATCGGTGTGTCTCCAACGGTACCGTAGCCATCCGCGCTCACGGGCGGAAGCGGCGCAGGGCGAGCAGTGCCAGCAGCAGCCCCAGCGGCAGTCCGGCCGCGGTGGTCCCGCCGGGGCCGCTGCGGCACTCGCAGCCCTCGCCGTCGTCGTCCCCGCCGGCCGAGTCGTCGTCGCCGTCGTCGTCGTCCGCGGCGGAGTCGTCGTCGTCGCCGGCGTCGTCGTCGTCCCACGGGGCCGAGTCGCCGCCGGTGTGGCCGTCGATCCAGTCGGCCATCTTGTCGACGGCCATGCTGACACCGTACTGGCCGCCGCCCCACGAGGTCACGCCGACGACCCGCGGCCCGTCGCCGAAGTCGTACAGCGCGGGCCCGCCGGAGTCCCCGTGCGCGGTCCCCGTCGACGCGCTTTCGTAGTACAGCACGTCGAAGTCGAACGGGTAGACGTCGGCGACCTCGATGTCCACGTGGCGCTTGAGCCCGTCCACCTGGGCGTCGGGGTCGTTGGAGGTGACCCCGAACCCGACGTAGGTCAGCTCCTCGCCGATCAGATCGTCGGTGAGCTCGTCGCGCTGGATCGGGATCCCCTCGACCGGGCTGGGCTCGGCCAGGTGGATCACCGCCACGTCGTTGAACGGGACGCCGTAGTCGTAGCCGTAGTCCGGGTGGATCTCGACCTCGTCGAACTCCAGCTTGGTCACGTCGCCGGCGTTCATGTCATGGCCGACGTAGACCCGGCTGGAGCCCATCGCGAAGCCGTCCACCGGGCAGTGGGCGGCGGTCAGGATCCACTCGTCGTTGACGATCGTGCCCGAGCACAGCCCGCCCTCCCAGACCGTGATGAAGAAGTAGATCGCCACCACCGGCAGGTACTCGTCGTCCTCGTCCACCTCGCCGCCGATGATCTCGGCGATGCGGGCGTCGAGCTCGGCCTCGGGGTCCGGCATCTCGCAGCCGGGGGCGGCGAGCAGCAGCAATGCGGGGAGCAGGGCGGCGACGATCCGGCGGCTCATGGCGACTCTCCAGGTATGGGCTGTATCGAGGCGTCGATACAGAGACGCTGGAGCGGGGAGGATCGGGGACAGAGTGAGGAGAAGGCGCAAAGGGAGCAGAGGCGCGGAGGGTTCTCACGCAAAGGCTCAAAGGCGCAAAGGGAGGAGAAGAGAAGGGGCCCCACGGAGGGGGGCCGTCGAAGGGAGATTGTCCTTGGTTCTCCTACCGCTCTTTGCGACTTTACGCCTTTGCGTGAGAACCCTCCTTCTTCCTGATCTGCGCGGGGATTTGGAGCGAGACGGGTCAATACACGAACGTGACCGTCCCCCCCGCCGCGATCACGATCCCGTCGCTGACGATTTCGCCCGTCAGCGGATACCCCGGCGGGACGCTGCCGTCCGCGGCGACGAGGCTGGCGTCCTTGGTGTGGGTCCGCTCGACCATCTTCTGGATCTGGAGGAACGCGTCGAGCTTGATCGGCCCGTCGATCCACTCGAACGGGTCGGCGGCGCGGACCCCGCCGCCGAGGGAGAACACGTGGTGGTCGCTGTCCATGAAGTTGGTCAGCCCGGTCTGCTCGGGGACCCACGTGGGGTCGTAGGCGTAGCCGAAGCGGACGGTGAAGCCCAGGTACCGGAGCTTGTTCGGGATCGGCATCTCCGGCGGCGTGAGCTCCCCGCCGACGCGGAGGATCCAGGTGTCCTTCCAGCCCAGCGGATCGTAGTCGCGGGCGTTGTAGGCGGTGGGGTCGAGGTCGATCAGGCCGATCTTGACGTCGGTGTCGGTCTCGTTGATCCGGCCGACGCTGGGCAGCGCCTTGGACCACTGGTTCCACGAGACGTCGACGTACGCGCTGAAGCGCTCCTTGCGCAGGGCGGTGCCGAACGCGATCTGGCGCGGCGTGAAGTAGTCCAGGATGGTGAAGAACACCCGCGCCTGCAGCGGGATGATGATCGTCTCCAGCGAGCCGATGTCCTCGGCCTTGCCGTACAGGTTGAGCCCCAGGATCGTCGGCTCGATCAGCAGGTTGATCGGGTGGCGGTAGACGAACCCCCAGCTCCACCCGGCGAGCTTGTCGGTGAACAGCTTCATGTCCAGCCGGAAGCCGGCGATCGGGGCGAACGCCGGGCGCACGTCGAGCTCGATGTAGCGGGGGTTGACGTCGAAGTCGAGGACCAGCGTCTCGTCGGTGCCGTTCTGCAGCTGCTCGTCGTTGATCGCCGCGTCGAGGTCGAAGTCGAGGACCAGCTTGCAGCGCGCCAGGATCGCCAGCGAGAACCCGAACGCCAGCCCGTCGATCGGCTGGACCGAGAGGCCGGCGTAGAGGCTGATCCGCTGGGGCCGGTTCTTCCAGCGGACGTAGTAGGGGAGGTAGGGGTCGACCTGCTCGACGGAGATGATCCGCTTCCACGGCAGCGACAGGCACAGCCCCAGCCGCAGCCACTTGGTGTAGCCCTTGACCAGCCCGGCGTGGTAGCCGCTGGGGTCGTCGTAGTCGTCCTCGCTGACGGTCCACCGGTCGTACGGGTTGTCGGGGTTGATGATCCCGTCGTTGGTGGCGTCCCACGCGATCGGCGGGAAGCCCTGGAACCGCATGTGGCCGCCGTGGGCGCCGAACGAGAACCCGCCGTTGCCCTGGGCCATCCCCGCGGGGTTGTAGTACAGCGCGAAGACGTCGTCGGCGATCGCCACGCCGCCGCCCCCGCGGCCCATCGCCGCGGCCCCGAGCCCCATGATGTCGCCCTGGTTGGCGCCCGCCACCCCCGCCACCGCGCACCACGCCAACCCCACCGCCACCAACCAGCGCCATGCGGGCATCAGCCGTGCCCTCCTCTCCGCTGCCCCCCGCCGAAGCGATCCGCCAGCTCTCCGGCGAGCCGGGCCACCGAGTCGATCCCGCCGCCGGCGACCAGCTCCGCCGCCAGCGCGGTCAGGTGCGCCGCGGCCAGGCTGTTCCCGGCCAGGTTGCCGGCCCGCGGTCGCCCCTCCGGCGGACGGGCCGCGCCGTGGGCCCCGAACCGCAGCGGGCCGCGCGGGACGCAACGCCCGGGGGGACAGCCCGGCTCGGCGACCGCGGCGATCACGCCGTCCAGATCGGCGGGCCAGCCCCGGCCCGTCGCCGGCGCCGCCGCCACGACCCACGCGCCCCGCTCGCCGGCCCGCGCCACCGCCGCGGCGAGGGGATCACGCGCGCCCTCCGCGTCCGTCGCCAGCGAGCAGTTGATCAGCACCGCCCCGCGTCGCGCGCCGGCCTCGATCGCGAACGCCAGGGCCGCGGCCTCGCAGCGCAGCGCGCGGTCGAGCACGCGGACCCCGATCAGACGCACCGGCGCCCCGCGCCGCGCGATGGCGGCGGCGACCGCGGTGCCGTGGCCGTGGACGTCCCGGTCGTCGGGGACCAGCCCCAGGCCGCCGCTCCCGGAGGTCACCGCCAGCCCCTCCACCGGGACGCCGGCGAGGTGCGGGTGGCCGGCGTGGATGCCGCTGTCGATCACCGCGATGGGAACGGAGCGCCCGCTCACGGGGAGTCATCGTAGCAAAAACGGGGGTCACCGCGGGCGCAGCTCGGGGAAGCTGCACGACAGCCCGGCGCGGCAGCCCCCGGGGTCGTCCCGCAGCGCCAGCGCCCGCCGCCGCGCCTCGTCGGCCCCCCCCTCGTCGAGCCCGTCGAGCACGTGGCGCACCATCTGCACCGAGCGGACCTTGCGGTACGGGTGCGCCTCGCGCCCGACGATCTTGACCGAGTCGATCCCCGCGGCGGCCAGCTCGGGCAGCGCGCACAGCCCGCAGGGGCCCAGCGGCAGCCCGCTGCGGGGCCCGTAGCCCCGCGGCGCCAGGCTCGCCAGGCGCAGGCGGTGTTGCTCCACCGCGTGCTCCACGGCCGGGTCCGCGCCGCGGCAGCGCCACGGGGTCATGCAGTACACGCCGTGATCGGGGAGCGTGTGCGCGGTGGCGCAGCTGCCCTCCTCGAAGGCGCAGGCGTCGCCGAGCACGAAGACCTCGAGCTCGGTGCCGGGCACCGCGCCGCGCAGCGCGACGATCTCCGCGACGGACAGCTCGCGGCTGAGGATCACGCGGGCGGCGCCGCACTCCGCCAGGAACCGCACCGCCTCGGCGTTGCGCGCGGTGCACAGCGTGCTCGCCACCAGCCGCGCGGCGACGCCCTCGGCGCGCAGCCGGGCCAGCACCCCGGGGTCGCCGATCACCAGCCCCGCGACCCAGCCGCCCGCCGCGGCCTCGTGGGCCAGGCGCACCACCGCGTCCTCCTGCTCGGGGGCGTAGTACGGGGCGTTGAGCGTCAGGTACACCGGCACCCCCTCGCCGCCGGCGGCCGCGCCCAGCGCGCGCAGCTCGTCGAGGCTGCCCAGGTTGCCGGGCCCCGGGCCGCGCCGGTTGGGCCACGCCCCCAGGCCCCAGCGCCGTGCCCAGGCCTCGTCGTAGACCCCGCAGTACAGCTCGCCGGCACCGGCCCGCACCAGCGGCTCGACCTCGTCGGCCGAGGCGCAGGGGGCCAGGATCGCGACGCTCACGGCTCCTCCGGGAACAGCACCACGCGGTCCGGCCCCGCCGGGTCCGCGGCCCACGCCAGCGCGGCCTCGCGGGTCTCCGCGGGCAGCCGCACCAGCTCGGCGTTGCCCAGCCGTAGGACCTCGGCCGGGGCGCCCGCCGCGGACGTCGTCCACGGCGCCTCGAGGTGCACGGCGGTGTGGGTGCACGACCGGTCGCAGCGGTCGCCCCCGTCGGCGCGATCCACGGCGCCGCGGGGGTCGCGCAGCAGGCAGCTGCGGCCGGCGGCGACCAGCGCCAGCGGCAGGTGCAGCGACAGCGCCACCCCGGGGTCGCGCCAGGCGGCCCGGTCGAGCCCGTGGAGCGGCCAGTCGAGCTCGATCCGGCCGACGCCCCAGCGGCGGACCAGCGCGATCCACGACGGCGACGTGGCGGCGCCGCGGCCCCACGTGACCGGCCAGCGGCCCAGGCGCGCGGGATCGACCGCGGGGATCCGCGGGTCCCGCATCTGGCGGTGCAGGACCCGCCCGATCACCGGCACCAGCGAGGGGTGCTCGCGGCGCACGACGCGCAGCGCCCCCCAGTCGTTGACCACCACCTCGGCCCGCGGCGCGACCTGGTCGAGGCGATCCAGCAGGCGCCGCAGCCGGTCGAGGTCGCGGTCGCCCAGCGGGGGGGTCTCCAGCTCCAGCCGGGCGGCGCTGCGCTGCGCGGCGTGGGCGGCGTGGCGCAGCCGGTCGGGGGGCGACAGCAGCCGCGGGCACAGCGACGAGCCGGTGCGGACGCGGTCGACGCGGCGCGGCTCGGGGACCCACCGGGGGACGGTCGGCGTCCGCTCGAGGTCCGGCCCGAGGTGCAGCGACAGGCCGGGGGGGCGGCCGGGCCAGCCGGGGCGCGCGCTCACGGCTGGATGGCGAGGGTGTAGGGCGACAGCCCGGTCAGCTCGATCACCCGCAGCGGGTTGCCCTCGGGGTCCGCGACCAGCACCGCGCCGGTCCCGCGGGCCTCGTCGAAGGTCGGCGTCGCCATCACCACGTGCCGCCCGCTGGGGGTCACCGCGACGAGCGAGAACTGGTGCCCGACGTCGCGCCACAGGGCGCCCGGCCGGTCGGCGTGGTAGCGGGCCAGGTGCCCGATCGCGGACAGGAAGATCGCGCCGTCGGGGGCCTGCGCCACGCCGCGGGCCTGGGGCTCGGCGCCCAGCGGCTCGATGCGCACCGCGCTGCTCGCCACCGGGTCGCGGGGGTGGACCACCAGCAGCGCCGCGCCGCCCGGGCCGCGGCGCATCACGGCCAGCGAGGCGCCGTCGGGGGCCAGCGCCAGGTCGGTGCACAGCGCCGGCGCCGCGCCGTCGGGGGCCAGGTCGACCTCGCCCAGCGGGCGGGCGGCCCCGTCGTAGACCGACAGCCGCGCCTCGTTGGAGTCGAGCACGTAGATCCGGTCGCCGTCGGGCGCGATCGCCGCGCGCAGTGGCCGGCCGTGGACCTCCGCGGCGGCCAGCGGGGTCCCGCTGGAGGCCTCGTAGACCTGCAGCGTGACCGTCGAGGGGATGCCCCGCTCGCGGTTGGCCAGCCCCTCCCCGGGGGGCAGCAGGTGCAGCGCCACGGCGCGGTCGGCCGCGGCGGCGCGGGCCACCGAGCAGGTCGGCCGCGGCGACCACGGCGCGCCGACCTCGAGGGTGTCGGGGTCCACCGGGAACAGGCCCCCCATCGAGGCCACCAGCGCGGTGTCGCCGGCCGGGTCGAACGCGATCTGCTCGACCACCTGGTCGGCGGCCACGACGAGCTGCCCCGCGAGGGCCCCGGAGTCGAGATCGACGAGCTGGATCGCGGTGCTGGCGACCCACGCCGTCTCGGCGCGCAGTGGCCCGGCGGAAACCGCCGCGAGGAGCGCGGCGAGCAGCAGCGGGGCGGCCGACCGGGCGGCGCGGCGGATCAGTGATCGGGGATGGTGCACAGGTCGCGCCAGTCCTGGTTGATGTTGGCACAGGCGCCGAGCCACTCGGGGTACATGTACATGTCCGGCACCTGGCCGGTCCAGTAGCAGGTCGCCCAGCACATCTCGAGGTCGTGCTTCCAGGGACAGGGATCGGGCTGTCCGAACTCGCCGACCTCCCAGCCGGGCGCGAAGACCGAGGAGCACTCGCTGAACGCCTGCCCGCGCACGTCGCCGTGGGCCTCGCCGGCGAGCAGCCGGGCCTTGCGGTTGAGGGGGCGGATCCGTCCGGCCATCGGGCCTACTCTACTCCGCAGGGGGGGAGCGGATCGATCCATTTGTCCAGAACGTCCGGCCGCTCGACGGCCACCGCGCCGTAGACCTCCAGGCCGGTACGGAACCAGCGCCGCAGCCAGCGGCAGGCGTCGGGCCGCTCGCGCCCCGCGGCGGCGGCCAGCGCGCGGGCGTGGTGGCAGCCCCCGCCGCACAGATGACGGGCCCAGCAGTCCGCACACCCGGGGCGCCGCTGCAGGCTCGCGGCGCGCAGCCGCGCCGGGCGGTCGGGGGACAGGCCGGTGGCGAGGGAGCCCAGGGCGTGGGCCGGATCGCCGGTCAGCCGGTGGCAGAGGTACAGCGTGCCGTCGGTGTCGCACGCCGCGAGCCGTACCCCGGCGCCGCAGGGCAGCGCGCGGTGGGTCCCGCGGTGCAGGGTGCGCAGCAACCCGTCCAGGTTGGCGAACCCCAGGTGCCCGCCGGCACGGAGCGCGTCGAGGTACCGTGCGGCGAGGACCTCCAGCCCGGCGCCGAGGATCTCGTGGGCCTCGTCGTCGAAGGCCAGCGGCCCCGGGGGCACGTCGGCGGTGGAGACGCCGGCGCTGACCATCCCCAGCGACAGCAGGTGCTCGACCACCGGCACCGGGTCGGGCGCCCGCCGCGTCAGCGTCGCGCGACCGTGCACCGGCAGGCGTGCCGCGAGCCGCCGCAGCCCGTCCACGGTCGTCCGGTAGCTGCCCTCGCCGCCGGGGAGCCGCCGGTGTGCGTCGTGGATCGCCGCCGGCCCGTCCAGCGAGACCGTCACCTCGGCGCCGAGCTCGGCGAGCAGCGACACCGCGCCGGCGGGCAGCGGGACGGCGCTGGTCGTGATCGAGAACCGCACCGGGCGGCCGGCGGCGTCGGCGCGGCGTCGCGCGCGGTCCGCCGCGGCGCGCAGCCCCGCCAGGTTGAGCAGCGGCTCGCCGCCGAAGAACGTGATCCCCAGCGGCCCCTCGGGCGCCGCCTGATCGAACAGGAAGTCCACCGCCGCCCGCGCGCGCTCCGGCGTCATCTCGGCCGGCCGGGCGCCCCCCGCGCCGCCCCGTCCCCGAGCGCCACCCGGCTCCGCATAGCAGTAGTCGCAGCGCATCCCGCAGCGGTGGGTCAGGTGCAGCACCAGGGTCTGCAGCGGGGCGCCGAGCGGGACCGGGTCGGGCAGCGCCGGGGTCGGGGCCCCGTCCGCGACCAGCAGGCCGAGCGCCCGCAGCGGGGTGGCGACCTCGGGCGGGATCGCGGGCGGTGCCTCCGCTCGCGCCCGCGCCCGACGGACCCACGAGGCGACCTCGGGGTCGACCTCGAAGATCGCCGAGCTGGGGATCGCCAGCAGGAACTCGTGCCCCTCGGCGGCGAACGGCAGGCACTCCACGATGCGCTCCACGGGCGCCTCCTCGACCGGGGATGATAGCCGCTGCCGGCCCCCGCGCCATGCTACAGTTGGCCCGAGGAGACCCGCCGTGGAGGTTCGGCCCTTCATCGAGCAGCTCGAGCAGTTCGAGGATCGCACCGCGGGCGGCGTGGGCGAGCGCGCCGCGCAGGAGGCGATGGCCGGGCTGCTCCAGCGCCGCGGGTACCTGGCGCGGGTCGAGGGCTGCGTGTGCCACACCAACCCGGCGCTGCTGTGGCTGGCCCACGGGCTGCTGCTGGTCGCCGGGGGGCTGCTGGCCGGCCACCACGCGGTCGACGGCGCGCTGGCCGGGCTCGTCGTCACGGGCGTCGTGCTGGTGTCGCTGTACGGCGAGACGGTGTTCCGCGGGCGGCTGCTGCGCTGGTTCGTGCCCAAGGAGGTCTCCAGCAACCTGATCGCCCGGATGCGTCGCGAGGTGGACGAGGACACCTCGCTGGTCGTGTTCGTGGCCCACGGGGACGTGGCCCGCCGCGGCCTGATCCACAACCGCTGGCTCGGCGGCCTGTTCCACGGCGCGGCAGGGCGGCTCAAGACCCACCCGATGCGCGTCGTGCTCGCGGTCGCCTGGGCCCAGGTGGCCTTGATCCTGCTGCGCTTGCCCGGGATCCAGCTGGAGATCCTCGATCGCTTCCTGCTCGTCACCGTCGGGTTCTTCGCCCTGATCGTGCTGCTCGCGCTGGACTGGATGCGCCCCCGCCCGGCCCGCGGGGCCAACGACAACGCCTCGGGGCTGGCGGTGCTCGCGGCGCTGTCCGAGCACTTCGCGGCGTCCCCGCTGCGCAACGCCGAGGTGGTGTTCCTGGTCACCGGCTCGCGCGAGGCCGACTGCGGGGGGATGGACGCGTTCCTGACCAGCTTCGGCCGCAAGCTGCCGCGCGCGCGGACGTTCGTGATCAACCTGGACGACGTGGGCGCCGGCGACCTGCACTTCGCCACCGGCGAGCGGGTCCCGGGCGAGCTGCCGTACCACCCGCTGATGCCCGGCCACGCCGCCGCCCTGGCCCGCACCCGTCCGTTCCGCGACGTCCGGCCGGTGCGCATCATCGGGCTCGGCGACGCCGGCGTCGCCACCCGCCACGGCTACGCCGCCGTGACGCTCAAGGCGCTGCGCCGCGGGCGCCCGGCGACCCCGGTCCACACCGACCGCGACCGGATCCGTCACCTGGAGCGGGCGACCAGCACCAAGGCGTTCCGCTTCGCGATTGCCCTCGCCGAGCGCGTCGACGCCGAGCTGGCGCATGCCCGGGACGGCCGTGACGCGACCCACGACGGCGAGGGGGACGACCCGGCCCGCGAGGGGGACGACCCGGCCCGCGAGGAGCCGCGGCGCGGCGACCGGACCGCGGACGCCCCCTCGCGGACCCTCGAGGCGGCCGGCTCTTGATCCGCTCCACCCCGGTGCTGCTCGCCCTCGTCGCCGCGGTCGGGCTCGCGGCGTGCCAGCCCGTGCCGGGCGGCGGTCCCGGCGACGGTCCGACGATCACGCCCCGCGAGGGAGCGACCTCCGAGATCCGGGGCCGGGTGGTGAGCTACCCGGAGGGAGATCCGATCGCCGACATCTCGGTGGTGCCGTTCGACGTCCAGGCGCGCTACGAGGTGTTCGTCACGGACCCCGACGGCTACTACACCGCGACCGGGCTGACCCCGGGGTTCTATCGGGTCAAGGCGTGGCCGCTGGACGGCCAGGACTTCATCGGCGCGTACTACAGCGACACGTACTTCTACTGCACCGGGCGGCTGCTCGACCTGCGCGGCGGGGCGGTGGCCGAGGGGGTCGACTTCCAGCTGCCCCACGGCGGCGCCATCGAGGGCACCGTCACCGACGCCGTCAGCGGCGAGCCGATCGAGCAGGCGCGCGTCGACGTCAAGGGGCTGGACTACTACAACAACAACCTCGACCCGACGACCTACACCGACGCCGAGGGGGCGTTCCGGATCGTCGGCCTCGACTCGGCGATCGACGATCCCGAGACGCTCAACCCGGTGCCGGGCCACTACGAGCTGAAGATCTCCGCCCCGGGGCGGCCGGTGATCTACCACCCCGGCGTCTACAGCCCGACCGACGCGGTGCCGGTGGGGGCGATCCGCGGGCAGACGACGCTGATCGACGTCGAGGTCCCCACGGGTGCGGTGATCAGCGGCTCGGTCGCGGACCACCAGGGCGCGCCCGTGTCGGGGGGCGTCGTCGAGGCGGTGCACCGCCTCGAGCCCTGGATCCAGTCCAGCGTCTCGATCCAGGCGGACGGCACGTTCGCCCTCGGCGGGCTGGCGCCGGGGGAGTACGCGCTGGAGCTCACCGCCGCGGGCCACGGCTCCCTGGCACCGGCCGATCCGGTGGCGCTCGAGGAGGACGAGGTGGTCTCCGGGCTGGCGTTCGAGCTCCCCGCGGAGGCGACGGTCTCCGGGACGCTCGAGGCCGGGGGGCAGCCGCTCGAGGGCGGGATGGTCCAGGCGGTCCCGCTGTCCGGCGTCTCGGCCACCAGCTGGTCGCTCGAGGACGGGCGCTTCACCCTGTCGCAGCTCGGCCCCGCCGAGTACTACTTCTACGTGCTGCCCGGGGACGACGCGTCCCTGGCGGGCTACGTCTGCGGCGACGCGCTGTGTGCCAGCATCGCCGAGGCCACGCTGCTGGCCGTGGAGGCCGGCGAGGACCTCGACCTGGGACCCGTCGCGTGTCCCCCCGCGGCGACCCTCACCGGCCAGGTGCGCCAGCGCGAGGGCCAGGTCCCGCTGGGCCGGATCTACGTCACCGCGCTGCCCGAGGAGGCGGGTCAGCCGTCGATGCTGGCGGTCAGCGCCGACGAGGACGGGGCGTTCGCGATGACCGGGATGCGGCCCGGCCGCTACACCCTGTCGGCGGAGCCCTACCGGTACTGCGGCGGCGATCCGGGCTGGGTCACGACCTACAGCGGCGACGGCCGCCGGCCGGAGGAGGCCGAGCTGCTGGAGCTCGAGGCCGGGGGCGGGGCGGAGCACGACCTGACCCTGCCCGAGGACCTGGACGGCGACGGGATGTCGGACGTCTGGGAGTGGCTGCACTTCCTCGAGCCGTCCCGCGACGACTCCCTCGAGGACCCCGACCTGGACGGGGTGACCAACCTCGACGAGTACCTCGAGCGCACCGACCCGCACGACGACCTGGGCGCGAGCTGCGCCGTGGGGCGCCGCAGCGGCGCGGGCGTGCTGGCGCTGCTCGCGCTGGCGCTGGCCTGGAGCACGGCGAGGAGGCGGTGAGCGAGCGCTCCGCCGAGACCCCCCGCGAGGCCGGGGGATGGAAGCGCTTGCTGCGCTTCTCGATCAGCCTGCTGGTGGGCGCCGGCTTCCTGGCGCTGGTGTTCTACGACATCGACTTCGGCGAGTTCTGGAAGGCGGTGCGCGGCATCCACCCCGGGTGGTACGCGCTGTCCACGCTGTCCTACGTCTTCCTCCACGCCGGGCGTGCGTTCCGCTGGGGGCAGATCGTCAACCGCGTCGAGCCGGTCCCGTTCCGCGATCTGCTGAGCATCACCTCGGTGGGGTTCCTCGCGATCCAGGCGCTGCCGTTCCGCCTCGGCGAGTTCGCCCGGCCCTACCTGCTGCTCGAGCGCCGCGACGTGCCGTTCGGCTCGGGGATGTACACCATCGTCGTGGAGCGGACGCTGGACATCCTCGCGCTGGCGGCGATGTTCACCGTCGCGGTGCTGTTCGCCGATCTGCCGCTGGACCACTTCGTGGTGGGCGACTGGGAGGTGCGGTTCGTCGAGGAGGGGCGCACCGCAATCACCATCGCCCTGGTCCCGTTCGCCGGCTGCCTGGTGGCCTTCGTCGTGCTGCAGGACCGCGCGGTACGCTGGACCGAGGCGATCGTCGGGTGGGTCCACCGGGGCCTGGCGCGCCGGCTGGCCGGCCTGATGCAGTCGTTCCTCGACGGCGTGCGGACGATGCGCGACCCGCGGCTGGCCCTGGCCCTGCTGGGGAGCACGGCGGGGCTGTGGGCCGCCAACGTGACGAGCATGTGGCTGATGTGCCGGGCGTTCGGGTTCGAGCTCGGACCGGTGGCGGCGCTGGTGGTGCTGGTGATGCTCGTCGTGGGCGTGATGCTGCCCGCGCCGCCGGCCTTCGCCGGCGTGTTCGAGGCCTTCACGATCGGCGCCCTGGCGCTGTACGGGATCGACAAGGAGCCCGCCGCGGCGTACGCCGTGGTGCTGCACGTCACGCAGGTCGTGCTGATCGTCGGCGCCGGCCTGGCCTTCCTGTGGATCGACCAGATCTCGCTGCGCCGGGTCGTCGCCGCCGCCCGCAGCGCCGGGGAGGACCCGGGGTCGCTGGACGGGGAGGGGCCGTGATCGAGCAGCTGGGGCGCTACGAGCTCCACGAGGAGCTGGGTCGCGGCGGGATGGCCGTGGTCTACGCCGGGGTCGCGGCGGGGGTGCAGGGGTTCCGCAAGCCGGTGGTGGTCAAGCGGATCCACCCGCACCTGACGCGGGACCGGCGGTTCGTCGACCTGCTGATCCGCGAGGCCAAGCTGACCGTGCGGCTCGATCACCCCAACGTGGTGCAGGTCCTGGAGCTCGGGCGCGAGGGCGACGACTACTTCATCGTGCTCGAGCGCGTGCACGGGTGCGACCTGGCCCTCCTGCTGGAGTCCGCCCGGGCGTCGGGGGTGCGCTTCCCGCCGCGGCTGGCCGGCCACGTCGCCCGCGAGGTGCTGTCCGCGCTGCACTACGCCCACGGCGTGCGCGGCGACGACGGCTCGCCGCTGGGGATCGTGCACCGCGACATCAGCCCGACCAACGTGCTGGTCGCCCGCGACGGGCGGGTGCGGCTGACCGACTTCGGCATCGCGCGCACCGCGCTCGGCGGCGAGGCCACGGAGGGCGGGCTCAAGGGCAAGCTGCCGTACATGAGCCCCGAGCAGGCCCGCGGCGAGCCGGTGGGGCCGGCCGGCGACCTGTACGCCACGGGCCTGGTGCTGTTCGAGATGCTGGCCGGGCGCCGGGCGCTGGAGGGGGACGCGGAGCTGGTCGTGCTGGAGGCGGCCCGCCGCGGCGCGCTGGAGCAGATCGACCGGGCCGGTGACGCGATCCCCGCCGACTTCCACGAGCCGCTGCGCCGGGCGCTGCAGCCGGCGGCCCGGGATCGCCACGCCGACGCGCGGGCGATGCGGGCGGCGCTGGCGCCGTGGTCCCACGGACCGGACGAGGGGCAGGAGCGGCTGGCCGAGCTGGTGGCGCTGGTGCGCCCCGAGGCCGCCGCCGGGACGCCGCCGCCCGCCGCCGAGACGCGGCCCCCGCCGGCCCCCCGGACCCAGACGCTGGTGACCCGCGCCGACGCGGCGCCGCCCCCCCCGGCCCCGCTGGAGGCGCCGGCCGAGCCGCGTCCTCGGCCGCGCCCGTGGGCCGCCCTGGCCGTCGCCGCGGTCGGGCTCGCCGCCGTGCTGGTGGTGCTGTGGTCCCCGTGGGAGCGTCCCGCGGAGCCCGCCGGCGGACCGGACGAGGTCCCCCCGGCGGAGGACTCGCCGGCAAGCGAGGACCCGCACCGCGCCTCGGACGGAGACGCCGCCGGGGAGCCGGCCCCGCCGGCCCCGGGCTCGACGCTCGCGCCCGGCCTCGACCACGGCCCGGCTGCCGCGACCGGGCCGTCCGGGATCGCCCCGGGCGCCGCGGTGGCGGTGGCCGAGGAGCCCCCCACGGCGACCGGCGCGGCGCCGGACCCCACCCCCGCGCCCCGCGCAGCGGTGGCGACGGGCGAGGACGTCGGGCAGCTCACCGTCGTGGTCCAGGGCGGGACCGGGCTGGTGCACCTGGATGCGCCGGGCTGGAACGATCGGTATGCTCCGCTGTCCGCGGTGGAGGTGCCGGCCGGCCGCTGGCTGCTGCGCGTCCACCACGCCGGGGCCGGCACGCTGTGGAGCGGGACGGTCGAGGTCCCCGCCGGCGGCTCGGTCGGGCTGCTGCTCGAGCCGGCCCCCGGTGGAGGCTGGAAGGCCACCCTGAGGTAGGGCGCGCCGATCCGGGGCGCGCGAGGACGCAGAGAGGTTCCGTCCCGGAACCGGAGGACGCAGAGCGGAATGAACGCGTACCGCTACGACATCTGCGCGATCTCCGACGCGCTGACCGACTACCTGCTCGCGGTGGACGACGAGGAGGTCGAGCGCCTCGGGCTGGTCCGGGGCCGCAGCTTCGCGGTCGACCACGGCCTGCGCAAGCGGCTGGAGCGGACCTTCGCCGCCCGCCCGGACGACGTGATCGTCTGCGCCGGCGGCTCCCCGGCCAACACCGCCCACGGCGCCTCGCGGCTCAACCTGCGCTGCGCGTTCATCGGCTGCGTGGGCAACGACGACAACGGCTACCGCTACATCCACCAGCTGCGGGAGGACCAGATCGACACCTTCGTCTCGATCAAGGACGGCCGCAGCGGGATCGCCTACACGTTGATCACGCCCGACGGCGAGCGGACCTTCGGCGTCGACTTCGGGGTCTGCAAGCAGCTGATGCCCTACGAGGTGCTGTACCAGGTGCTGGCCGAGACCCGCTTCCTGCACTTCAGCGCCTACGAGCTGCGCGGCGACCACCCCATCGCCGCCGCCGCCCGCAAGGCCCAGCGCAAGGCCCGCAGCCTGGGCCACAAGGTCTCGTTCGACCTGGCCGACGCCGCGCTGCTCGATCGCCGCGTCGAGGCGATCCACGAGTGCCTCGCCGACGGCGTCGACGTCGTGTTCGCCAACCGCGACGAGGCGCTGCGGTTCTCCCACGACTCCGACGACGTGGACGACCTCGGCGCCGAGCTCGAGCAGCACGCCGAGGTGGTGGTCGTCAAGCTCGGCGCCGAGGGCTGCCTGCTGCGGGCCGGCGGCAAGGTGCTGCGCGTGGCGACGATGCCGGTGGAGAGCCCGCTGGACCTCAACGGCGCGGGCGACGCGTTCCAGGCCGGCTTCCTGTACGGGATCTGCCGCGAGCTGCCGCTGCCGGTCTGCGCGCGGATCGGCAACTACTACGCGTCGCACGTGATCCAGACCCTCGGGGCCCAGTCGCGGGTGCGGCTCGAGGGCATCGAGTACCTCGTCGCCGCCGAGCGCGACGAGGGGGACTGGCGCCAGCGTCAGCCGGTCTTGAGCAGCCTCATGAGGAAGACCGGCAGGCCGCGCTGAACGAACTTGCGCTCGTAGTTGGTCAGGATGTTGCCCTCGGCCAGCGGCTCTCCGGGGCGGTGCAGGTCGGCGGTGAACGCCTCCTCCTCGACCGGCAGGCCGGCGAACCCGCGGCGCAGCTCGTCCACGTACGGCATGCAGTCGCTCTTGACCACGAACCGGCCCCCGGTGGGGAGCAGCTCGGCGACCGTGCGACAGAACGCGGGGTTGATCAGCCGGTTGCGCGCGTGGCGGTCCTTGGGCCACGGGTCGGGGTGGTTGAGGTGGAACCGCGACACCTCGCCGGGGGCGAACAGCCGCGCCAGGTAGCCGGCGTGGAACAGCACCACCCGCCCGTTGGGCAGCCCGGCGCGGTCCAGCTTGCGCGCCGCCATCCAGACGCGCTTGTAGCGGATCTCGAGCCCGACGAAGCGCCGCCGTGGGTGCCGCTCGCACAGTCCCTGGAGGTAGAACCCGTTGCCGCTGCCGATCTCGACCTCCAGCGGCCCGGGGGAGGGGAACGCCCCGGCCCAGCGGCCGCGCAGCGCCTCGGCGGCCTGGCCATCGAGGATCAGCTCCGGGTACTCGGCGAGCCGTGCGATGTAGGGGTTGACGAAGCGCCGCCCGGGGGGGGGCGGGACGTACCCCGGAGGCAGGACGTGGCGCCCGGCCACCGCGTCGGTGGTGGAGATCGGTTCTCCCCCGGCCGCCCCCTCGGGCGCCGGGTCGCCTCGCCGCCGGTCGTGATCGTCGCCCATCCCGGGACGTATACCGCCCTCGGGCGCGGAGCGGTAGGGGCGTGCTACTCTCCCCCCATGCGACGTGCCGTCCTGCTGCTGTGGTGCCTGTCCCTGCTGGCCTGCCGCGCCGAGCCGCGCCAGCCGAGCCTGATCGAGGAGGCCGAGCAGGCCTCCGCCCAGTCGGCGGTCGCCCCCTACGAGAAGCGCGAGGGGCTGCTGGTGGACGTCCCGTACCTCGCGGGCCGGCGGTTCGACTCCCTCGACCCCGCGGTCGTCGCCGACCAGCTCGGCGAGGAGATCGGCCGCGGCGACGGGGACTTCGCCGGGACCACCGAGGTGCGCTACGCGGACCGCACGATCGGGCTCTACGACGGGGAGATCTACTACGTCTCGGTGCGCTTCGACCACGCGCTGGACATCACCACCGCGATGGGCGTCACCGGGTTCCCGCTGCAGGTCCCGCGCTGCCTGGACGCGACGCTGGAGTGCCGCCTGGTCCACCACTGGGGGATGCGCCAGATCTCGCTGATCCGCAGCGACAAGGGCGCCGACACGTTCGACGAGATCCAGGTCTGGAAGATCCGTCCCCAGGAGCTGGAGAGCCTCCAGTGAGCCGGGCGGGTTGACACGCCCGGGAGCGTCGCGCATCTTGCGCGCCCCGGGAAGGAGGACGGCGTGACCACCCCGCGGAGCGATCGGCTGGCGAGCCTGCTGCGCCAGGAGATCAACGAGATGCTGCGGCGCAGCCTCAAGGACCCCCGCCTCGAGGGGGCCGCGGTGACGCGCGTGGAGCTGTCCGCCGACTGCCGCCACGCCCGGGTGCTGTTCACCCTGCTGTCCGACCAGTCGCGCGCCGAGCAGGCCCGGGACGCGTTCGAGCGCGCCGGCGGCTACGTGCGCCGCCAGCTGGGCCGCCAGCTGCGGCTGCGCCAGATCCCGGAGCTGCGCTTCGTCCACGACCACGTGCTCCACGAGGCCACCGACGTGCGCCTGATGATCGACCGCGTCGTCGCCGAGGACCGGGAGCGGCAGCGGGAACGGGGCGAGACCGAGTCCGAGCGGTCCGGCGATCCGGCCGAGACCGAGGACGAGAACGAGGAGACCTGAGTGGGACGCCGTGACCGCCTGCGCAACCCCCACCTCCAGGGCGTGGTGATCCTCGACAAGCCCGCGGGCATCACCAGCCAGCAAGCCGTCAGCCGTGCCCGCGCCTCGATGCGGATCCACAAGCTGGGCCACGGCGGGACGCTGGACCCCTTCGCCACGGGCGTCCTGCCGCTGCTCGTCAACTCGGCGACCCGCGTCGCGTCGCTGCTCACCGCCGACGACAAGCGCTACCAGGGGGTGATGCGGCTGGGGGTCACCACCGACACGCTGGACCCCACCGGGGCGGTGCTCGGGGAGCACCCCGTGGACGGCCTCACCGAGCAGCAGGTGCGAGACGCGGTGCTCGCCTACGTCGGCGAGATCGAGCAGATCCCCCCGATGTACTCGGCGGTCAAGGTCGGCGGCGAGCGGCTGTACAAGCTGGCCCGCCAGAACATCGAGGTCGAGCGCAAGCCCAAGGCGATCACGATCCACGCCGTCGAGGTGCTCGCGGTGGACCTGCCCGACGTCCGCTTCCGGGTGCACTGCTCGGCGGGGACCTACGTGCGGGTGATGGTCGACGAGATCGGGGCCGCGCTGGGCTGCGGCGCGCACCTCAGCGAGCTGGTGCGCGAGGGCTCGGGGCACTTCCCGCTGCAGGACGCGATCTCGCTGGACGCGCTGGACGAGCTCGGGACCCGCTTCCGCGAGGAGGAGGCGGAGCGCACCGCGCCCGACGCGGAGCGCCGCTGGCGCTGGCCCCACCAGGAGGCCACGGCGTGGTGGAGCGAGCGGCTGGGCGACGCGCTGGTCCCGGTCTCCCGCGCGGTGGGGCTGCCCCAGCTCCCGCTGGGCGACGCGGCCCGCCAGCGGCTGCGCAGCGGTGGACCGATCCGCGCCGGCGACCTCGCCGGGGCGGCGGCGCTGGACTTCGCGGCCGGGGCCCAGCTGATCGGCGGCGGGCCCGACGGGCGGGCGCTCGCGGTGCTGCAGGCCACCTGCCGCGGCGACCTGGCGGCCAAGATGGAGCCCGCCGCGCCGGTGCTCAAGGTCGTGCGCGTGCTGCCATCCTGAGCGTCGCTCGCCGCGAACCGTTGACAGCCCGGGGACTTCCCACTATGTTGCTCCCCTCGCCGAGCCGGCGGTTGTGCCGGTCCGGTGTGTCCGGAACCCGTCGCTGGGATTCCCGACAGGCGCGCGAAGAGGGCGCGTCATCGGTCTCCCGGGAGGTTCGAGATGCTCACGCCCGAGGACAAGCAGCAGCTCATCGAGCAGTACCGCACCCACGACTCGGACACCGGCTCGCCCGAGGTCCAGGTCGCCCTGCTGACCCACCGCATCCAGTACCTGACCGAGCACCTCCAGACCCACCAGCAGGACCACACGTCCCGCCGTGGGCTGCTCAAGCTCGTCAGCCAGCGCCGCCGGCTGCTGGACTACCTGAAGCGGAAGGATCTCGAGCGGTACAAGACGCTGATCGCCTCGCTCGGCATCCGCAAGTGACGGTGCTCCGGAGTCCGGGGCGCTGAGAGGCGCCCCACCCGAGCGGTTCCCCAGGGGTAGACGACCGAACGGAGCAGCGCCATGGGGGCGTTGCTCGGGGGGACTGCAGCAACGCCCCCGCGTGCGTTCTCCAATCGACAGCGACGCGCCGGGGCCCCGAGAAGAGGGAACCATGTTCCAGATCACCCGCAAAGAGATCGACATCCAGGGTCGCACCCTGACCATCGAGAACGGGCTGATGGCCCGCCAGGCCGGCGGCGCCGTCACGGTCCGGATGGGCGACAGCGTCGTGCTGACCACGTTCGTGATGGACGACGACGAGCGCCCCGGGATCGACTTCCTGCCGCTCACCTGCGACTACATCATCAAGACCCACGCCGCCGGCAAGATCCCCGGCGGGTTCTTCAAGCGCGAGGGCAAGCTCACCGAGTACGAGACCCTCACCAGCCGCCTGATCGACCGCCCCACGCGGCCGCTGTTCCCCAAGACCTGCCGCCGCGAGCTGCAGATCGTGGCGTTCGTGATGAGCCACGACAAGGAGAACGACACCGACGTGCTGGCGATGAACGGCGCCTCCACCGCCGTGATGCTGTCGTCGATGCCGTTCAAGGGCCCCTACGGCGCCTGCCGCATCGGCCGGGTCGACGGCGAGCTGGTCGCGTTCCCGACCTTCGAGCAGCGCGAGTACAGCGACTTCAACCTGATCGTCGCCGCCACCCGCGAGGCGATCGTGATGGTCGAGGGCGGCTTCGAGCAGGTCAGCGAGGAGGACCTGCTGGACGCGCTGGACTTCGCGCACCAGACGATCCTGCCGATCCTGGACGCCCAGGAGGAGCTGGCCCGCGAGGTCGGCAAGGCCAAGATCGAGCTGCCGCCGGTGGTGGAGGACGAGGCGCTCCACGCGCAGATCGCCGAGCAGTACGCCGCGCCGATCAAGGAGGCGCTGCTGACCGAGGGCAAGCTCGCCCGCAAGGCCGCGGTCAAGGCCGCGCGCAACGCCGCGATCGCCGAGCTCGCCGCCGCCAACGGCGTGGCCGAGGACGCGCTCGCGGCGTGGACCAAGGAGGCCAAGGCGGGCTTCGAGAAGCTGGTCAAGAAGGTCCTGCGCGGGATGCTGATCGAGGAGAGCAAGCGGATCGACGGCCGCGGCCCCGACCAGGTGCGGGCCATCGACGCGCGCGTCGGCGTGCTGCCGCGGACCCACGGCTCGGCGCTGTTCACCCGCGGCGAGACCCAGTCGATGGGCGTCTGCACGCTGGGCACCAGCCAGGACTCGCAGCGCATCGAGGCCCTCGAGGGCGACGCCGAGCGCCGCTTCCTGCTGCACTACAACTTCCCGCCGTTCAGCGTCAACGAGGTCAAGTTCATGCGCGGCCCCGGCCGCCGCGAGATCGGCCACGGCAACCTGGCCCACCGCTCGCTGCTGCCGCTGATGCCCGCCGAGGACGACTTCCCCTACGTGGTGCGCGTGGTCTCCGACATCCTGGAGTCCAACGGCAGCTCGTCGATGGCCACGGTGTGCAGCGGCTCGCTGTCGATGATGGACGCCGGGGTGCCGCTCGAGGCCCCCTGCGCCGGCATCGCGATGGGGCTGGTCAAGGAGGGCGACGAGTACCGGATCCTCAGCGACATCATGGGCGACGAGGACCACCTCGGCGACATGGACTTCAAGGTCGCCGGGACCCGCGACGGGATCACGGCGTTCCAGATGGACACCAAGATCGCCGGGATCAGCCGCCAGATCATGAAGGAGGCGCTGGCCCAGGCCAAGGCCGGCCGCAACCACATCCTCGACTGCATGGGCGAGGCGCTGGACGCGCCGCGGGAGCAGCTCAACCGCTACGCCCCGCAGATCCACACGATCATGATCAACCCCGACAAGATCCGCGACATCATCGGCCCCGGAGGCAAGGTGATCCGCGGGATGCAGGACGAGACCGGCTGCAAGATCGACGTGGACGACAGCGGCCGCGTGGTGATCGCGTCTCCCGACGGCGACGCCTGCGACCGGGCGATCAAGATGATCAAGGAGCTGACCCAGGAGGCCGAGATCGGCAAGCTCTACCTCGGGCTGGTCAAGAAGACCACCGACTTCGGCGCCTTCGTCGAGATCTTCCCCGGCACCGACGGGCTGGTGCACATCAGCCAGCTGGCGCCCCACCGCGTCGAGCAGGTCACCGACGTGGTCAAGGAGGGCGACGAGGTGCTGGTCCGCTGCATCGACGTCGACCGCAAGTCGGGCAAGATCCGGCTGTCGCGCAAGGATGCCCTCGGCGAGAGCATCTGACCCCCCGACCGGAGGCCGCGAGCCTTGCGTACCCCCCGCACCGCCGCCGCCCTGACGCTGATCGCCTCGCTGCTGGTGGGCTGCCCGCCGGACGAGGCCGAGGAGCGGCGGGCGGCGGCGCTGGTGTTCCTCTCCTCGCCGCCGACCCCGTCCAGCATCGAGGTGCTGCAGCCCGAGGCGGCCCAGAAGCTGGCCGAGGTCGAGCCCACCGTCACCGACGACGCGATGCGGCAGAACCTGGTCACGGCGCTGGTGCTGATCGACGACGACGACGCCCGCAGCCTGCTGGTCGAGGTGCTGGACAAGGAGCCCGAGCGGGTCTCCACGGCGTTCGACACCGCCCGCCAGTACGGCCGCCTGGGCAACCAGCTGGCCGTGCTGTACGACCAGCTGGACGAGGGGACCCGCGCCGCGGCGTTCCTCGACGTCTGCTGGCCGGCCTACGCCGGCGCCGAGGAGGAGCTGCTGGAGACCTGCGGGCGGCTGTGGGCCGCGGCCGACGGGGAGACCCAGTCGCGCTGGATGCGGTCCTTCACCCTCGCCGGCCCCCAGGACGACCCGGCGCCCTACGAGCGGCTGCGCACCGGGGTCGCCACCGACCGCGTCGCGGAGCTGGACGAGATCGTGCTGCGCATCGGCGGCGGCGACGTGATCCCCCCCGAGCCGGCCCAGCGCAAGGCGCTGCGCCTCACCGCGCGGCTCGACGAGCGGCGGGCGCGCTACACGCGGGAGGCGACGGGGGCGCCGGTGGTGCCGGTCGAGGGCGGCTTCGTCGAGCTGATCCCCCCCGATCCGGGGACCGACTTCGGGCGCGTCGCCAACCAGCTGATGGCCGACGTGCCGCTGGGCTGCGCCGGCACCTGGGGCGCCGTGGCCGGCGACCGCGCCCGCGCGGTGCTGGAGGTGACGCTGCAGGGGGCGCGCGGGGCGCCGACGGTGCGCGTCGTGGACACCGGCTCCGACCGGGCCGGGGCGGCGTCCTCCGCGGCGGCGGAGGGCGACGGTGGCGAGGTCGAGCAGACCCCCGAGGGCCAGCTCCGCGACTGCTTCGAGCAGGGCCTCGCCGCGACCCACGCCGACGGCTCCGCGCCGTGGGTCCCGCGCTCGGGGACCTGCCGGTTGACGTTGCAGTACCAGCGCGGGGCGGCCCCCTGGGCGCAGCGCGAGGAGGGGCGCGTGGTGCTCTCCGACGAGGATCTGCGCCTGCTCGGCGATCGCCTGCGGGACAGCGGCCTGGAGGAGACCCGGGCGCGGCTCGACTGGCCGGCCGAGGCCGCCCCGCCGCTGCGCGACCTGGGCGCCACCGATCTGGGCTTCTGCCTGGCCTACGTGTCCCACGGCTGGACCGACTGCGCGGTGTGGCTCGGTGCGCTGGCGACCACCGACGAGTCCCTGGCCGGGACCCTGCGCCGCGGGCTGCGCGACGTGGACCCCGCGGTGCGCACGCTGTCCCGCACGGCGCTGGCGGTGTCGATGGACGACGAGGCGCTGGAGCAGGCCGCCCAGCCGCCCGAGCCGGAGGAGCCGGCGGCGGGCGAGGGCGAGGAGGCCAGCCAGGCCGAGGGGGCCAGCGGCGGATGAGCGAGGTCACGATCGCCGTCGCGCGGCTGGACCCCGACAGCGGCGCGGTGCTGCCCGAGGCGATGACCCGCGGCTCCTCGGGGATGGACGTGCGGGCCCTGCTCGACGAGCCGCTGACGCTGGCGCCGGGGGCCCGCGCCGCGGTCCCCACCGGGCTCGCGGTGGCGATCCCGGAGGGCTGGGAGATCCAGGTCCGGCCCCGCAGCGGGCTGGCGATCGAGTTCGGGGTGACGGTGATCAACGCGCCGGGTACGATCGACTCGGACTACCGCGGCGAGGTGCGGGTGCTGCTGGCCAACCTGGGCCAGGAGCCGTACGTGGTCCGGGACGGGGACCGCATCGCCCAGCTGGTCTGCTGTCCGGTCGGGCAGGTGACCTGGGAGGTCCGGGCGCGGCTCGACGAGACCGGGCGGGGCGCCGGCGGCTTCGGATCGACGGGGAGACGATGAGCACGGTGCGGGAAGGACTCCTGATCGCGGTGCTGGCGCTGACGGTCGTCGGCTGCCAGGAGACGATCCACCACGCCACGATGGCCCCCGAGGTCCTGGACTTCGGCGTGATCGACATCGGCGGGGAGGAGTCCCTCGACCTGACGCTCGCGAGCCTGGTCGACCACGAGGTCTACGTCTACTTCCTGGCCCCCGAGACGTTCGCCGCCGACCTGGTCCCGGCCGGGGACGACATGGGCGATCCGTTCGAGTTCGGGGAGGAGCCGATCGTCGTCGGGGCCGACGACGGCATCACCCTCGGCGTGCAGTACACGTGCTGGGCCCAGGATCGCGGCTCGTTCCGCTGGGAGGTCACGGCGATGAGCAGCCTCGAGGCCAGCGGCTACTGGAACGCGACGCGGGACGTCGGGACGCTCGTGCTGAAGGGCTCCTGCGGCTCCGACGACGATTGACAGGTCGCCCCCCCGGTGGCACTTTCGGGGCGACGGCGCGCCGCCCGTCGGCGGTCGAGCGGGGCGCGCCCCCACCGACAGAAGAGGACCGATGCTCGAGACGCTGACCAAGGGGTTCCGCAGCGCCAAGCAGAAGCTGTCCGGCGAGGCGGAGATCACCGAGGAGAACATCCGCGACGCGATCCGCGACATCCGCATCTCGCTGCTCGAGGCGGACGTCGAGTTCGGCGTGGTCAACCAGTTCATCGCGGCGGTCACCGACAAGGCCCTCGGAGAGGTCGTCAAGACCCGCGTCAAGGCCAAGGACGGCACGCTGCGGGCGACCCCCGCGGACCACTTCATCCGGATCTGCCAGAGGGAGCTCGAGGAGCTGATGGGTCCGGTGGACACGTCGCTGGACCTGGCCGGCAAGCCCCCCGTGGTGATCATGATGGTCGGGCTGCAGGGCTCCGGCAAGACCACCACCGTCGGCAAGCTGGCCCGGCTGCTCAAGAGCACCCGGAACAAGAAGCCGATGCTGGTCGCCGCGGACGTCTACCGCCCGGCCGCCGTCGACCAGCTGATGGTGCTCGGGCGCAAGCTGGACATCCCGGTGTTCTCGATGCCGGGGCTGGCGCCGCCCGACCTGTGCTCCACGGCGTTCAACCAGGCCGCCGCGGTGGGCCGCGACGTGCTGATCATCGACACCGCCGGGCGGCTGGCGATCGACGAGCCGCTGATGGAGGAGCTGGAGGCGATCCAGCTCCGCACCAAGCCCGAGCACGTGCTGTACGTCTGTGACGCGATGGCCGGGCAGGACGCGGTCAAGACCGCGGTGGAGTTCGATCGCCGGCTGGACGTCGACGGGGTGATCCTGACCAAGCTCGACGGCGACGCGCGGGGCGGTGCGGCGCTGTCGATCAAGCAGGTCACCGGCAAGCCGATCAAGTTCATCGGGACCGGCGAGGGGATGGACCGGCTCGAGGAGTTCCGCCCCGAGGGGATGGCGACCCGGATCCTCGGGATGGGCGACATCGTCGGCCTGATGCAGGACTTCGAGAAGGTCGTCGACGAGGAGAAGGCCGAGGAGGACGCCAAGAAGCTCCTGCGCGGGCGGTTCAACTTCAACGACTTCCTCGAGCAGCTGAAGACCGTCCAGAAGATGGGGCCGCTGCAGGAGGTGATGGAGAAGATGCCGTTCTTCGGGGACCTGGTCCCCGAGGGCACGGTGATCGACGACCGCGAGCTGGTCCGGATCGAGGCGATCATCAACTCGATGACGCGCGCCGAGCGGGAGAACCCGGACATCCTCAACGACAGCCGCGTCGAGCGCATCGCCCGCGGCGCGGGGCGCAGCGTCAAGCAGGTCAAGGAGCTGCTGGAGCGCTTCGCGATGGCGCGCCAGGTGATGGGCGAGCTGGGCAAGGCCACCGGGCTGATGGGCAAGATCCCGGGGATGAAGGGCATGTCCGCGGCGCGCCAGATGCGCAGGATGGGCGGGATGCCGGGGATGGGGCTCCCGGGGATGCCCGCCGGGGGGCCGGAGCCGGCGACCAAGCGCAAGGTCGACAAGAAGAAGGTCAAGGCCCAGCGCAAGAAGCAGCGCCAGGCCCGCAAGAAGGCGCGCAAGAAGAAGAGGTGACGTGATGGCCAGCGTCGAACAGGTCCTGCACGCGATCCTCCAGTACGGCGTCGACGTGGGCGCCTCCGACGTGCACCTCAAGGTCGCCGAGCCGCCGATGTACCGCGTCGACGGCTCGCTGCGGGTCAAGCCCGACACGGTCCCGCTGAAGCCGGACGACACCCGGGCGCTGGGCTCGGCGCTGCTGTCCAGCAGCGGGTTCAGCTTCAAGGTCGACCAGGTCCGCGAGTTCGACTTCGCCTACTCGGTGCCGCAGCTGGGGCGGTTCCGCGTCAACCTGTTCCGCACCCGTGGCAGCTTCGCGATCATCGTCCGCATCATCCCCCACAGGGTTCCCTCGCTGCAGAACCTCGAGGTCCCGCCGATCCTGCAGAGCCTCGCGCTGGTCAACCGCGGCCTGATCCTCGTCACCGGGGCCGCCGGGAGCGGGAAGTCCACCACGCTGGCCGGGATGATCGACCACATCAACCGCTCGCGGCGCTGCCACATCCTGACCATCGAGGACCCCATCGAGTACCTCCACGGCAACCACCAGGCGTCCATCTCGCAGCGCGAGGTGGGCACCGACACGCAGAGCTTCGTCACCGCCTTCCGCGGGGCGCTGCGGCAGGACCCGGACGTGATCCTCGTCGGCGAGATGCGCGACGCCGAGTCGATGGAGATGGCGCTCAAGGCCGCCGAGACCGGCCACCTGGTGCTCTCCACGCTGCACACCACCGACACGCCCAAGTCGATCAACCGGATCCTGGCGTTCTTCCCGCCGGAGTCGCAGCTCGAGGTCCGCGGCCGGCTGGCCGACGCGCTGGCCGCGATCGTCTGCCAGCGGCTGGTGCCCCGCAGCGACCACAAGGGGCGCATCGCGGCCTGCGAGATCCTGGTGGCGACCAACGCGATCCGCGACTGCATCCGCGAGCCCGACAAGCAGGCCAACATCCGCGAGCTGCAGGAGGAGGGCGACGGCTACGGGATGCAGACCTTCGACCAGCACATCATCAAGCTGTACCAGAGCAACGTCCTCGACCTGGACACCGCCCGCCAGGCCGCCACCTCCGCGTCCAACTTCGACCGCCTGGTCGGGCTGATGGAGGCCGAGAAGGACGTGGCCCGCAGCGCCGCCAAGCGGGGCGGGACGCCGACGGGTGGCTCGCACGACTCGGGCGACATCCCGGGCTTCGAGCGGGGCTCCAACCTGTACGACGACGAGCCCGGCGGCGGCCACATGTGAGCCGACCCCCGCCGGTGCCCGCGCCCCTCCCCGAGTCCATCGCCCCCGACGCCCGCCTGCTGTTCCGCGCCCCCAACTGGATCGGGGACGCCGCGCTGTCGCTGCCCGCGCTGGCGGCGCTGCGCAGCCGGTGGCCCGGTGCGCGGATCACCGTCGCGACGCGCCGGCCGGCGCTGGCCGTGTTCGAGCGGCACCCGGCGGTCGCGGAGCGGGTCGAGCTGCCCGCGCGGCGGGACGGCGATCGGGACGCCGTGCGGTCGCTGCGGCGCGGCGCCCACGACCTCGCGCTGCTGCTGAGCCCCTCGTTCCGCAGCGCCTACCAGGTGTGGCGCGCCGGCGTCCCGCGGCGGATCGGGTTCACCGGCGACATGCGCGGGCCGCTGCTGACCGACGTGGTCGGGCGCCGGCGGGGACGCCCCGCCGCGCACCAGGTGCGCGAGTACCTCGACCTCGCCGCCGCGCTGGGCGCCCGCGCCCGCGATCCGGTCCCCCGGCTGGAGCCCGACGGGGAGCACCAGGCGGTGGCCCGGCGCGTGCTCGCGGACCTGCCGCGCCCCGCCGCGGAGGTGGTCGCGATCGCGCCGTTCAGCGAGGGTGGCGCGACCAAGCGCTGGCCGCCGCTCCACTGGACGCGGCTCCTCGGGCTGCTGATCGAGCGGGGGCTGCACCCCGCGATCGTGGGGGGGCCGCGCGACGGCCGGCGCGCGCGGCGCCTGGCGGAGCCGGTGCGCGCGACACGGGGGGCGGGCGCGCTGAGCGTGCTGGCCGGGCGCAGCGCGGTCCCGCTGCTGCCGCTGGCGGCGCTGGCCCGCGCGCTGCCGCTGCTGGTCTCGGTGGACACCGGCCCGATGCACGTCTGGGCCGCCGGCGGGGGCCGCGTGGTGGCGCTGTTCGGCTCCAGCCTGCCCGGGCTGCACGGCCCGCTGGGCGAGCACCACCGCGTGCTGCACCGCGGCGATCTTCCCTGCGCCGGCTGCTACGATCGGCGCTGCCCGACCGGGCACGAGTGCATGGTCTCGATCCCTGCCGAGGAGGTGCTCGCCGCCGTGACGGAGGCGCTCGCCGATGGCCGCTGAGCTTCCCCCGCCGCTGGTGATCCGCTTCGGGCGGCTCGGCGATCTCGTCCTGATCACGCCCGCGCTGGCCTCGCTGGCTCGCCGGGGCGGGCCGGTGGACGTGGTCACCAGCGACGCCTACCGCGGCCTGCTCGAGTCGCTCCCGTGGGTCCGCCGGGTGTGGTCGCTGCGCGGGCTCGGGGGCGGGGAGGGGGCCCGCGAGGTGCTCGCGCTGGCCGGCCAGATCCGCCGCGCGGGCCACGGACCGGTGGTGGACCTCCACGGCAGCCTGCGCAGCCGGCTGCTGGCGGCCGCGCTGGGGGGCGCGATGCGGCGGGTGGTCAAGGGCTCGCTGCGGCGTCGGCTGCGCGTCGGGGTCCGCCTCGGCGGCGGCCGCGCGCGGCTGGGGGCGACCAGCGCGCTGCCCAGCTTCCCCGGCCGCTACCTGGCCACGGTGGGGGCCGGACCGGACGAGCCCGAGCTGCCGCGCTGGCCGCTGGCCAACGGGCGGCCCGGGCGCGGCGAGCCGCCCGTGCTGGCGCTGCTCCCCGGGGCCCGCACGGCGACCAAGCGCTGGCCGCCGGAGCGGTTCGGGGCGCTGGCCCGCCTGTGGCGGGACGAGCTGGGGGGCCCCTCGCGGGTGTTCCACGGACCCGGCGAGGAAGGCATCGCGGAGGCGGTGCTGGCCGCCTCCGGTGGCGCGGCCGCGCGCTGCGAGGAGCTGGAGCTGACCGCCGTGGTGCAGGCCCTGGCCGGCTGCCCGGTGGCGGTCGGCGGAGACACCGGGCTGCTGCACCTCGCGGCCGCGGCGGGGGCCCGCCCGGTGGGGCTGTTCGGGCCCACCGCGGCGGACACCGGCTACTGGCCGTGGTCGACCCGCGGGCGGGCGCTGGTCCCGGCGCTGCCCTGCCACCCCTGCTCGCTGTACGGCGCCGAGCGCTGCCCGCTGGAGCACCACGAGTGCCTCCGCGGGCTGGAGCCGGGAGCGGTGCTGGCCGCGGCCCGCGAGCTGCTCGAGCGGAGGAGCGGGTGAGGGGGGCGCCCCGCCGCGGACCCCACCGGGTGCTGCTGACCCTCGACCTGCCCCCCCGGCAGGACGGCGGGATCGCCACCCTGGTGGACGTGCTGGCCACGGGGCTGCACGACCGCCGGCAGCCGGTGGTGGTCTACGCGCGGGGGACCGGAAGGGACGTCCGCGACTGGGACCGGACCCGCCCGTACCCGGTCCGTCGGATGTGGGGTCATTCCTGGATTCGTCATCCATCACGGAATGTCATCCCCTTCATCTTCGAGATCTACTCGAGGTTTCGACCGGCGGTCCTGTACGCCGCCGCGTGGCAGCTCGCCGGCGCGCCGGCGCGGCTCGCGCGGCGGCTGGGGATGCCGGTCCACGTGCTGGTCTACGGGCGGGACGTCACCGCCCGCGAGGGGCTGCCCCGCGCCGTGCGCGAGGCGGACCGCGTCGTCGCGCTGACCCGCTGGATGGCCGATATCCTGGTGGACCGGGGGCTCCCGCCGGAGCGGGTCCATGTGGCGCTGCCGGGGATCCTGCCACCCGCCGACCCCGCCCCCGGCGGCGCCCGCACCGGGCCCCCGGCGCGCGGCGAGGGCCCGCTGCTGCTCTCGGTCGGCCGGCTGGTCCCGCGCAAGGGGCACGACCGGTTGCTCGAGGCGTTCCCGGCGATCCTCGCGGCCGTGCCGGGCACCCGGCTGTGGATCGTCGGCGACGGCCCGCGGCGCTCGGAGCTCCGGGATCGGGTCCGCCGCCTGGGGCTGTCCGCGCAGGTGACGCTGCGGGGGTTCCTGGCGCCGGACGCGCTGGAGGCGGCCTACCGCGCCGCGGACCTGTTCGTGCTGCCCTGCCGCGAGGAGGCCGGCGGCGACAGCGAGGGGTTCGGGCTGGTGTTCCTCGAGGCCGGTGCCCGCGGGCTGCCGGTGGTCGGGGGGCGGACCGGCGGCGTGGGGGAGGCGGTCCTCGACGGCGAGACCGGGCTGCTGGTGGACGGCACCGACCCCGGCGACATCGCCCGGGCGTGCCTGGCGCTGCTGGGCGATCCGGACCGCGCGGCGCGGCTCGGCGCCGCCGGCCGGGCCCGGGTCGAGCGCGGGTTCCTGCCCGGGGCCTACGCCGAGCGGGTGCTGGAGGCCGGGCCGTGACCCGGGCGTGGCGCGTGCGGCGGGTGGTGGTGGTCTCGCGCCACGATCCGCTGGCCCCGCGGCCCCAGCCGATCCAGGTGCTGCGGGCCGCGGCGGGGCTGGCCGCGGCCGGCGCCGAGGTGGCGCTGGTGATGGACGCCCCGGCCGCGGCGCCGCCGTCGCGGGGCCACATCGAGGCGCACCTGGGCCACGCGCTGGGGCCGGGCCTGACGCTGCACCTCGCCCACGGACGCCACCCCGGCGCCCGGGGCCTCCGCAGGCGGGCGCTGCTGCTGCGCCTGACCCGCGAACCGGGGATCGCCGTGCTGACCCGCGACCTGGCCGTGCTGCGCCAGCTGCACCGCCTGCGGCGCCTGACCGGCCGCGATCTGCGGCTGGCGCTGGAGTGGCACGCGCTGCCCTCGCTGCTCGGCGAGCGCGACGAGGGCGAGCGCGACGGCGCGGCCCTGGCCGACGCCCACGTGTTCGTCTCCGCGGGGCTGGCCGCCCGGGTGCGCGAGCGGTTCGGCGTCCGGGGGCCGCGGCTGGTGGCCCCCAACGCCTGCCAGCCGGCCGGGGAGGGGGTCGCCGAGCGCCGGCTGGCGGAGCTGGACCAGGCCACGGGCGTGGTCTCGGCAGGCCTGGCCAGGCCCTCGGCGGACCGCGACGTGCTCGACGCGCTGGCGCGGAGGCTTCCGCCCGGGCTGACCCTCCACGCCGTGGGTCCCGGCTCCGGCGGGGCCGGGGCGCTGTCGCCCGCCGAGGCGGACCGCCGCCTGGACGGTGCGCTGTGCCAGCTGGCGCTGTACCGCGACGACCTCAACACCCGCGAGTTCGCCAGCCCGCTGAAGGTGGCCCAGGCGGCGGCCACCGGCGTGCCCCTGGTGGCCAGCGATCTGCCCTCGGTGCGGGCGCTGGTGGACCCGGACCGCACCGCGCTGCTGGTGCCGCCGGGGGACGCCGGCGCGGTCGCCGAGGCCGTGGCGGCGCTGGCGGACGACCGCGCGCGGGCGGCGCGGCTGGCCCGCCGGGCCCTGGAGGGCAGCGCGGAGCGGACCTGGGCGGCGCGCGGCGCGCGCGTGCTGGCGATGCTGGAGGCGACGTGAAGCTGGCCTACCTGCTGCGCTACTTCCCGACCTACTCGGAGACGTTCGTCTACGACGAGATCGGTGCGGTCGCGGAGCTGATCGGGGCGCCGCGGGTGTGGGCGCTGGACCCGGGCCCCGGGGCGGCGCTGGATCCCGAGCTCCACGCCGCGGTCGAGCACTGCGAGGTGGTGCCCCGCTCGCACCACCCCGCGATGGCGGCGTACGCGGCGACCCGCTCCCGGGTGATCCTGCGCGGGGATCGGGGCCTCGAGCGGCGCTGGCGCGGCTGGGGCTGGCGGCGCAAGGACCTGGATCGCGCGCTGT
>CAZOYV010000005.1:0-5049 GCA_964584075.1 uncultured Rickettsiales bacterium | reverse complement strand
GGTGGCCCGGGTGCGCTTGACCAACGGGCAGGAAGTTACCGCCTACATTCCGGGAGAAGGGCACAACTTGCAAGAGCACTCGATTGTGTTAGTGCGCGGCGGGCGGCGCAAGGACCTGGATCGCGCGCTGTGGCTCGGCAGCCAGCTGCGCCGGGCCGAGGTCGACCAGCTCCACGTCCACTTCGCGGCGGAGGTGGCGGAGGTCGCGTGGGTCGTGCTGCGGACCCAGGGCATCCCGTACAGCGTCACGGTCCACGCCCGCGACCTGTTCTGTCCCCGGCCCTCGCTGCCCGAGATCCTGGCCGGGGCGCGGGTGGTGGTGGCGATCTCGAGGTACAACCGCGAGCGGCTGGAGTCCCTGCCGGGCGCGGAGCGGTGGCCGCCGCCGGTGGTGATCCGCGTCGGCGTCCCGGAGCCGGACCCCGCGGAGCTCGCCCCGCCCGCCGGGCCGGGACCCGCCGTGCGCCTGCTGGCCGTCGGCCGTCTCGTCGAGAAGAAGGGCTTCGACGTGCTGCTCGAGGCGCTGGCGCAGATGCCCGCGGGGACACCGCGCTGGGAGCTGGACGTGATCGGCGACGGCCCCGAGGGGCGCCCGCTGCGGCGCCGGGCCGAGCAGCTGGGGCTGTCCCCCGCGGTCCGCTGGTGGGGCGCGGTGCCGCGGGCCCGGGTGCGGGAGCGCTACCGGCGCGGGGTCGACCTGCTGGTGGCGCCCTGCCGGCCCGCGTCCGACGGCGACATGGACGGGATCCCCGTGGCGCTGATGGAGGCGATGATCCGCGGCGTCGCCGTGGTCTCGACGCGGCTGTCGGGGATTCCCGAGCTGATCCAGCACGGCCGCAGCGGGCTGCTCGTCCCCCCCGCGGACGTCGCCGCCCTGGCCCGGGCGCTGGCCTCGCTGATCGCCGCCCCCGAGGCCCGCGCGCGGCTGGCCGCGGAGGGCCTGCGGCGGGTCCGCGAGCGGCACCGGCTGGAAGCGCAGGCGGGTCTTCTGGTACAAGCCCTGCAGTGAGGCCCGCGACCCGGTTGCGGGTCCCCCCGACACACCCTACAGTGCGGTGGGACGAGAGATGGCTGCGATCCACTCGATGACCGGCTTCGGGCACGGCACCGCCGACGGCGGCGGGATGCTGCTGCAGTGCGACGTCCGCACCGTCAACCACCGCTACTGCGACGTGCACGTCAAGCTGCCGCGGGAGCTGCACGACCGCGAGGCCGAGGTGGTGGCGGCGGTGCGGCGCGGGGTGGCCCGCGGGCGGGTCGACGTCACCGTGCGGATCGAGCCGGCCCCCGGCGGCAGCGCCCGCACCCTGGCGGTGGACACCACCCTGGCCCGCCAGGTCCGGGACGCCTACGAGCAGCTGGCGGCCGACCTCGAGCTCCCCGCTGCGCGCCCCACGGTGGACCAGATCGCGGCCGTCGAGGGCGTGCTCGTGCTCCACGACGTGGATCGCCGGGACGAGCTGCACGCCGCCCTCGGCGGCGCGCTGGGCCAGGCCCTCGGCGGCGTGGGCCGGATGCGTGCCGAGGAGGGGGCCGCGCTGGCCGCCGACCTGGCCACGCGGCTGGACCGCATCGAGGGCTGGCTGGCCGAGGTCCAGGAGCGCGCCGACGGGCTGCTGCCCGCGCTGCGCGACCGCCTCGAGGAGCGGATCAGCGTGCTGCTCGGGGAGACCCCGGTGGACCCCGAGCGGGTCCTCGCCGAGGCCGCGCTGTTGGCCGACAAGAGCGACGTCACCGAGGAGATCGTCCGCCTCGGCCAGCACGTCGAGGCGTTCCGCGGGCAGCTCGCCACCGGCGGCCGGGTGGGGCGCAAGCTGGACTTCCTGGCCCAGGAGCTGCACCGCGAGGCCAACACCATCGGGAGCAAGACCCCGGACGCGGCGGTGTCGCACCTCGTGATCGACATCAAGGGCGAGATCGAGCGCATCCGGGAGCAGGTGCAGAACATCGAGTAGCGGTTGGATGGACGCATGCCACGAGGAACCCTGATCGTCGTCAGCGGCCCCAGCGGGGTCGGCAAGAGCACGCTGCTCAAGCGGGCGCTGCAGGCCATCCCGGAGCTGGTGTTCTCGGTGAGCCTCACCACCCGCCCGGCGCGCCCCGGCGAGCGCGACGGCGTGGACTACACCTTCGTCGAGCTCGACGAGTTCGAGCGGCTCGCCGGCGAGGGCCGGCTGCTGGAGCGCGCGGTGGTCCACGGCAAGCATTACGGCACCCCGCGGGACGCCGTCCACGAGCTGCAGGACCAGGGGCGCACCGTGATCCTCGACATCGACACCCAGGGCGCCGACCAGGTCCGCGCCAGCGGCGAGCCGGCGACCTACGTGTTCGTGCTGCCCCCCAGCGCGGCGGTCCTGGAGCAGCGGCTGCGCGAGCGCGGCACCGAGAGCACCGCCAGCCTCGCGATGCGGCTGGGCCGCGCCCGGGCCGAGATGGAGCGCGCCAGCGACTACGAGTTCGTCGTGATCAACGACGACCTGGAGCGCTCCGACCGGGGGCTCCAGGCGGTGTTCCGCGCGATCATCCTGCGCGCCGCCCGCGACGAGCTGATCACCGGCGCCCTGAGCTGACCGCGATGCCCCTGCTGTCCCGCGACCAGCTGCTGGCCAAGGTCCGCGCCTACTCGGCGGACGCGGACGTGCGCCTGCTGCGCAAGGCCTACGATCGGGTCCGCGGCGCCGGGGACGACCGGGACGCGCTGTCCACCGGCGACCACGGGGTCCAGCGACCGCTGGCGGTGGCCGACCTGCTCGCCGACCTGCAGCTCGACGTGGACACGCTCACCGCCGGCCTGCTGTTCCCGCCGGTGGAGCAGGGGGGATTGCTCGACGTCGACGTCGAGGCGGAGTTCGGCGACGAGATCGCCGCCCTCGTCGACGGGGTCGTGCGGCTCTCGCGGGTGGACTACCGCGGCTCCGCCGAGGACCAGGCCGAGAGCTTCCGCAAGATGATCTTCGCCATGTCGCGGGACGTGCGCGCGCTGCTGGTCAAGCTCGCCGACCGCCGGGTGCAGCTGGAGTCGCTTCAGTGGCTCCACCCCCGGGACCGCGCGCGGCTGGCGCGGGAGACCCTGGAGATCTACGCGCCGGTGGCCAACCGGCTGGGCGTCAAGTCGTTCAAGGAGCCGTTCGAGAACCTCTCGTTCGCCGTGCTGCACCCCGAGATCGCCGAGGAGATCGAGCGCCACCTCGAGACGCGGGGCGAGGTCGCGGACCCGTTCGTGCGCCGCATCCACGAGGAGCTGTCCGCCATCGCCGCCGAGCACAGCGACCGCGCCGAGGTCCACCACCGGGTCAAGAAGCCGTACAGCATCTACCGCAAGATGCACCACAAGCGGCTCGATCTCGACGAGGTCGCCGACCTGGTGGCGTTCCGCGTGCTGGTCGACGACGTCACCGCCTGCTACGCGGTGCTGGGCGCGCTGCACGGGCGCTACGAGCCCAGCCACGAGCGGTTCAAGGACTACATCGGGCGCCCCAAGCCCAACGGCTACCAGAGCCTGCACACCACCGTGACCACCGCGCGCGGGCAGCGCTTCGAGGTCCAGATCCGGACCCGCGAGATGCACCGCATCGCCGAGCTCGGGGTCGCCGCCCACTGGAAGTACAAGGAGGGCCGCCTGGCGCTGAGCCGCAAGGAGCTGGCCCACTACACCCAGGTCCGTCAGCTGACCAGGCTGGCTTCCGAGATCCAGGACGCCCAGGAGTTCGTCGAGGTCGTCAAGGTCGACCTGTTCGCCGACGAGGTCTACGTCTACACCCCCAAGGGGGAGCTGCGCTGGCTGCCGCGAGGCGCCACGGTGCTCGACTTCGCGTTCGCGATCCACTCCGAGGTCGGGCTGTCCTGCACCGGCGGCCGGATCAACGGCCAGATGGTGCCGATGCGCACCAAGCTGCGCTCGGGCGACAGCGTGGAGATCCTGACCCGCAAGGGCCAGACCCCCAGCCGCGACTGGCTGCGGATGGTCGTCACCAGCCGCGCGCGCAACAAGATCGGCTCGGTGCTGCGCGCCGAGAAGCGGGCCCAGGCCCGGCAGACCGGCTTCGAGGTCCTCGAGCAGGAGCTCAAGGCCCGCGGGCTGAAGCTGACGAAGGTGCTCAAGGATCCGACGACGATCGACCCGGTGCTCGCCGAGCTGAAGGTCCAGGACCCCGACGAGCTGTTCACCCGGGTGGGGTACGGCAACCTGCGGGTCGAGCGGGTCCTCGATCAGCTGGCGCCGGAGCCCGAGGAGGAGCCCGAGCTGCCCGGCCCGGAGTCCGTCGAGCTGCGGCCGGCCGCGCGCCGCTCCGCCAGCCCGATCACGGCCCACGGCGTCGAGGGCATGCTGACGTCGTTCGCCAAGTGCTGCCGGCCGGTGCAGGGCGACCCCGTGGTCGGCTTCATCACCCGCGGTCGCGGGGTCACGATCCACCGCGCCGACTGCAAGCAGGCCGCCCACCTGGACCCCGCGCGGCTGCTCCCCGTGACCTGGGACAAGGGCCGCGGCGACGTGTCCCACGCCCGCGTCCGGATCGTCGTGCGCGACCAGTCCGGGATGCTCGCCGCCCTGACCAAGCGCATCTCGCTGATGAAGGTCGACATCACCTCGATGGACGCCCGCCCGAGCCACGACGGCTACGCGGTGGCGATCGTCGGCCTCGGCGTGCGGGACCGCGATCAGCTCGATCACGTGATCCGGCGCCTCGAGACGCTCAAGGGCGTCGTCGAGGTCAGCCGCGCCTGACCCGCCGGCGCAGCGCCAGCAGCGCGGCCCACATCGACGAGATGGGGACCGGACCGGGTGCGGGCGACGACGACCACGGTCTACGAGGTCCGCGAGGGGAGCTTGGCCGAGCATGTGGTGGAAGGGATGCCGGAGCATCTCGAACCGTGGGTCGAGTTCTTCCCGACGGACATCGTCGTGGAGTGAACAAAGGGAGAGCGACACGAAGAGACAGAGAGGAAGAATTCTCACGCAAAGGCGCAAAGGCGCAAAGAGAGGAGGGTTTGTTGCGAAAGGGGTATGCCCTTGACTCCAGTGACCACTACCCCTTGTGGTCCTCGCGC
>CAZOYV010000004.1:0-68703 GCA_964584075.1 uncultured Rickettsiales bacterium | reverse complement strand
GTCGTCGGCCGCGTCGTCGTCGGCCGCGTCGTCGTCGGCCGCGTCGTCGTCGCCGCCGCCCGGGTTCCAGTCCGGATCGTTGACCCCGGCGCCCGGCGGGTACTCGTAGTTGCCGCTGTGGTGGTGGTCGTGGGAGAACGTCGGCCAGCCGGGGCCGCTGGCCTCCAGCGGCAGCGCCACCGCCACGCCCCAGTTGGCCTCGGGGTCGGGGTCGGAGTAGCCGCGGCCGTAGACGGTGAACACGTCCAGCCCGCCGTCGCCGTCCAGGTCCCAGATCGCGGGGTGGTGGTCCTGGGCGATGTCCTCGTCGAACTCGTGCTGCCACAGCACCCCGCCGTCCAGCCCGGAGTAGACCGTGATCGCGGTGCCGTCGGTGGCGCACAGCACGTCGGGCAGCCCGTCGCCGTCCTGGTCCACCAGCTGGGGCCCGCGGGTGCAGTACCCGGGCAGGGTCACCTGCCACTCCAGGTCGCCGCCCGCGGAGTAGACGTGCAGCTTGTCGCCGGCCACCGCGATCTCCAGCTCCCCGTCGCCGTCGAGGTCGCCCATCGCCGAGGGCCCGAAGACGTAGTACTCGCCCAGCGGACGGGTCCACAGCAGGGCGCCGTCGTGGCCGTCGATGGCGAACAGCGCGCCGCTGTAGTCGCCCAGCGCCACGTCGGGGACGCCGTCGCCGGTCAGGTCGCCGAACGAGCCGGCGTGGTAGGTCCAGTCGCCGATGCCGGTCTCCCAGCGCAGCGAGCCGTCCAGTCCCGAGAACCCGCGGACCTTGCTGTCGAACCAGGTGGAGACCACCACGTCGAGCAGCCCGTCCCCGTCCTGGTCGAACAGCAGCGGCGCGCTCTGGTAGCAGTCGGGGACCTCGGCCGACCACAGCAGCTCGCCGCTGATCCCGGTGAACGCGCGCAGCCCGCCGCAGCTGGCCAGCACGATGTCGAGCTGGCCGTCGCCGTCCACGTCCCCGATCGCCTCGGGGGCGTCGAGCACCTCGCCGGTGACGAACGTCCACAGGTCGTCGCCGGCGGCGTCGGTGACGTGGAAGTCGGTGTAGCCCGAGTCGCCCCACATCACCTCGGGGCTGCCGTCGCCGTCGAGGTCGGCGACGGTCACCGAGTTGTCCACCGGGCCGCCGCTGCTGGCGCGCTGCCAGGCCAGCTCGCCGTCGCCGTGCAGCGCGATCACGCGCTCGTCGTTGTAATAGGTGCCGAACAGGATCTCCACCTGTCCGTCGCCGTCGAGGTCGTCCACGGCGGAGCCGCCGTAGCTGCACGAGTCCAGCTCGAGCTCGAACAGGGGCTCGGCGGCGAACCCGCGGGGGACGGCCAGCGCGGCCAGCGCCAGGCCGAGGAGCACGACGGTGTGGCGTCGCAGGGTCATCGGGGCACCTCCTTGCTCCCACGATGGGGCACGGCTGCAGAGCTGGATGACCGCGTGGATGACCTCTGCGTCACCGAGGTGGCACAATTCGGCGCGGGAGGAGCGCCGTGATCCGGCTGCGGATGCAGGGCAAGGAGCCGATCGAGGGCGAGCACGGGGTGCGCATCGGCCGCGAGTCGGCGTGGGCCGACGTGGTCCTGCGCGCCGAGCAGGTCAGCCGCCACCACCTGGAGATCCGCTACGAGGGCGACGGCTACCGGGCCCAGGACGTGGGCTCGCGCAACGGCACCACGGTCAACGGCCGGCCGCTGGGGCTCCACGGCACCGCCCTGCGCCAGGGTGACGTGATCGTGCTCGGCGACGCCATCGAGCTGACCGTCGAGCACCTCTCGGCCTACGACCGCGGGGCGCGCACCACGGTGGCCGGCTCCACCTCCGAGTGGCTGCGCATCGAGCTGCACGACGACCACTTCGTGGTGGAGCAGCAGCGGGCCGGCGAGCACGTCCGCGACACGATCCCGTTCCAGCTGGGGCTGGCGCTGTCGCTGCTGGCGCTGTACCAGCGGGACGGCTTCGGGCCGATCACCGACACCGAGTTCCGCCAGGTGGTGTGGCGCGGCGACCCCGAGCAGCAGGTCAAGGGCGACATCAACCACCTGCTGCACCGCCTGCGCCGCTGGTTCCGCAAGCGCGACGTGGAGCCGCCCCCCGTCGAGCGGCCCAAGAACGCCGCCTCGATGCGGCTGCAGATGCCGTCCTCGTCGGTCCAGATCAAGCCCGACGCCTGGCTCTACCGCTACCTCGACCGCGACTGACGCGCCCCCGCTCCGGTTTGCTAGGATGCCGCCGCTGCCCGGGCCCTCCCCCGGGCGGGGGAAACCATGCGCGACTTCGCAGGCAAGAAGGTCTACATCACCGGCGGCTCGTCGGGCATCGGCCGCGCGCTGGCGCTGGAGCTGGCGCGGCGCGGGGCCCACGTGTGGGTCGGGGCGCGGCGGGCGGACGTCCTCGAGGAGGTGGTGGCGGAGTGCCGCGCGGCGGCGCCCTCGGAGGACCAGTCGTTCGGCCACGTCGCCGTGGACCTCACCGACCGCGCGGCGGTGCTCGAGGCGGCGCCGGTGGTGCTCGAGGGGCTGGGCGGGCTGGACCTGCTGATCAGCAACGCCGGCTACGCGATCTGTGGCTACATCCACGAGCTGCCCGACGAGGCCTACGACGAGATGGTGGCGATCAACTACCTGGCCCACGTGCACACCGTGCGCTCGCTGCTGCCCCACTTCCAGCGGCAGCGCTCGGGCCACATCTACCTGCAGTCGTCGGTGATGGGCTTCGTCAGCTTCATCGGCTACAGCCCCTACTCGGCGGCCAAGTTCGCGCTGCACGGGTTCGCCCAGTGCCTGCGCAGCGAGCTGATGCCGTTCGGGGTCGAGGTCTCGATCTACTTCGCGACCACGACCGACACCCCGGGGCTGGCCAGGGAGAACGAGACCAAGCCGCCGGAGACCTGGGCCCTGGAGGAGACCACCAAGGCCGCCAGCGCCGAGGACGCCGCCCACGACATGCTGCGCCACATCCAGAGCGGCCGCTTCGAGGGGATGCGGTTCGTCGATCCCTGGTACATGCGGATGGCGCAGCGCTACGCGCCGTGGTTCGTGCGCTGGTTCATCGACTCGGACGTGCGCAAGGCGATCGCCAAGCGCCAGGAGGGGCAGCCGGGGCTGATGGTGCCCCGCGACGACCAGGCGTCCCCGACCAGGCGTCCCCGACCAGGCGTCCCCGACCAGGCGTCCCCGACTAGGCGATCGTGACCTCGTCGTCGAGGTACACGTCCTGGATCGCGTTGAGCAGCGCGACGCCCTCGGCCATCGGCCGCTGGAACGCCTTGCGGCCGGAGATCAGGCCCATCCCGCCGGCGCGCTTGTTGATCACCGCGGTGATCACCGCCTGCTGCAGGTCGCCGTCGCCGCCGCTGGCGCCGCCGCTGTTGATCAGCCCGACGCGGCCCATGTAGCTGTTGACCACCTGGTAGCGGGCCAGGTCGATGGGGTGATCGCTGGTCAGCTCGTCGTAGACCTTGTCGTGGGTCTTGGCGAAGCCGATCTCGCGGAACGCGAAGTTCCCCTTGGCCAGCTTCTGCTTGACGATGTCGGCCTGGATCGTCACGCCGAGGTGGTTGGCCTGGCCGGTGGCGTCGGCGGCGGCGTGGTAGTCGGTGCCGTCCTTCTTGAACGCCTCGTTGCGCAGGTAGCACCACAGGATCGTGATCATCCCCAGCTCGTGGGCCCGCTGGAACGCGGCGCTGATCTCCTCGATCTGGCGGCGGGACTCGGGGGCCCCGAAGTAGATCGTCGCGCCGACGGCCACCGCGCCGAGCTCGAACGCCTGGTCCACCGAGGCGAACAGCCGCTGGTCGTAGCTGTTGGGGTAGCTCATCAGCTCGTTGTGGTTGAGCTTGAGGATGAACGGGATCTTGTGGGCGTACTTGCGGGCCACGGCGCCCAGCACGCCCAGCGTCGAGGCCACGCCGTTGGTCCCGCCCTCGATCGCGAGCTCCACGATCCGCTCCGGATCGAAGTAGATCGGGTTGGGCGCGAACGAGGCGCCGCCGGTGTGCTCGATGCCCTGGTCGACGGGCAGGATCGAGACGTAGCCGGTGCCGCCCAGGCGGCCGTGGTCCAGCAGCCGCTGGAAGGCGCCGAGGACCGGCACCGGGCGGTCGCTCTGGGACACCACCCGGTCCACGAAGTCGGGGCCGGGCAGGTAGAGCTGGTCCCTCGAGACGGTCTTGCTGACGTGGCCGAGCAGATCCTCGGCGAGCGGGCCGAGCAGGTCGGCGGTGCGGTGGCTCATGGCGATCCCTCCCTGTGGGGTGTGGTCGAGTCCGGGGCCCAACGTAGGTACGACTATGATTGGTAGCAAGTCCGCTTGCGGTCGCGCACCGGCGTCCCTAGGCTCGGGGCAGAGGAGCGAGACGATGAGCGAAGCCCAGTTCGACCTGTCCCAGCCGACCAACGAGCCGGTGCTGTCCTACCGCGACGGCAGTCCCGAGCGGCGGGCCCTGAAGACCGCGCTGAAGGAGATGGCGTCCGAGGAGATCGAGGTCCCGCTGATCATCGCCGGCCGCGCGGTCCACACCGGCCGCACCGTCCCCGCGGTGATGCCCCACGACCATGGCCACGTGCTGGCCCACGTGCACCAGGCCGGCCCCGACGAGGTCGCCGCGGCGGTGGAGGCCAGCGCCACCGCGTTCCGGGTGTGGTCTCGGCTGCCGTGGCCCGAGCGGGTCTCGGTGTTCCTCCGCGCCGCGGAGCTGCTGGCGGGACCCTGGCGGGCGCGGATCAACGCCGCGGCGATCCTCGGGATCAGCAAGAGCGTGCACCAGGCCGAGATCGACGCCGCCTGCGAGCTGATCGACTTCTTCCGCTTCAACGCCCACTACACGGGGCGGATCTACGCGGAGCAGCCGGGGTCGACGGTGGGGGTCTGGGACCGCCTCGAGTGGCGCCCGCTGGAGGGCTTCGTCTTCGCCGTGACCCCGTTCAACTTCGCCTCGATCATGGGCAACCTGCCGTCGGCCCCGGCGATGATGGGCAACACCGTGCTGTGGAAGCCGGCCTCCAACGCGGCGTTCACCGCCCACCAGCTGATGCAGCTGCTGGTGGAGGCGGGGCTCCCCCCGGGCGTGATCAACTTCCTGCCCGGGCCGGGGCGCGTCGTCGGCGACTCCGTGATGCGCCACCCCGACCTCGCGGGGGTCCACTTCACCGGCTCGACGTCCACGTTCCACGCCCTGTGGCGGACGGTCGGCGAGAACGTCGAGCGGTACCGCGGCTACCCGCGGGTGGTCGGCGAGACCGGGGGCAAGGACTTCATCGTCGCCCACCCCTCGGCGGACGCCGAGGCGCTGGTCACCGCGCTGATCCGCGGGGCCTTCGAGTACCAGGGGCAGAAGTGCTCCGCGGCCAGCCGCGCCTACATCCCCGAGACGCTGTGGCCCGGGGTGCGGGACCGGCTCGTGGCCGAGCTCGAGACCGTCGCCGTGGGCGATCCCGCCGACTTCCGGACCTTCATGGGCGCGGTGATCGACGAGGACGCGTTCGACGACATCGCCGGCTACCTCGACCTGGCCCGGGGCTCGGGCACCGCCGAGGTGCTGTCCGGCGGCGAGGCCGACAAGTCCGGCGGGTACTTCATCCAGCCCACCGTGGTGCAGGTGACCGATCCCCAGCACCGCCTGATGCAGGAGGAGATCTTCGGGCCGGTGCTGACGATCTACGTCTACCCCGACCGCGAGTTCCAGGCCACGCTGCAGCTGTGCGACGAGACCTCGCCGTACGGGCTGACCGGCTCGATCTTCTCCCGCGACCGGTTCGCCGTGCACGCCGCCCACCAGGCGCTGCGCTACGCCGCGGGCAACTTCTACATCAACGACAAGCCCACCGGGGCGGTGGTCGGCCAGCAGCCGTTCGGCGGCAGCCGCAAGAGCGGGACCAACGACAAGGCCGGCTCGATGCTCAACCTGCTGCGCTGGGTCTCGCCGCGCACGATCAAGGAGACCTTCGTGCCGCCCACGGACTACCGCTACCCGCACATGGAGGCCGAGTAGCGCCGCGCCGTCCGGCGTTTCTCACCGAGACCGGGTTGGGGGTGAGAACGGCGCTGGGCGATCCTCTCCGCCGCGGCTGCGCGATTGCGCCTCGGTCCCGGCGCCAGTAAGCTGCGCGCCGCCCTGGAGAGCGCGATGGACTGGATCATGCTGGCGGTCGCGGTGGCGATCGTGGCGGCGGCGTCGCTGATCATCATGCGCGGCTGCGACTCGTTCGAGGACGCCTCGGACTACCTCGGCCGCAAGATGCCGCCCGGTGTGCGCGGCGCGACGATCAACGCCGTGGGCAGCTCGCTGCCCGAGCTGCTGACCACCTTCATCCTGCTGTTCCTCTTCCTCGACGAGGACGGCTACTCCGGGGGGATCGCGACCTGCGCCGGGTCGGCGGTGTTCAACGCCGTGATCATCCCCGCGCTGTGCATCGGCGCGGTGCTGTGGTTCGGCGTCAAGCGCCGCGGCGGGGGGATCGAGCGGGTCAAGGCGATCACCGTCGGGCGGCCCACGATCGTGCGCGACGGGATCTTCTTCGTCGCCGCCGAGATCCTGCTGATCACGCTGCTGTCGGGCAGCACGATGCGGTGGTGGATGGGCGGCGCGCTGATGGGCGTGTACGTCCTGTACTTCGGCTACCTGATGTTCCAGTACAAGCGCGGCGTGATCGACCTCGACGACGACGGCGACGACGACGACGAGGACGACGGCGGCGAGAGCACCGTGCTCGGTGCGCTGTGGCGGCTGGAGTTCAACCAGCTGTTCTTCGGCGGCCGCAGGCTGTCCACCGGTCGCGCGTGGGTCGTGCTGACGGCGTCCGTCGCGGTCATCGCCGCGGGCTGCTACGCGCTGAGCTGGGCGGTGGTCGAGGCGGCCCACGCGCTGAACGTGCCGCTGTACTTCACCACGGTGATCCTGGCCGCCGCCGCCACCTCGGTGCCCGACACGGTGCTGTCGGTCAAGGACGCGATGAAGGGCAGCTACGACGACGCGGTGTCCAACGCGCTGGGCAGCAACATCTTCGACATCACCGTGGCGCTGGGCTTCCCGCTGCTGTGCTACGGGCTGGTCCACGGTGACGTGCACCTGGCCTCGACGAGCGGCTCGGCGGCCGACGTGCAGCTGCTGCGCGTCGCCCTGCTGGTGGTGACGGTCTTCGTGATGGCGCTGTTCCTGATCGGCACCAGGATGGGGCGGGTCAAGGCGGCGCTGCTGATGCTGATCTACGCGGCCTGGACCCTGTTCATCATCGGCCGCGCGGTGGAGTGGGAGTGGCTGGTGCGGCTCACCGGCTGAGCCACCGGCGAACCGCGGACTCCCCGCTCGCGCCAACCCCGCCGCACACCCCTGGCACACATCTGACACACCGTGTCACGCCCCGTGGAGGGGGATGACACAGGTCATCGCGCGCGTGCACGTTCTCGGTAAATAGAAGAGATCGTTGTGGGTTTTCTGTGGATGAGATTTTTTTCAACATATTTTTTCATCTGGCACGGGCTTCGCATGAATGAGGGGTGTCACACGAACAACGAACAACCGACTAGGGGGTCGACATGTTCCGCAACCACATCATCACGGTCTTCGCCGCCGTCTTCGCCATGCTGCTCGTCGCCGGCTGCCCGGATCCCGAGCTGGAGCCGATGGACACCGACGACGTCGAGGAGGGCGCGCTGACGATCGAGCCCAGCGTGATCAACTTCGGCGAGCTCGCCCCGCAGGAGCTCGACGTGCAGTCGTTCACGGTGGTCAACCACACCGCGCAGGCGGTCACCCTCGGCGCCATCGAGATCACCCCGGCCAGCGGCGACTTCCGGCTGCCCGGAGCGCCCAGCGGCGTGGTCATCGAGCCCGGCTACACCCAGACGGTCGACGTCGAGTTCCAGCCCCTCAAGGAGGGCGCGGCCGAGGCGATCGTGACCGTCGGCACCGACCACCCCGACTACACCACCCTGCTCGTCGACGTGTTCGGCTTCGCGCTGGCCGACGAGCCGGTGGGCGACGACGACGACAGCGAGCCCCCCGAGGAGACCTGCGGCACCCTCGAGCTCGACACCACGCCCCTGGACTTCGGCACCGTGATCGTCGGCCAGCACCTCGAGCAGCTCGTCTCGCTGACCAACACCGGCAGCGAGCCCCTCGAGCTGTTCGCCATCGAGGTCGCCGGCGACGGCTTCGACAAGGCCGCCCCCGCCCCGGCGATGCTGCTCGGCGCCGGGATGAGCACCGAGTTCAACGTCCGCTTCGCCCCGACCGCCGACGGCGTCCACACGGGCGAGCTGACCATCGAGAGCTGCGACGCCAGCACCCCGGTGGTGACCGTCGAGCTGGCCGGCCTCGGCGAGGAGACCTGCGGCAACCACTGCCAGGGCGACATCTACCTCAACTACATCGCCATCGACTTCGGCACCGTCACCGGCGGCATCGCGTGGGCCGACTTCACGGTCACCAACCAGGGCATCGACCCGCTGACCCTGCAGGGCATCTCCACCCCGACCTCCATCGCCGGCGGCCAGATCACGATCCTGTCCGGCGACGAGCACGCGGTGCTGCAGCCCGGCGAGAGCGAGTACTTCACCTTCGAGTGGGTCGCCGGCGACCTGTTCGGCAACGGCGGCTGCCTCGACGGGATGGACGGCGCCTACCACGCCATCACGGTGTACAGCGACGACCCGGACGAGCCCGCGGTCGACCTGATGCTCTACGGCTGCGCCGACTGCGCCGGCACGGGCCTGTGCGCGATGGTCAACTTCATCGACCTGATCCTCTGCATCGACGCGTCCGAGTGCTCCGACGCGGTCACCGGACTGCTGCACTGCACCCTCGGCTTCCCCTGCTGAGCGACACCCGGCCAGGTTCCCCCTCGACCCCTCTGCACCGCCGCCGGCCACCCCACCGGCGGCGGTCGCCGTTCTGGGTCAGCGCGACGGCCGCTCGGGGTGCTGCTCGAGGTGCTCGCGCAGGGTGTGGAACATCGTCGGCACCTCGGCGCCGGGGATGCCGCGGACCATCTCTCCGGACTCCGCCAGCCGCGCCAGCAGGTCCTCGCGGGTGCCCCCCAGCCGCCACAGCTCGTAGGCGATCCGCAGCAGCCCTCCGGCGCGAATCCAGGGGCTGCCGAAGGCGCGGAACTCGGCCGCGGCGCGCTCGAGCTCCGCGCGGGCCTCCGCGGCGCGCCCCCGGCGGGACGCATAGCAGCCGCGCTGCATGCGGTAGAACCGCGAGAACAGCGGGTAGGTCGAGATGTTCCTGGACGCGATCCGCAGGTCCTGTCGCATCGTGCGCAGCAGCTCGTCGCGGGACAGCGCGCGGCCGAGGTCGTGCAGGCACAGCGCGGCCTCGGTGTGCTCGTAGGGGATCATCACCGACCAGATCCCGACCATCCGCGCGCCGAGCAGCACGTCGAGCGACTCGGCGTAGCGGCGGTGCGACTCCGCGAAGTCGGCCTCGAGCATCGCGGTGGTGCCCAGCGTCTCAAGGCCCAGCCCCTCCAGCGCGGGCATCCCCAGCGCGCGGCCGGACTCCACCACCTCCTCGCCCATCCGGCGGGCCTCGTCGCGACGGCCCTCGAGGTTCGCGATCGCGGCCTGGCCCTTGAGCGCATCGGCCCGCAGGCGGCGATCGTCCAGCTCCTCGGCCACCGCCAGGCCACGGCCGAAGTCCCCCCGCGCGTCGTCGAACTGCCCGTAGTAGAAGTTGGTCCAGCCGCGCTGGACCCGGGCGTAGCCGATCTCGAAGCGGTCCCCCACCTGCTCGGCGAGCTCGACGCTGCGGTCCAGGTGGTGGCGGACCTTGTCCATGTCGCCGCGCAGGTAGGCGGTCATCCCCGCCGAGGTGTGGAGCCGCACCTCGCCGAGCTGGTCGCCGGCGCGCTCGGCGAGCTCGGAGGCGCGGGCCAGCAGCCGGTTGGCGCGCCTCTCCAGGCCGAACACCGACGAGACCAGCATGTTGGTCGCGTAGGCGTCGACGAGGAACTCGGGCTGCCGCAGCCGCTCGGCGAGCCGCAGGTAGGCCAGGTGGTGGGCCGCGGTGCGCTCCACGTTGCGCCACTGGTTGACCACCGACAGGTCGCGGTGGGCCAGCGCCCGCTCGCGCAGCACGGCGGGGTCGCCGCGGCGGAAGCCCAGCGCGGAGCCCAGCGCGAGCCCCGCCAGCTCGGCGACGAACCGCACCAGGACCTCCCCGCGTCCGCCCGGAGCGCGGTCCCCCAGGGCCCGCAGCGCCCGGTCCAGCGCGTCGAGCCCGGCCTCGGTCTCCCCGGCGAGGAACAGGCTGCGCCCCAGCTTGCGCAGGCTGCGGGCCTCGGCGACCGTGCCGCGGGCGGCCTGGTGGGCCCGGCGCAGCGCCGGCACCGCGTCGGCGTGACGGCCCTGGCCGCGCAGCGCGTCGGCGAGCATCGCGGTGAGCTCCCCGTGGAGCGCGTCGCGATCCGCCGCTGCGGCCTGGTCGACGCGGGCCAGCGCCTCGCGCAGGTGGGCCTCGGCCTGGACGTGGTCGTGGGCCGCCAGCGCCTCGCGGCCGGCCTCGCGCAGCGCCGCCAGCGCCGCCCGGGCGTCCTCGCCGCGGGCGTGGTGGTAGGCGATCAGGGCCACGGGCTCGCCGCCTCGCGCGACCAGCGCCTCGGCCGTCGCGTGGTGGTAGGCGCGCCGGCGGCTGGGGGACAGGTCGTCGTACAGCACCTCGGCGAGCTTGCCGTGGTCGAAGGCGTAGACGTCCCGGTGGCGGGGGCCCCGCACGCTGCGCACCACGCCGTCGCGCAGCGCCTCGTCGAGGGCGTCGAGCAGCGCGCCGACGGGCTGGCCGGTGACGGCGCGCAGCAGGTCGAAGTCGAAGCGCGTCCCCACCACCGCGGCGACCTCGAGCAGCCGGCGCGCGTCCTCGCCCAGCGACGCCAGCCGCTCGCGCAGGATGTGGTCGATCGTGCGCGGCATCGACTGGCTCGGGCGCCCGTCCTGCGACACCACCCAGCGGTCGTGGTCGCGGTCGAGCACGCCCTCGTCGACCAGCGCCTCGAGGTAGGCCTGGACGAACAGCGGGTTGCCCTCGGACTCGCGCGTGATCAGGTCGATCAGCGTGTCGAGGCTGTCGTCGTCGGGGGCGCCGAGCTGGATCCGGACCATCGCCGCCACCGCCTCGTCGCCCAGCGGCTGCAGCTCCAGGGTGGCCACGCGGCTCCGCCCGGTGCGAGCCCACCCGCGCAGCGCGTCGACCACCGCGCCGGGGCGGCTGGTGAGCAGCAGCACCGGTGGGCGGCCGGGGGTGTCGCGCAGCGCCGCGAGCAGGTCGGCGAGGTAGTCCAGCGCGCCGGGGCCCGCGTCGTGGAGGTCCTCGATCAGGGCCGCCACCGGGGTCTGCTCGTCCAGCGTGACCAGCTGCTCGGCCAGCGTCTGGGCCCGCGCGCGCCGCGCCTGGGCCGGGTCGGCGGCGGCGGGGCTGGCCGCGGTCCGCGGCGCGGGGGCCCTGGCCCGCACCAGCGCCTCGAACGGCTTGCGTAGCGTCGGCTGCTCGGTGATCGCCGGCTCGGGGTACGAGTCGGTGTCCTCGGTGTGGCGCGCCGCGGCGCGCTCCAGCGAGGGGAACGGGGCGAACGGCTCGCCGCCCTGGCCCCGGGCGCTGGCGGCGAGCAGCACCACCCCGCGGCGGGCCAGGTCGCCGCGCACGGCGTCCAGCAGCCGGGTCTTGCCCACCCCGGCCGGGCCCTGCAGCAGCACCACCTCCGGGGCCCCCCGCTCGCCGACGAAGGCCTCGTCGATCCAGGCCGAGACCTGGCCGCGCTCCTCGTCGCGGCCCAGGAACGGCGGGCGGTACAGGAAGGTGCGGCCGGTGGGCGCCGACGACGGGATCGAGTCCGCCTGCGTGGCCCCACCGAGGTCGTCGAGCAGCGCGCGCAGCGCGTCGACCACCTCGCCGGTGCGCTGGGGGCGCAGCGCCGGGTCCTTGGCCAGCAGCCGCGCGGTGAGGTCCTCCAGCGCCGGCGGGGCGTCGGGGGCCCGGACCCGCAGCCGCGGGGGCGGGGTCTCCAGGTGGGCGTGCATCAGCGGGAACGCCCCGCCCTCGGAGACGAACGGCGGCAGCCCGGCGAACAGGAAGTGGATCAGGCAGCCCAGCGCGTACAGGTCGGTGCGCGGGTCCACCGGGTCGCCGGTGACCTGCTCGGGCGCCATGTACGCCGGGGTCCCCATCAGCACGCCGGACTCGGTGATCGTCGAGCCGGCCTCGACCAGCTTGGCCAGCCCGAAGTCGGCGAGCTTGGGCGCCGGCGGGTCGCCGGCGGTGAGCAGCACGTTGCCCGGCTTGAGATCGCGGTGCACGATGCGCGCCCCGTGGATGTACTGCAGCGCCGCGGCGATCCGCACCAGCACCGGCACCAGCACCTCGGTGGGGGCCTTCTGCAGCGCGTGCAGGTCGCCGCCGCCGGCGTACTCCATCACGAAGAACCGCCGCCCGGCGTCGACCCCCTCGGCGAAGACCTGCACGCAGCCGGGGTGGTCCAGCCGCGACACCGCGCGGAACTCGCGCAGGAAGCGGTGCAGCTGGCGCTCCTCGGCGACGAGCTCGGGGCGCAGGAACTTCAGCGCCACGTCCTGGCCGCCGTCCCCCTCGTCCTCGGCGCGGAACACCACCCCGACCCCGCCGCCGCCGAGCCGCTCGCGCAGGCGGTAGCGGCCGTCGATCCGCTCGCCGGGCTCGGCGATCAGGGTCGGGGGCGTGGTGCTCATCGTGGGGCGCCGGCTGGCGGTTCCCTCCCTCGTGCGTACTGTAGCGTACCCGCGCGCCTGACCCCGTTCTGACTACATGTTTGGATGCAGTCAATTCAATAGCGTCGAAAAATCAAATAGTTGCGATTTGTTTCGCGGAACAGGTTGACGAACTGACCGAATGGGCATAAACAGTCAGTATGACCAGATGGCAGCACCGAGAGCTGGGCCAGATCCTCGACGAGTACCTCGGCGATCTGACGAAGATCTTCCACGTCGAGGGCTCCAGCGTGCGGATGATGGACGCCGCCGGCGAGCTGTTCCTCAAGCAGGGCACCAGGCTGATCGAGCGCTTCGCCGGGGCCAGGGACCCCAGGACCCCCAAGGAGATCAAGCGGCGCCGGATCCTGCTGGCGGCCACCGAGCTGTTCATCCAGCAGGGCTACCGCAAGACCAGCGTCGATGAGGTGGCCCAGGCCGCCGGCGTGGCCAAGGGCACGGTCTACCTGTACTTCAAGAACAAGGCCGACCTGCTGATGCACTGCATCGCGCTGGAGAAGCTGCAGTTCGTCGGCGGGATCATGGACGTGCTCAAGGGGGACCTGTCCAGCCGCGAGAAGCTCCGCGCCTACATCCGCGAGGTGTTCATCCTGGTCAACCGGATGCCGCTGGTGTCGCGGCTGATGCAGGGCGACGCCGAGCTGATCAACGCGATGGAGGACATGGGCATCGGCGCCGGCAACCAGCTCAAGGCGATCGACCTGCAGGCGGCGTTCTTCGGCTTCCTGGTGCGCCGCGCGGTGGGCCCCACGCGCCTGGCCCGCGAGGAGATCGAGGACCGGGCCAAGGTCCTGGTCGGGCTGATGTACTCCGCGGGCTTCATGGACGACGAGCGCATCACCGGCGGCCTGCCGCTGGAGCGCTACGCCTCGATCCTGGCGGACATGCTGATCGACGGAATCGCGGCCCCGCCGGCCGCGCGGGACGCGGGAGGTGAGCGATGAGGGTCCTCAAGATGGCGTGGCGCAACGTGTGGCGGAACTACCGCCGCTCGGCCGTCACCATCGTCGCGATGACCATCGCGCTGGTCGTCGAGCTGCTCTACTCCGGCCTCGTCACCGGCCTGATCCTGGGGATGGAGGAGGACGCGGTCGCGATCGACACCGGCGACATCCAGATCACCACGCCGGCGTACTCGACCAAGCCCTCGATCTTCGAGGTCGTCGAGGGTCACGAGGCGATCATCGACCAGCTCGAGGCCGAGGGCTTCCGCGCCGCACCGCGGCTGTACGCCGGCGGCCTCGCGGCGTCCGGGGACTACTCGGCGGGCGTCAGCCTGGTGGGGGTCGACCCGGTCCGCGATCCCGAGGTGCTGGAGATCAGCCAGTACGTCGGCAAGGGGAGCTGGCTCGACGCCGCGGACCCCGACGGGGTCGTGGTCGGCAAGGGCCTGGCGCGGACCCTCGACCTGGACCTCGGCTCCGAGGTGGTGGTGCTGTCCCAGGCCGCCGACGGCAGCATGGCCAACGAGCTGTTCACGGTCCGGGGCGTCCTGATGACGATCGCCGCGGGCACGGACCGCACCGCGATCTTCGTGCCCGAGGACACCTTCCGCGAGCTGATGGTGCTGCCCGACGGGGCCCACAAGATCATCGTCCGCCGGCCCACCGGCTCGGACCTGGTGGCCGCCGGCGACCTGGTCCGCGGGAAGGTCGGGCTGCCGCCCGCCGCGGAGCAGAACGCCGTCGAGCTCGAGGCCCGGGTCCACGCCCTGACCAACCCCGACGAGCCGCCGCTGGAGGTGCCGACCTACGCCGTGGCGGTCAAGACCTGGAAGGAGATCAACCCGATGCTGGCCCAGTACATCGAGGGCGTGAACAGCATCATCGGGGTGATCTACCTGATCGTCTACCTGGCCGTGGCGATCCTGATCCTCAACGCGATGCTGATGGCGGTGTTCGAGCGGATCCGCGAGTTCGGCGTGCTCAAGGCGATCGGCTACGGGCCGGTCAAGGTCGCCTCGATGATGATGCTCGAGGGGTTCTTCCAGGCCGTCGTCGCCACCGTGGTCGGGATCATCGTCGCGGCGCCGTTCATGTGGTACCTGTCCGAGCACGGGATCGACGCCGGCAAGCTCGGCGGGATGCAGCTGGTGGGCCTGACGATGCCCGCGATCTGGAAGTCGTACTACTCGGTGGAGGCCACGGGCCAGCCGATCTTCCTGCTCTTCGTCATCGTGTTCTTCGCGGTGCTGTACCCCGCCCTCAAGGCGGCGTGGATCAGCCCCGTGGAAGCCATGCAGCACCAGTAGGAGGTGGAGCATGAGCGCACTCAAGATCCTCAAGATGGCCTGGCGCAACCTCTGGCGACAGAAGCGGCGCACGATCCTGACCCTGATCTCGATCACCTTCGGCACGTTCTTCGCCGTGATGATGACCGGGATGCAGGACTACACCTGGGTCGACTTCATCGACACCACGGCGCGGATGGGCTCGGGCCACATCGCGCTGCAGCACCCCGAGTACCTGGACAAGCCGACGCTGACGCGCACCGTCACCGAGACCGACGAGAAGCGGGCGAACGTCGAGACCGATCCGGAGGTGGAGACCGCCGTGGAGCGCACCACCGGCCAGGCGATGCTCGCCACCGCGTCCGACTCGTTCGGCGCGTTCTTCATCGCCTACGACCCGACCCAGGAGTCCGAGGACACCCTGGAGTGGACCGACGGGCTGATCGAGGGCGAGCTGTTCACCCGGCCCGACGACGACGGGATCATCCTGGGCAAGGTCCTCGCCGAGAACCTCGAGGCCGAGCTCGGCGACAAGGTGGTGTTCACGCTGACCGACAAGGGCGGCGAGATCGTCAGCGGCATGGAGCGGCTGTCGGGGATCGTCACCACCGGCGCCGAGAGCACCGACGCGGCGATCGTGCTGCTGCCGATCGACACCGTGCGCGACGTGGTCGGCTACGACCCCGACGAGAGCACCCAGGTGGCGATCTTCCTCGACAACGGCCGCCGCACGCTGACCGCCCGGGAGCGCATCCAGGAGCTGGTCAGCGGGAACGTGGCGGTGCTGACCTGGGACGAGCTGCAGCCCGAGATCAAGACCTTCATCGCGATGAAGAAGGGCGGCGGGCTGGTGATGAGCATCGTGATCGCGATCCTGGTCGCCGCGGGGATCTTCAACACGATCTTCATGAGCGTGATGGAGCGCATCCGCGAGTTCGGGATCATGGTCGCGGTGGGCTACTCGCCGGGGCAGATCTTCGGCCTGGTGATGGCCGAGAGCGGCATCTTCGCGGCGCTGGGGCTGATCCTCAGCGTGGCCCTCACCGCGCCGCTGTACCTGTACCTGAACAAGAACGGCCTGGACATGACCGCGACGTACCAGCAGATGGGGATGACCAGCATGGACATCTCCGGCGTCGGCTTCGACCCGGTGATGCCGTTCGGGGTGTTCCCCGAGCACATGCTCGCCATCGCGCTGTCCATCGTGCTGGCCACGATGCTCGCCGGCCTGTATCCCGCGTGGAAGGCCGGCCGCGTCGAGCCCGTCGAGTCGATCAACCTGGTGTGAGGGAGAGGGAGCGAACCATGAGCAAACCGATCGTCGAGATGAAGGGCGTCGAGAAGACCTACCGCCAGGGCAAGATCGACGTCCACGCCTTGCGCGGCCTCGATCTCCAGGTCCAGCCGGGCGAGTTCGTCGCGATCTGCGGGCCGTCGGGCTCGGGCAAGACCACCGCGCTGAACCTGATCGGCGCGCTGGACAAGCCGTCTTCGGGCACGGTGACGGTCGAGGGCAAGGAGCTGTCGCAGATGTCGCGGCGGCAGCTCAGCCAGCTGCGGCGCGACCGGATCGGCTTCGTGTTCCAGGCCTACAACCTGATCCCGGTGCTCACCGCCTACGAGAACGCCGAGGCGGTGCTGGCGCTGCAGGGCGGCCCGGCGTCGGAGCGCAAGCACAAGGTGATGAAGCTGCTCGAGGAGGTCGGGCTCGCGGGGATGGAGGACCGCCGCCCCCACGAGATGAGCGGCGGGCAGCAGCAGCGCGTCGCGATCGCCCGCGCGATCGCGTCCAACCCGGCGGTGGTGCTGGCCGACGAGCCCACCGCCAACGTGGACAGCGAGACCGCCGAGAAGCTGCTCGACATCATGGGCAAGCTCAACCGCGACCACGGCGTGACGTTCATCTTCTCGACCCACGACCAGCGGGTGATGGAGCACGCCCGCCGGATCGTCCATCTGGTCGACGGCCAGGTCGACCGCGACGAGACCAAGGCCCAGGAGGCGTGATGATCGTCCTCTTCGCAACCCCCGAGTACTGGAGTGAACACCCCGTGAGAACCGCCACCGCCACCGCCACCGCCGCTGCGCTGCTGGCCCTGGTCCTGCTGATCCCGGGCCCGTCCGCGGCCGAGCCGACCATCGAGGAGCTGCTCAACACCACCGACGACCTGTACCGCGGCGAGTCCAGCGAGGGCACGGTCCAGATGAACGTCAAGACCGCCCGCTGGGAGCGCAGCATGTCGATGAAGATGTGGACCAAGGGCACCGAGAAGTCCCTGATCATCATCGAGTCCCCGCCCAAGGAGGCGGGGATGGCGACGCTGAAGGTCGAGGACAACATCTGGAACTACCTGCCCAAGGTCGACCGCACGATGAAGGTCCCGGCCTCGATGATGTCGGGCTCGTGGATGGGCAGCCACTTCACCAACGACGACCTGGTCAAGGAGTCGCGGATGGTCGACGACTACACCTTCGAGATGACCAGCAGGCCCGCCGACAATCCCGAGGGCCAGTACGTCATCACCTGCACGCCCAAGCCCGACGCCCCGGTGGTGTGGGGCAAGGTCGTGGTCGAGATCACCGGCGACACCGAGCTGCCCACCGAGATCACCTACTGGGACGAGAAGGGCAACCTCAAGCGCACGATGACGTTCAGCGACGTCCAGGACGTGGGCGGCCGCCAGGCCCCGACGCGGATGAAGATGATCCCCGCGGACAAGCCCGAGGAGTACACCGAGGTGATCTACTCGGACATCACCTACGGCGTGGACGTCCCCGACTCCAAGTTCTCGCTGCAGAGCCTCAAGTAGCGCCGCCGGAGAGCGGCACCACCCGCCGCTGCCGCCCCGCGTACCGCACCACCTCGCGGTAGCCCGCGTCCCACGGCAACCGCTCGGCGCGCCCGGCGTCCTGCAGCAGGAAGTCGGGGTGGCGGGCGATTGGCGGAGTCGTGTGGGAGTCGAACCCGTGATGGGGGGGGGCGTCGCCCACCCTCCCGATGGCATTGCCTGGCCTCGAGATCCACCCCCGACCCAGAACGCCCGCAGCTCGTCCCCCACCATCCGCCGCGCGGCGGCCACGGTATGATCGACCGGGACGCCGGAGCAACACGATGGGGATCACCCGCCGACAGCGGATCGCCGAGCTGCTCGCCCTGGGCCCGGCCTCGGCGCGCGACCTGTCCGCCGAGGTGGGGGCGACGATCGAGGACGTGGTCACCGACCTGCGCCACGTGCAGCGCTCGGTGCGGCGCCCGCGGCGGTTCCGGATGGCGCCGTCGGAGTGCCTCGGGTGCGGGTTCGTGCTGCGCACGGCCCGGCTCGAGCGGCCCTCGCGCTGCCCGCGGTGCAAGGGGGAGCGGCTCACCGAGCCGACGTTCTGGATCGAGCGGTAGGGCGCGACCGCGCCTACTGCGTGGCCGGCGGCAGGTCGTTGAAGAACGGGTCGAAGGTCCACTCCTGGACGGGATCGTCGTACGGCGGGCACAGCTCCGCGGTGCCGGCCTCCTCGTGGCCCACCGGTGGGTCGATCCCGGCGCAGTCCTGCTGCAGCAGGTCCAGCGCGTTGCCGCCGTAGGTGTTGCCGTCGAGCAGCGCCGAGGCGCCGTCGAGGAACACCGCCGGGCCGCCGCAGCCGGACATCGTGGTGCCTGCGACCCGCAACCCGGCGGCGCCGTCCCACGGGGGGATCCCGCCGGTGGCGTAGAGCGCGTCGCCGTGGAACAGCAGCCGCCCCGCCAGGGGGGCGGGGACCTCGACCCCGGGGTGGTCGTCGATCACGACGCCGTCGAGGTCGTAGGACCCGTTCGGCCCCAGCAGCCACAGGCCCGCGTAGTCGTGGCCGGACACGGTCCCCCCCGAGACCGACAGCTCGGGGCCGACCAGCAGGTCCTCGGCGTAGATCCCCACGCCGCCACCGACGTTGGGATCGGTGCCGTTGTCGGTGACCGTGCAGTCCACCAGCGCCACGGCGGCGTCCTGGGCCACGACCCCGGCGAACCCGTTGCGCTGCAGCGTGCACTCGGTGCAGGTCACGGTCGCGGTGGCGATCCCGCGCAGCCCGGGGCCCTCGTTGTCCTCGGCGACGAGGCGCAGCGCGTCGAGGGTGGCGTGGTCCTGGACCGCCACGCCGATGCCGACCCCGGCGGTGGTGGCGCGCTGGACGTTCGAGACCGTCACGTCGGTCAGCGTCGCGGTGGTGCCGGCGCCGTCGATCAGGATCCCGTCCACCGGGACCTGGTCGATCGCGCAGTCGGTGACGATCAGCTCGGCCCCGTCGCCGGCGCCGATGCCGCCGCCGCGGTCGCCGTCGTCGGTGGGCGCACCCCCGTCGATGTCGGTCCCGACCAGCTCCAGCCGCGAGCCCGCGCCCAGCGCGTAGGCGCCGACGATCGCGTAGTCCGACACCCGGCAGTCCGTGGCCAGCAGCTGGCCGCCGGACTGGACGCCCAGCCCCATCGCCCCGGTCAGCGGCGAGGGGGAGTCGGCGGTGCGCAGCACGTCCACCCGCGTCAGCGTCGCCGTGCTGCCCTCCATCGCGGCCAGCACCCCCAGGCCGGTGCACTCGTCGATCTCGCAGTCGGTGGCGACCAGCGTGGCGCCGTAGACCACCTGGACCCCGTAGCCGTGCAGCCCCCCGTCGTCGGGCGCGATCTCGCCGATCCCGCAGTCCGTCAGGGTCGCGAGGCTGCCCTCGTCCTGGACCAGCAGCCCGCCGGTGACGTGGTCGCGGATCTCGCACTGCGTGGCCGCCAGCTCGGCGCCGTGGGCGACGATCACGCCGTGGCCGTCGCCGCCGTCCCCGTCCACCCCGGTGCCCTGGATCGCCACGGCGGTCAGCTGCCCCAGCGTGCCGTCGCCGGAGAGGTACAGCCCGGCGTCGGTGTTGGCGGTCAGATCGCCGCCCTGCATCGTCAGCTCGCTGGCCTCGAGGGCGTAGATCCCCCACCCGTAGTCGCCGGCGCTGTCCGGCTGCGTATTCGCCACGACCACGTCGGTGAAGTCCAGCACGGCGTGGTCGGCGGCGTAGACCCCGTACTGCCGGTTGTCCACGATCCAGCTGTCGGTGGCGGTCACCGTGGCCTCCCACTGCGCCGTGATCCCGCGCCCGTAGTGGCCGTCGGCGTCGGGCGTGGTGCCCACGATCTCCACCCGCTCGAGCCACACCTTGGCCCGCTGGTTGTAGGCCCCGACGCCCACGGCGGCGTTGTCCACCACGCGCACGTCGGTCAGCTCGAGCTTGCCGCCCACCACCGCGACGCCCACGTCGGTCGCCCCGGTGATCGTCAGCCCCGAGACCGCGATCGGGTCGGACCCCATCTGCGCGACCTGCACGAACACCGCCTGGGTCTCGGGGCCGCCGGCGCTGGCGTCCAGCGTCACGAGCTCGAGGCACCGCCCGGCCAGCGTCACGTTCTGGTGGTCGTCGCCGAGCAGCACGTTCTCGGCGTAGGTCCCGCGCGCCACCGCGACGAAGCCGCCACCCGCGGCACCGGCGGCGTCGAAGCCGTCCTGCAGCGTGGTGTACGGCGCACCCTCCGAGCCGTCCCCGCCGTCCTGTGCCGCGGCGTCGACGTAGACCGTGTCGGGGCCCACGTCCAGGTCGCCCCACGTCCCCACCCCGCAGTGCTCCGGCACGCACTCGCCGTTGTCGTCGACGTAGCCCTCGCCGCAGGCGTCGTCGTCGTCGTCGCCGGCGTCGTCGTCCGCCGGCGTGGCGTCGTCGTCGTCCGCGGTCGGGCAGCCCGCCGACGCCAGCGCCGCCGCAAGGATCAATCCGCGCCACGCCCCCCCGAGCCGAACTACGATCCGTCCCAAACCCCATCCTCCCTTGGCCCGGCGTGGGCCACCCACCGATTATCCCGCAACGAGGCCCCCTGCAGCAGCACCAACCGCAACCCCTTCCACCCGACTTCCACGTTTTGGCTCGAATCGCGCCAAAAAATCCAACTCGAGTGCCCGACTTCCAGAACATGGCTCAGATCGCGCCAGAAAGTGGAACTCGGGCGCGGGAGGGGGGCGGGGTCCTTCCGCCTGGCTTCGCTCGAGGGGCGCGACGGTCCCCGGGCGGGGGGGCGTCTGCGGTCACGCCCCAATCGGCGGCGAGCCGCGGTCGGCCCTCAACCCCCGAACAGATCCCCCTGCCCCACCGGCGCGATGCACTCCGGAGTGTCGACCTTCACCGAGTTGACGGCGGGGGAGACCTCGTAGGCCTCCATCTCCGCGGCGGGATAGGGGGCCAGCAGCGGCTGCAGCGTCGCGGGCTCCGCCGGCTCGGGGTCGAGCCAGCGGTCGTGGGCCTCGCGGGGCAGGATCACCGGCATCCGATCGTGGACCGGGCGGACCACGTCGTTGGCCTCGGTGGTCACGATCGTGCAGCTGTGGATCGCGTCTCCACCCTCGGGCTCCCAGCGCTCCCACAGCCCGGCGAAGGCGAACGGATCGCGGCTGCGGAGCACGAACCGCAGGGGGATGCGCTGTCGCCCCTGCTTGCGCCACTCGTAGAACCCGTCGGCGAGGACCAGGCAGCGACGCTGGCGGTAGGCACCCTTGAAGCTGGGCTTCTCGGCGAGGGTCTCGCTGCGGGCGTTGATCAGCCGGTGGCCGATGGCGGCGTCCTCGGCCCAGCGGGGGATCAGGCCCCAGCGGAACTCCTCGAGCGCGCGCGCGGGGCGGTTGGCGACCACCGCCACCGGCTGCGTCGGGGCGATGTTGTAGCGCGGAGTCCACGCCAGCGGCCCCGAAACGTCGAAGAAGTCGCCGATCAGCTCCGGGGGGATCGTCAGCGTGAAGCGGCCACACATCGCGGGTACCTCCCTCGGCCCCATTCTAGGAATCCCGCGCGCGCTTGACAGCCGCCAGATGCTTCCTAATCCTTGCGCGCGGATGAGCGCCCGCGCGTCGGGTGTTGTCCTGTTTTCCAGACGACCCAAGAGGAGATGCCGATGATCGAGGTCCAGGGCCTCACCAAGATCTACGGCGCGCTGAAGGCCATCGACGACGTGAACTTCCACGTCGAGAAGGGCCAGATCCTCGGGTTCCTCGGCCCCAACGGCGCGGGGAAGACGACCACCATGCGGATCCTCGCCGGAGCGCAGGGGGCGACCCAGGGATCGGCCAAGATCGCGGGCTTCGAGATCCACGACAAGCCGCGCGAGGCCAAGCGCCGCCTCGGCTACATGCCGGAGTTCCCCCCGCTGTACACGTCGATGACGGTGCACGCGTACCTGCACTTCGCCGCCAAGATCAAGGGCGTGCTGCGCCACGAGCGGGCCAAGAAGGTCGACCGCGCGATGGAGCTGACCGGGCTGCTCAAGGCCCGCAAGCGGGTCATCGGCCAGCTGTCCAAGGGCTACCGCCAGCGGGTCGGGCTGGCCCAGGCGCTGGTCCACGAGCCCGAGGTGCTGATCCTCGACGAGCCGACCAGCGGGCTCGATCCGGCGCAGATCTCCGAGGTCCGCGACGTGATCAAGGGGCTCGGCGGCGACCACACCGTGATCCTCTCGACCCACATCCTCCCCGAGGTCACGATGACCTGCGACCGGGTCGTGATCATCGATCGCGGCAAGATCGTCGCCGACGACTCCGAGGCCTCGCTGGCCCAGCTCGTGGCCGGCGAGCAGCGGGTCCACGTCGAGGTCGCGCGCCCCGGCGACGCGTGCCTGTCGTCGCTGGGCGGGATCGAGGGCGTCGACGAGGTGGCCCTGCTCGACGACGGGGTCTACACGCTGCGCACCGGCGGGCGGGACCTGCGCGAGGCGATCTCGCAGGCCGTGGTCGAGGGGGGCTACGGGCTGCTGGAGATGAAGACCGAGGTGGCCTCGCTGGAGCAGATCTACCTGCAGCTGCTCGAGGGCGTCGGCGCCCCCGGGGCGGCCGCCGACGAGGCCGCCGACGACGAGGCGGCCCCCGTCGGAGCGGCCGCGGCGGACGCCGACGAGGCCCCGGAAGACGGCGGAGAGGAGGACGCGCGATGAACGTCCTGCACATCGCCGGGCGAGAGCTCAAGATGTTCCTGATCAGCCCCTGGACCTACGCGGTGCTGGCCGCCACGGTGGCGATCCTGGGGTTCTTCTTCGCCGGCCAGGTCAGCTGGTTCGCCGAGGTCAGCCAGCGCCCCACCGGCGGCTTCATGGGGCCGGTGCACTTCAACCTGCACACCGACGTGGTCGCGCCCTACATCGGGCTGATCGGGATCATCCTGATCTTCCTGATGCCGGCGTTCACGATGCACCTGATCGCCGGCGAGCGGCGCCACCGCTCCATCGAGCTGCTGATGACCTCGCCGGTCTCGTCGTGGGAGATCGTGCTGGGCAAGTTCCTCGGCGCGATGGGGCTGTACGGCGTGTTGATGCTGCTGCTGGCCTACGTCCCGATCGTGATGTACGCGTGGGGCCAGCCCGACGACAAGATCATGCTGACGACGCTGCTGGGCGTGTTCTGCCTCGGCGCCTGCTACATCTCCGTCGGCATCGCGGCCAGCTCGCTGAGCGAGAACATGATCGTCTCGGCGGTGCTCGGGATCGTCGTGCTGCTGCTGTTCTGGGTCATCGAGATCGGGGCCGTGGTCACCGACGCCGGGTGGCTCAGCAGCACGCTGGAGATGGCGTCGCTGGTCCGCCACCTGGACAACTTCACGGCGGGGCTGATCGACACCCGGGACCTGGTGTACATGGGCAGCTTCTCGTTCTTCTTCCTGTTCGTCGCCCAGCAGCGCCTCGAGTCGCTGCGGTGGCGCTGAGGAGGTCGCGATGGATCCGAAGATGATCTGGATCGGCCGCGGGCTCGGCGCCACCGGCCTGCTGATGGGCCTGGTGGTGGCGTTCCGCTACCTGATCACCCGCACGCCGTCCGACCTGTTCGTCGGGCTCGGCATCGCCGCGGTGCTGATGATCGCGGCGTGGATCTACGTCGACTGGGACATCATCGCCGCCGTCTCCGGGCGGCGCGGGACCCGCCGCCAGGCCGGGTCGTGGGCGATGGTGCTGCTGGTCCTCGGGATCGTGGTGCTGGTCAACTACCTGTCGGCCAACCACTACTGGGAGAACGACGTCACCGAGGGCTCGATCCACTCGCTGTCGCCCCAGACGATCGAGGTGCTCGAGAACCTCGACCGCGAGGTGCAGGTCAAGGCGTTCTACCGGATGTACGACGCCACCGGCGAGTCCGGCAGCATGCGCGAGACGTTCCGCGAGCTGATCGGGCGCTACAAGAACCGGTCGGGGTACATCCAGTTCGAGATCATCGACCCGGACGTCGAGCCGCGGCTGGCGGTGGAGTACGGGGTCTACCAGAACGGGGTGGTGTTCCTGTCCTGCGGCGGCCGCGAGGAGCGGGTGATCGCCCCCGACGAGAACGACCTGACCAACGCGCTGATCAAGGTCACGCGGACCGGCACCAAGAAGATCTACTTCCTCACCGGCCACGGGGAGCACAGCCTGTCCGACATCGAGGCGACGGGCTACTCGCAGCTCAAGCAGCGCCTGGTGCAGACCGGGTTCGTGGTCGAGGAGCTGGAGCTGATCCGCAGCGGGGTGATCCCCGCCGACGCCACGGTGCTGGTCATCGCCGGCCCGGTGACGCCGCTGCTGCCCAACGAGGTCCCGCTGCTGCGCGACTTCGTCGAGCGCCGCGGCGGGTCGCTGCTGGTGCTGCTCGATCCGGAGCGCAGCTCGGGCCTCGAGCCGGTGCTGCGCGGCTGGGGCGTCGAGGTCGGCGACGACCTGATGATCGACCTGGGCGGCGTGCTGATCGGCGACAGCACCACGGTGTTCGGCGACTACGGCTGGCACGAGATCACCGAGGATCTGGCGGTCCCCGCGATCCTCTCGCAGGCCCGCACGGTCACCCCGGCGGAGGCCCGCCCCGAGGCCCGCGAGCTGCTGCGCTCGTCGGACACGGCGTGGGCCAAGCGCGATCTGGAGGCGCTCAGCGAGGAGTACGACCCCGAGGTCGACGAGCTGGGCCCGGTCTCGCTGGCGGTGATCGTCGACGTGCCCCGCCTCGGCGCGGCGCCGGCGCCGCCGGCCGACGACGACTCCGCCGAGGACGACCGCTCCGTGTTCGAGCAGATCGCCGAGGAGGAGTCCGAGCGCCCCGGCACGGTGATCGTCTACGGCGACAGCGACCTGGCGAGCAACGCCAACCTGGCGCTGTTCGGCAACCAGGACCTGGTGCTCAACAGCCTGTCGTACCTGGCCCGCGAGAAGGACCTGATCTCGATCCGCGCCAGCGAGGCCGAGGACCGGCCGCTGGAGCTGACCCGCCTCGAGACCGCGCTGGTGTGGGTCATCGCGTTCCCCGGCGCCACCCTGCTGGTGGTGCTGATCGGGATCGTCGCGTGGTTCGTGCGGCTGGCGCGCTAGCAGCCCTGCTAGTCCTCCACCTCGATCTCGAACACGATCTCCGCGGACTCGTCCGCCGGCGCGCCCTCCAGCAGCTGGTGGTACGACTGCTCGTCCATGCTGGTCAGCTCGTCGATCGCGTCGAGGTCCCCGAACAGCACCTCGGCGAGATCGACGTCCTCCTCCTCGGGGTCCAGCACGGCGGTGACGTGCAGCCGGTCGACGGGCACCTCGGCGAGGTCGATCTCCTGGTCGAGCTCCTCGCCCATCGCGCCCTGGACCAGCCGCAGCAGGGGCCGGTCGAAGGCGTCCTCGTGGCGGCCGCCGCTGGTCACCAGGCCCACGTCGAGGGTGTTCAGCCGCACCAGCGTGCCCACCGGGTAGCGCCCCATCAGCTGCACGAAGGCGCTCACCGCGAGCGGGTCGAAGCGGGTCCCGGCGCCGGCCGCGATCTGCCCCAGCGCCTGCGTCGGCAGCGTCCCGCGGCGGCCGCTGCGCGCGTCCGGGGCGATGGCGGCGTCGTAGTGGTCGCAGATCTGCACGATGCGGGTGTAGACCCCCAGCCGCTCGGTGGGCATCGGAGGGTAGCCCCCCGGCCGCTGGAAGTGCATGTGGTGCTCGATCGCGACCCGCATGCGGTGGGCCTTGTCCCGCGCGTAGCCCCGCTCCTGGGCCAGCACGCGCACCCCGAGGACCGGGTGCAGGCCGCGGTCCCGCAGCAGCGGCTCGCGCTGTGCGGCGCGCTGCTTGCCGTCGCCGACCCCGGCGTAGCCCACGTCGTGGAACAGCGCCGCGACCCCCAGCTCCCACAGCTCGACGCGGGACAGCCCGAGCTTGACCCCCACGGCGATGCTCAGCGTCGCGACGTTGATCGCGTGGTTGAAGTACGGGTCCTCCGCGTCGCGGATCAGGTGCAGGCGGGTCAGCTCGCCGAAGTGGTGGGTGCCGAAGTCCACCAGCTCCTGCATCGAGCGGTGCACGGCCAGCGGGTTGGCGTAGCCGGCGCCGATCGCGGCGTTGGCGTAGTCCTTGAGCGCCTGCACCCCCTGGGCGTACGCGAAGGTGCCGTACGCGCCGCCCACGCGGTCCATCGCCAGGCTGAGCTCGTCGGCGCGCACGAACGGCGTGTCGAGCTGCACCGGCACGCCCTCGCGGCGGTAGAACTCGCGGACCCACTCGTAGGGCTCGTCGGGATGGGGCGCGCGGGCGAGGCCCACCACCAGCGCGCGCACCTCGTCCTCGGTGAGCGGATAGGCGAAGCGGATCCCGCCGATGCCGTGCTGGGCGAACCGCTCCAGGACGTGCTCCAGGTTGTCGTAGCTGCGGGCCGCGACGCGGATCCGCACGTCGTTGATGTAGGCCTCGCCGTCGGCCACGATCAGCTGGGCCGCGCCGACCGCGTCGACCACGCCCGCCAGCGTCTGGGCCAGGCGCCGGATCGGGGGGACCGTGGCCTCGTTGCCGGCCTCGTGGAAGGTCACCGTGCGGGTCGCGGTGTACAGGTCGTTGATCAGCTGCGCGCCGCCCTCGCGGATGCGGTGCAGGACCTGCTCCTGCTCCTCGAGCAGCCCCGGCTGGTCGGTGATGTCGACGCGGCGCAGCGGGTCGAGGCTCACGTCGGGCTCCCCTCCGGCTTGAGCGTCCCCTCCGGGTCGAAGATCCCGCGCTCCTCCTTGAGCCGGCGGTTGACCTCCAGGTAGGCCTTGAGCACGCGGCGCCGGTAGTCGTCGTCCCCGATGTCCTTGAGCTGGCGCAGCACGTCCCGCGCCGCGGGGTCCCCGAGGATCTCCATCGCCTGCAGCGCCATCTCGGCCCAGGCCCGCTCGCGGGCGTTGCGCCGCGACCAGGGCTTGGACATCTGCACGGCGTTGAGCACCCAGCTGATCAGGCGCAGCGGGTCCGAGCAGGCGATCGCGCGCAGCATCGGCGCCCGCTGCTCGTCGGTCCACGAGTGGATCTCCATGCGCTCCGCCTCGGCGATCAGCGGCCCCGCGGCGCGGGGATCGGCGTGCTCGGCGATCTGCTCCAGGGCCCCGTCGCGGACGAGGGGATCGGCGTCGCGGACGGCCCGCGCCAGCGCACGGCGCACGTCGTCGTCGTACTCCAGCTGCGCCAGCCGCGCCAGCAGGTGGCGGCGGACGCTGCCCAGCGGGTGGTGCATCGCCCGGACCAGCGCCCCGCGGTCCTCCGGGGTGCCGTGGGCCGCCAGCGTGTCGATCGCGGTGAGCACGTCCAGCGGATCGGGGCCCTGCAGCTGGGCCGCGAGCCAGCCCGGCTCGGGCTCGGTGCGCCAAGCCAGGAAGGCCTGCAGCGTCTCGCGCAGCGGCTCGGGCATGTCGAAGCGCAGCAGCTCGAGCAGCGCCTGGCGGTCGACGCGGTGGCCGAGGGCCCGCAGGTACTCCTCGAGCTGGTCGGGGCCCAGGCCATCGGGGGGCGTCGACGCCACCACGCGCCGCAGCGGCTCGACGCGGACCAGCCGGCGGAGGATCCGCGTGGCGACCCGGGGGGTCTCGCCGCCGTGCTCCCCCGAGGTCGCCAGCCGGTCGAGGTAGCGCACCAGCGCCACCAGCTCGCCGATCTGCCCCTCGGCGAGCAGCTTGCGCCAGCCGTCGAACACCAGGTCGAGGAAGTGCTCGGGGCGCAGCACCTCGCCCTGGGTGATCGAGACGTCGAGGAGGAAGTCGAGGAACCGGATCAGCAGGTCGCGGTTCTCCTCGTCGAGCTCGGCGCGGAGGGCCCGGAGGTCCTCGTCGGAGATCTCCGGGTAGGGCACCTCGTCGAGCGCCGGCAGCTCGATCGTCTCGTGGTGCGCGTTCCCGGGGTAGACGCCGCCCATCCAGCGCGGCGCCTCCTCGTCGTCCTCGGCGACGAACAGCTCCACCGAGGAGCCGGGATCGACGCCCTCGAAGGCCAGCGCGCCGTGGATCCGGCGCATGATGCCCGGCACGCCGCCCCCCTCGGGCTCGTCCGAGGACAGGGACTCCCGCACGAAGCCCTTGACCACCTCGTGGCGGACGTGGGGCAGCTCGGCGCGCCACAGCCGGGTGACGATGTCCTCGCCGTGGAGCTGCTGCCCCGTCTCGCGCACGCCGAGGATCCTCGCCAGCGTCAGCAGCTCCTCGCGGCGGATGCCTCGCTGGAACGTGACGCCACGGATCCCGTCGCGGTACAGCCGGAACGGCAGGCTGCGTTCGCGGTCGGGATCCTCGAACACGGCCTCGCCGGCGAACACGAAGCGGGTCGGCTCGACCTGGACGGTCAGCACCTCGTGGCGGTCGAGGGTGGCGGCCATCTCCCCGGCGAGGCGATCGAAGAACAGCCGCAGCGCGCGGTTGTTGGGGCTGTAGAACGTCAGCGAGCGGGCGCAGCGGCTCAGCGACGTCAGCAGCGCCGCGACCGGGACCGCGGCGGGGGACAGCTCGCGGGTGGCCTGCGAGGCGTACTGATATCCCGCGGGGAGCTGCGGGAGCTCCGCGGCGGGGTGGTCGAGGCCGGGCCGGTCTGCGTCGCGCACGGGTCTCCCCGCGCGTAGCCTATCGCGTCGCCACCGCGGGGGATAGGGGCGCGCGGGGCCGCGACGGGCTAGCGTGCGCCGGCGATCACCGTCGACTCGGGGAAGTAGCGCTCGGCCAGGCCGAGGTGGTGCATCGCCTGGCGCTCGCGGGCCTTGTGGTCGGACAGCAGGCCCAGCACGCCCCGGCGCTCGCCGGGCGCGAGCTCGAGGTACTTGTGGTACTGCTCCGCGCCGCAGATCTGGCGCACGAAGGCGCGGCCGACCTCGGCGTGCTCGTCGCCGTCGGGCAGCGGCAGCAGCACGAACACCGCCTCCTCGTGGACCACCTTGCGGCGGTCGTCGCGGAACCGCACGCGGAGGTCCGCGCGCTCGAGCTCCCCGCCGGCCTCGAAGGTCACGGCGAGCTGCTCGGGCAGGAACGGGTCGACCTCGGCCAGCGAGATCGAGCGGGCCTCGACCGGGTCCTGGCGCTCGTACGACCGGTCCTCGAGCGTGAACTGCCCCGGCTCCAGCCGCCTCACGTCCCAGGTCGTGTTGGCCAGGGCGAAGTGGGCGGTGACCTCGAAGCCACCGGCGCCGACGGCGCGCTCGCTGGAGGTCAGCGTGACCAGGAAGTCGCCCACCGACGCCACGTCCCCGAGGTACGCCTCCTCGCGCTGGAGCAGCACCACCACCGGCTGGGCGCCGTCGCTGCCGGCGACCGTCTCGCCGGGCACCGTGAAGCGCAGCGCGCGCGAGGTGGGGGGCACCAGGAAGCGCAGCCGCAGCGTCAGCCCCTGCCCGCCGCCGATCGCCACCGGAGCGCTGCGGGCCGGGTGGTACACGTTCTGGCGGTCGTCCTGGAGCTGGAACAGGTTGGGATCGACGCGGATCTCGCGGGCGGTGCTGTTGTGCACGCGGACCTGCAGCCGCCAGAAGATCAGGTCGGGATCGATCTGGTCGCTGAACTCGACGAACCGGCCGGCCTCCTCGACGGTGAACTCGAGGCCGTTCTCCGTCGTCACCGGGGACGACGTGCTGAACCGCTCGAAGGCCTCCCGGGGGGAGCGCAGGCGCTTGACGTCGACGGAGCCGGTGGGCCCCAGCGCCAGCTCCCACTCCTCGCCGATCAGCAGGTCGAGCTGCAGCGGCGCCAGGTCGTTGTGCTCCAGCTCGAGGGCGCCGGGCAGCTCCCCGTCCCCCTCGATCGCGGCCCACAGCTTGCGGGCCGTGCGCTGCACGCTGCGCTCGCGGTCCCCGCGGTAGGTGAACGAGAACGGTCCCCCCTCGGGGACCAGCGCCTGATCCTCGGCGCCCTCGGCGGCCACGCGGTCGAAGTACATCACGTCCAGCGGCGCCTCGAGGCGACCGTGGCGCACCGTCGCGCGGCTCACGCCGACGTCGACCTGCTCGCCGGGGACCTGCAGGACCCGCTCGTTGCCCTCGGCCCCGCTGGGGTCCAGCTCGACCCAGCGCAGCTCGGTGACCAGCTGGCCGTCGACCGCGAGCTGGCGCACGACCCGCACGCGCGCCACGGCGGTGCTGGTCTCGACCACGTCGGTCATCAGCGCCAGGTTGCGCTTCGTCGCGGCGCGCTGGTGCAGCACGCCGTACAGCACGACGATCAGGATCACCGCCAGCAGGCCGCCGACCGCGATCAGCCGCGTGCGCGGATCCCCGTCCCCGATCAGCCGCGACAGCAGCGAGCTGCCCGCGCGGGCGGCGCCCGGCTCGCGGAGCGCCTCCTCGGCGGCCCGGCGGCTGCGATCGCCGCCCTCGCGCGGCTTGGTGCGGCGGCGCGGCCGCTTGCCGTGGCCGTCCGAGGCCTCGGACTTCCCCTTGCGCGTGCGCTTCGGGGGGCTGTCCTCGCCCGGCCCGTCGCTGTGCTCGTCGCCCATCGGCCCGCTCCTCCCGGGGGCCCGGTGGCCCCGCGGCTGTCTCCGATCTTACTGTCTCCTCCGCCGCGCTGCTCTCGAGAGTCGGTAGTCGGCGCCCTCCACCTCGATCAGATCGCACATCCCGCACAGCCGCGAGTAGATCCGATCGCCGACCCGCTGGGCCAGGCTCTCGCTGGAGAACCCCTCCCGCGCGTGGGACTCGCCCGCGACCTGATCGCGGTAGTTGGTGGTCGCGATCAGCGTCGAGCCGGCGTTGTAGCGCCGGCCCACCAGCTCGTCGAGGACCTCGAGCTCCCAGTCGTTGCCGCGGCCCTTGCCCAGGTCGTCGATCACCAGCACGTCGACCTCGGCCAGCGACTCCATCAGCGCGGCGGTGCCCTCGCGGCGCTCGTAGGTCGCCTTCAGATCGTGCAGCAGCGCCAGGAAGTCGACGAACGCGCAGGGGACGCCGGCCTCGAGCGTCAGCTCGCGGACGATGCCGGCCGCGAGGTGGGTCTTGCCGACCCCCACCGGTCCGCTCAGCACCAGCCCGCGGGTCTCCGGGAACTCCTCGATCAGCGTGCGCGCCGCCTGGAACGCCTGCCCCTGGCTCTCGTGGCCGCTGGGGCTGAACGTGCCGATCGGGCGATCGGCGTAGTGGGCCGGGACGCGCGCCCGGTTGAACAGCTCGACGCGGCGCCGCTCGGCCCGGCAGCCGCAAGGGCGCATCGTCCGGCGGCCCCGCTCGTCGGTCTCGGCGACCACGCCGCGGCCCCCGCACTCGGGGCAGCCGTCGGGGCGGGTCAGCCGCGCCACGGCGTACGGCCCGGCCGGCGCCACGACGTAGCTCTTCGAGGGGGGCGCGCGGCGCATCATCGGGCTACTCCTCGTCCCAGAAGCGATCCGGATCCAGAACCGGATTCTCGGCAATCAGGCGGCGCCTCACAAGCACCGACAGCCGTTTCTGCCGCGCCTCGGGGCTCATCGCCGCGAGCCGATCGGCGTCCTGCTCGCCCACCTCGAGGGTCCACGCTGCCCGCCGGGCGGGGTCCATCGCGTCGAGCTGCCGGCGGTAGTGCTCCCGGGAGATCTCGGCGAACCGCACGAACGCCTGCTCGGGGCCCAGCCCGCGCTCGTCGGCCAGGGCCTCCAGCGGGGTCTGCGGTGCGCCCCCGACCTCGGCGGCGATGCGCCGCACCACCGCCCGCCAGCGGCCGCCCTCCGGGGCCGCGTGCGGCGGGGGAGCGGCGGCGGGGGCCGCCGCGCTGCGCCTCGCCCTGCGCTTCCGCTCGCGCGCGACGTCCGGGCGGAGCCGCCTCAGCGGGAGGCCGTCGGGGGGCCGCTTCAGCCGCCGAAGCCGGACCGCCCCCTTGCGGACGCCCGCCAGCGCGGTCTCCAGCGGGACCCCGTCGGCGAACCACTCGCCCGCCACGTGCAGGTCCATGTCGTCGAGCAGCCGCGCCCCCGGATCGAGGGTCTCGACCAGCGACGCGATCTCCCGGAGGTAGCCCTCGAACTCCATGGGTCCGTCACGATACCACGCCCCCGGGCGCGCACGCGGGAGAGAACCCGACGCCCGCCGCTTGAAATCGGGCTCTGTTTTGTACTTAGATAGGGCGGCTCTTCCGGTCCGCGGCACCGTCGCCGCACCCTGTGGAGGTTGTATGCACCCGCGGCGCGCTTGGTCGACCCTCTCGTGGCTCCTGGTGCTGAGCCTGCTGCCGGCCGTGCCGGCGTGGGCCCAGGACGACGAGGAGGACGAGCTGATCATCGATGACGAGGAGCCGGAGGACACCGACAGCCTCAAGATCTACCGGGCCTTCAAGGAGGAGCTCGACGGGCTGCCCATCGAGGAGGAGCTCGACGCCTGGTACCGCTACCTCGACACGTACCCCAGCACGCCCTACAAGAGCGAGATCAGCCGGCGCATCAAGGAGCTCGAGGGGGCGCTGCTCGACGAGGCCGAGGCCGAGGCCCCCGAGTGGGTCGACGTCGCCGGAGGTGGCGAGCGGGGTGCCAAGTACGAGGAGATGGGGTTCGTCGAGCCGTTCCTGTTCCTGACCAACAACACCCGCAAGAAGGTCCACCTGCAGATCGCGTACGGCTACCAGTCGACGTTCAACTACAACTTCGGCCTCGAGTGGGCGTTCTTCCGCAACTTCTCGGTCTTCGGCCACATCCGCCACTTCGGGCACGGCCTCGGCATCGCCGTCGTGGCCGGGCCCAAGGTCGCGATCGTCAAGGACACCCGCACCGGCGGGCTGATGACCGCGGGGCTGGCGATCAAGGGCGGCGCCGATCCGGGGGCGCTGTTCGGCGTCGACCCGTTCTGGGGCGTGGGCATCGCCAAGCTCGGGGTGCCGGTCTCGCTGCAGTTCCAGCTGGGGTTCGACATGCGCTTCACCCCGTGGCACTGGGACCTGCACGCCGGACTGAACCTGGCGTTCAAGCCGACCACCACCTTCCACATCTTCCTGGAGTCCACGGGCCACAACACGATCCGCAAGATGCTGGTCTACGACGCCCCGTCCGGCGAGGAGTGCGGGGACGAGGGCGCCCAGGACGAGCACTGCACCACCGAGTACTTCGGCTTCTACGAGGCGGCGGCCGGGGTCAAGATCTTCCCGCGCGAGAACGTCGAGATCACGATCGCCGCGCGGGCGCCGTACTTCTACCGCAAGTGGCAGCACTACAGCCCCGTCGGCGGCGGCGCCTCGGTGCTGATCTACTTCTAGCAGCCTGTCCCCGGGCTCGCCGACCACCAGACGCAACGACCCCCTCACCCGGACGGGTGCGGGGGAGGGCGTGCGCGGGAACTCGTCGTCTAGCGGGTCGTCGGAGCCGACTCGATGTCGGAGCTGACCAGCTGCAGCAGCTGGGTCGACAGCTCGATGACCTGCTGGTTGGTCAGTCCGTTGTCCCGCAGCTCCTTGTAGAAGGAGCGCGCCATGACACCACGGGTCCGCTTCCACTCGCTACCGCTGTACTTGATCGTCCGGAGCTCGTCCTTCACCATCTTCAACTCCCGTGCGCGTTCGCGTTGCGGAGTCGAGAAGCAAGCGCCGTGCCACCTCGAACGTCTATTCGGATTACTTTGATTGTCGAGCGATTCCACGGTGTTGAGTGGATCGTTCCGGCTCCCGCGGGTCGCGAGAAGCGGGAAAATGGCGTAGTGGAATTCGCGGGTCGGGGGTCGGGCGCGTAGTGCGCTACGCGGTCGCGGGCGGGGTCGCTACTTCTTCCCCTCGCGCTTCTTGAGCTGCTTCATGACCATCTGCAGGTACTTCTTGATGTTCGGGATCTCGGGGTCGAGCTTGTAGGCCTTCTGGAGATCGAGGAACGCCTTCTTGTGGTTCTTCTGGTAGTAGTAGCTCAGCCCTCGGTTGCAGTACGCCTGCGCCAGGTTGTCGTCGAGCTTGAGGCACTGGGTGTACTGCTTGATCGCCTTGGGGTACTCCTTCTGCAGGAAGTGCACCTCGCCCATCCCGAGGTAGCCCGCCGGGCTGTCGGGATCGACCGTCATCGCCAGCTCGAACTCCTCGGCGGCGGCGTCGTAGTCCGGGGTCTGCAGGTGCACCGCGCCGAGGCCGATGCGCGCCTCGAAGTTGGTGTCGTCGATCTCGATCACCTTCTGGTACAGCTCCTGCGCGGCCGGGAAGTTCTTGCGGCCGCGGAGCTTGCTGGCCAGCTCGAGGTAGCGGTTGATCGCCTCGGGGTCCGACTCGTCCTCGGCGGTCGCCGCCGCCATCGCCTCGGCGAGGGAGTCGTCGTCGATGGCGACGTCCTCGCCCCCGCCGGCGGACTCCTCCTCCGCGGCCTCGATCTCCTCCTCGGAGGCCTCGATCAACTCCTCCTCGGCGGCGGAGACGACCGGCTCGTCGGCCTGGACCGCCTCGAGCTCCGCGCTGGGGCTGGCCTCGTCCGCGAGGATCTCCTCGTCGAAGTCCTCGTCGATCGCGTCGTCGTCGAGGTCCTCCTCGTCGAGGCCCTCCATCGACGCCTGGACCTCCTCGATGTCGCCGACGTCGTAGTCCGCCACGTCCATCTCGACGTCGCGGACGTCCTCGATCTCCTCCATCAGGGCGTCGTCCCCGCCCGCGGCCTTGATGCCCTCCTCGGCGGCCTTGCGCACGTCCTGGAGGGCCTCCCGGACCCGGACCTCCTCGTCGATCGACTGCGACGACAGGTAGTCCCGCATCCGATCCTCGAGCGAGGACTCCAGCGTCCGCAGCGAGTCCGTCAGGTTCTCGCGCATCACGCTGAGCAGCCGGCTCTCGAGGTTGCCGGCCGACGAGTTGACCGCCTCGTCGATCATCATGCGCAGCTCGCCCGATTGGCCGCGCAGCTTGCCGAACGCCTGGTCGACGGCCATCCCGATCTTGTGATCGACCATCGTCTCGAGCTCGTCGCGGCGGACGACGTCGTCTCCGCCGGCGGCGCCACCACCACCCGCCGCCACCGCGCCACCGCGGATGATCGTCTGGCGCTGGAGCTCCCAGGGAACCTCGACGCTCTTGGAGGCGGCCTGCAGCCCGGCGGCGAGCACGCGCTGACGAGCGGCGTACCCGAACCGTCCCACGATCGCCTCGTTCAGCTCCTCGTTGGCCGACTGGATGCCGGCGAGGATGCCGTGGCAGGCCTTGATCGCCTTGTTGCTGTCGTACTGCCCGCCCGGCGCGGGCTGCTTGGCCTCACCGCCCTGCTCGGCGGCCTCCTCGGCCTGCTCCTGCTCCGCGTTCTCCGCGGGTTCTTTCTTGTCCTTGGCCATGGCTCATCCCAGCTCGTTGTGTCCGACGGATCGGACCGGTTGAAGGACGGGGTCGCTCGCCTCCCCCACGAGGGGTGAGCGGGACCCTACTCCCCGGCGTCGTCGCCGGGGCCAGCCAGGCTGCTCATCTCCTGGTTCAGGCCCTGGATCTGCTTCATGTACTCCTGCTTGACCTTGGTCATCCGGGCGACGCCCTCCTCGAGGACCTTGACCCGGTTCTTGAGCTTCTTGTTCTCGCGCTCGAGCTTGTCGAGCTCCTTCTCGAGGTCCTTGATCCGCTCCTCGTCCTTCTCGATGGACTTGGTCTTGTCGGAGATCTCCCACTCGATCCGCTGGATCTCCTTCTCCTTGGCGTACTTCTCCTTCTGCTTGGCGTCGCGCTCGGAGGACAGGCTCTCGGTGGTCTCCGTGAGCGCGTCGAGCTCCTTGGAGATGCCCTTCATCTCGTCCTCGAGCTTGCCCTGCATCTCGGTGTTCCGCTTGATGTCCAGCTCGTTGGACGCGATCTGCTGGGTCAGGCGTTCGGTGGTCTTGACCGTCGTGGTCAAGAAGGTGATGCGGTCCTCGAGGATCTTGTTGAGCTCGTTGTTGATCTCGACGAGGCGCTGGTCACTCTGAGTAGCGTCGGCCATGGCAACTCTCCTTCGCAATATCGAGTCGGGCGGAGTTGGGTTGAAGTGGGTCTGGTCTCTGGATCCCGCTCTATCCAGTTCCCCGGGCGAACCCCCATCCGTGGGGACCTGGGAAACGAGGAGTCAGAGTCCCCTTTCGGTGTCCAGCGAACACGCCGGAATCGAGTCACGCTACCATGCTGTTTTTGCCAGTGTCAACGTGACCGGGAGCCCTTGGAAACGCCCGTCACAGCGGGATCTGCGGATGGTATCATCGCGCCAACCATGGCGCTCCGGGGAGGTCCGCCGAGAGGGGGTTCGATGCCGCTGGGATTCCGCTCGAGGGCTGCCCTCGCGATCGCGACGCTGGCGTGGGCCCTCGCGGGCCCCGAGCCGTCGGCCTCGGCGGCCCCGCTGGGCCCGCCGGAGGAGCCGCCTGCGGCCCCCGGGGACGGCCCACCGGACGGCGCCGCGGAGGACCCCTCGGCACGCCTCGCCGCGGCCCGCCGCCTGGCGGCGGAGGGCGCCGCCGCGGAGGCCGAGCGAGCGTACCGGGACGCGATCGAGGCAGCCCGGGCAGCGGAGGACACCGCCCTGCAGCGGGCGGTGCTGCTCGAGCTCGCGGCCTGGTTCCAGCAGCGGGATCGCAGCGAGGACGCGGTGGCATCCCTCGAGGAGGCGCTGCCGCTGGCGGACGCCGGAGCCGACCGGGCGGCGCCGGTGGTCGTGCGCGTGCGGCTGTGCGAGGCCCACGCCGAGGCCGGCCGGCTCGGCGAGGCGCTGGCCTGGGCCGACGCCGCGGTCCTGGCCACCGTCGCCTCGGGGGACGTGGCGCTGATCGGCCTGGCGGGGCACACCTCGCTGTCGCTCAGCCGCTCGGTCGACGACGGCGACGACGGGGTCCGCGCGGCCCTGGCGTACCTCGACGAGCGGCTGGCCGGGCTGAGCGGCTACGCCGGCCTCGACCAGCTCGCCGAGGCGATCTACGCGCTGGGGGCGGACCGGCTCGCCGCGGGGGACGCGGACGGGGCGTGGCGGGCGATGGACGACGCGGCGCGGATCGCCGCCGTCACGGGGGCCTCCGGCGTCGAGGCGGACTACCGCTTCGGGGCCGGCTTCGCGGCGCTGCAGGCGGGACGGATCGAGCGGGCGCGCGAGGCGTTCGTGGCGTGCGTCGGGGGGCCGCGCTCGGTGGCGGCGCGCACCGGGCTGGGGGAGATCGCGGCGATGGAGGGCTGGGTCGCGGAGGCCGACCGCTGGTTCGAGGAGGCCGAGCGAGAGGCGCGGGACCGCGGGGACGCCGGGGACGAGGGCTACCTGCGGTCCCGGCGGGCGGCCCTGGCCTCGCACCGCGGCGAGCTCGAGGCGGCGCGCAAGGGCTTCGAGCAGGCCGTGGCGCGCTACGCCGAGGCCGGGGACACCGCTGGCGAGGTCGAGGCGCGGGCGCGCTGGGCCGGGGCGCTGCTGCGCGCGGGGCGCTGGGACGAGGCGCGGCGCCAGGCCCAGCGCTCGCTGGCGGACAACCGGGACCCGTTCGCCGCGCCGGGGGCGATCACCGCCTATCGTTCCGAGCAGGACGCGCTGCTCGCGGTGGCGGTGCTCGCCGCCGTGGCGCGGCACGTGGGCCGGACCGACGAGGCCCGCGCCGAGCTGGACCGGGTCGCGGCGCTGGCCCGCGAGGCCGGGCACTGCGAGGCCTGGGCGGCGGCCACCGCGGCCCGCGCCGGGCTATCGCTGGAGGCGGGCGAGGCCGACGCCGCGGAGGCGGCGCTGGAGGCGGCCCTGGGCGAGGCCGCGGCGGACGGCTGTCCGGGCTGGGCCCTGCACCTCGGGCTGGCCCGCGTCGCCCGGCGGCTCGGGGACGACGCCGGCGTCGAGGCCCACCTGCGCGCCGCGCTCGAGGGGGTGGAGACCCTGGCGCCGCGGGAGGTGCTGGAGCCACCGCTGCCGCTGGCCGACGAGCGCAGCGCTCCGCACGAGGCGTGGGTCGCGTGGAAGGCCGCGACCGGCGAGCCCGAGGAGGCCCTCGAGGCCCACTGGCGGGAGCGGGCGCGGCGGCACGGCGTCGCGGACCCGACCCCGGCGCGGGACGCGGTCCCCGGGGGGGCAGCGGGGCTGTTCGTGGCCAGCCACGAGGATCAGACGCTGGCGTGGTGGGTCGAGGACGGCGCGGTCGCGTTCCGCGCGATCCCCCTCGAGCGCGGTGAGCTCGACCGGCTGGCCGGCGTGCTCGCGTCACCCCCGGAGGGCGGGGCGCGGGACGCGGACGAGGCTGCCCGGACCCTGTACCGGGAGCTCGTCGGGCCCTTCGAGGACCGGCTGGGCGGCCCGGACGGAGCCTCGGTCGTGGCGATCTCGGCGGCTCCCCCGCTCGACGCGCTCCCCTGGGCGGCGCTGCGGGGCGAGGGTGGGTACCTGGTGGAGCGCGTCGCCGTCGTCCAGCTGGCGCCCGGGGGGGCGCCGCCGCACCGCCTCGGGGCCCGCGCCAGGCTCCGCCGCGCGGCCGCCGTGGCGCGGGGCCCGGGGGACGGCGCGGCCCTGCTCGGGATGCTCGGGCGGAGGGTCCGCCACCCCGTCGTGCGAGACGGCGGGGACGCCCGCGCCGAGGCCCTGCGAGACGTCCTCGCGGGGGCCGACGTGGTGCTGGTGGCGCTGCCGACGGAGCGCCACGCCGGGACCGCGGGGCGCGCCCGGATCGGGGTCGCCGCGGCCAACGGGGGCGAGGCCTGGCTCGAGACCGGGGCGCTCGCGGAGTGGGCCGCCGGGGCGCAGGTCGTGGTGTGGAGCTCCCCGGCCCCCCCCGCGGTCGCGGTGGCGCTGCGCGGTGCCGGCGCCGGCGCGGTGCTGGTGCCGCTGTGGGACGCGCCGCCAGGGGACGAACAGGATGCGCTGCCCGCCGAGATCCTCGAGGGCGCGGAGCGGCTCGGCGTGGGGGGGGCGCTGCGCAAGGCCCAGCAGGCACGGATCGCCGCGGGCGAGCCCGTGTCGCGCTGGGCGCGGTGGGTGGTCTACTGATCAGCGCTCGGTGAGGTGCTTGACCGACTGGACCTCGGTCCCCGGGAACACGGCCCGGACCACGTCGATCGCGGGGTGATCGCGGGCCGTCTGCTCCCGCTGCTGCCGCCGCTGCTCGGCGTCGGCGCGGTCCTGCTCGGCGGGGCTCGGCGGGCCCTCGCCCTCCGCCGGCTCGGGGCGCAGCGTGACCCGCGCGCCGAAGAACACGGCCAGCGCCTCGTGCAGCGCGGGGTCGTCGACGCGCTCCTGGACCAGCGTCAGCGTCGCCGGCCTGGGGAACCCGATCCGCAGCTCGCGGCCGTCGCGTCCCAGCAGCCGGCCCTCGGCCAGCAGCGCGCGGATCCCGGACAGCGGACCGGCGGGGAGCTGGTCGAGGAAGCGGGCCCAGGAGTCGGGGGACGGCTGCACCTGGTACTCGGCCGGATCGCCGGATCGCTCGGCCTCGGCCGGATCGCCGGATCGCTCGGCCTCGGCCGGATCGCCGGACCGCCCGGTCTCGGCCGGATCGCCGGACCGCCCGGTCCCGGTCTCGGGCTCGGCAACCGGCTCCGGTTCCGGCTTCGGCGCTGGCTCGGGAGCGGCCTGCGGCGCCGGCTCCGACGCCCGCGCCATCGGGGGCGGCTCCGGCCGGCGAGGCGGCCGCGGCCGCTCGGTCCGCGGATCGCGTCCCGGTCCACCGCCTCGGCCCGGCGGCGCCTCGCTGATCCCCCCCCCGGCGATCCGCCGCTCCAGGGCCAGCAGCCGCTCGACGAGCTCGTCCACCGGCACGAACGGGCGGACCCGCGCCATCCGCACCAGCGTCATCTCGAGCACCATGTCGGGGGCGTCGCTGCGGGCGATCTCGTCCATCGCCCCGCTGAGCAGGTCGAACCGCCGGCCGAGGCCCTCGACGCCGGCCTCGCGCCCCATCTCGCGCAGCGAGCCGATCTCCTCGGTGGGCAGGTCCACGAGCCGGTCGGGATCGCGCACCGCGGCGATCACGGTGGCGTGCCGCAGCAGCGTCAGGATGTCGGCGGCGAGGCTGCGGATGTCGACGCCGAACTCGATGATCCGCCCGTACACCTCGATGGTCTGGTCCGCCTCCCCGCGGGCCACGGCGTGCATCAGCTCGTGCAGCAGCGAGCGGTCGACGAGCCCCAGGATCTCGGCGGCCTGGGCCTCGGTGATCGCGCCGTCGGCGAAGGACAGCACCTGGTCCAGCAGGCTCTGCCCGTCGCGCATCGAGCCCGCCGCTTCGCGCGCGATCTGCCCCAGCACGCCGTCGGGGACCTGGGTCCCCTCGCCCTCGCAGATCTCCCGCAGCCGACCCAGGATCGTGCGCGCGGGCATCATCTTGAAGTCGTAGCGCTGGCAGCGGCTCAGGACCGTGTCCGGGATCTTCTGCGGATCGGTCGTGGCGAAGATGAACAGGACGTGCGCCGGCGGCTCCTCGAGGGTCTTGAGCAGGGCGTTGAACGCCTGCGTCGTGACCATGTGGACCTCGTCGATCACGTAGATCCGGTACTTGCCCTTGGAGGGCATGTACCGCACGGTCTCGATCAGGTCGCGGATGTCGTCGACGCGGTTGTGGCTCGCGCCGTCGATCTCCATCACGTCGGGGTGGGTCCCGGCCGTGATCTCCCGGCAGTTCTCGCACTCGTTGCAGGGGTTGTCCGCCGGCCCGTTGGCGCAGTCGAGGGCCTTGGCGAGGATCCGCGCCGCCGACGTCTTCCCCACTCCGCGCGCACCGGTGAACAGGTACGCGTGGTGCACGCGCTGCTGGCGGATCGCGTTCTGCAGGGTCTGGGTGACGTGGGTCTGCCCGACGATCTCCTCGAATCGCTGGGGACGCCACTTGCGGGCGATCGCGAGGTGACTCATCGGAGCACCCGTGGGTACGAGGGATGGCTGGGTTGGACCGGAAGCCCCGGAGGACCAGCTACCGTTGCTTCCTTCCGGACCTGGCGGAGTTCACCGGCTCCGGTCTCCCGGGACCCAGCCATCCCGCCTACCCGCGGGGGGGGATCGTGGCGGAGAGGGCGGGATTCGAACCCGCGGTACCTCGCGGTACACACGATTTCCAATCGTGCACCTTCAGCCACTCGGTCACCTCTCCAGGGGCGCGGACGCCTTGCGGACTGTCCCCTCGCGATCGCGAATTGTCAAGTGGCGGAGAGAGAGGGATTCGAACCCCCGGTGCCTTGCGGCACACCTGATTTCGAGTCAGGCGCCTTCGACCAACTCGGCCATCTCTCCGCGCTTGCTTCAGCTGCCCTGGGCCCCGGGTCCGCCGCCGCCGCGGCGCGCCCGGAGTCGCTTGAAGAAGGAGCGTAGCAGGTCCGCCGACTCCTCCGCCAGGACTCCTCCCGTGACCGCGACGCGGTGGTTCAGGCGCTCGTCGTCGCCGAGCCGGTACAGCGTCTCGGCGGCGCCCCCCTTGGGGTCCGGGCAGCCGTAGACCAGCCGCTCCACGCGCGCCAGGATCAGCGCGCCCATGCACATCGCGCACGGCTCGAGGGTGACGTACATCGTCGCCCCCAGCTGGCGCCAGCGCCCCGGCGAGGCCGGGTCCACCGCCCCGCGCAGGGCCTCCATCTCGGCGTGCGCCGTCGGATCCCCCGTGCGCTCGCGGCGGTTGCGGCCCCGGGACACCACGCGGCCGTCGGCCACGAGCACGGCGCCCACCGGGACCTCGCCGTCGGCCCCGGCCGCCCGCGCCTCGGCGAGGGCCTCGAGCATCCAGCGCTGGTCGTCGCGGTTCGTCATGAGAAAGAACCGGGCTGCGAAGCGGGGGATCGATACCCGAGGCGCCCCGGGGTGTCAACCGCCAACGGGCGTCGGGGTTGCCAGCGGGCGAGGGATGACTATCGGTACGGGGCCGGCGCCTGGCTCCCCCCGGAACGGCTCCCTTCGATGCGCAAGCTCCTGTTCTCCGCCTACTGCGTGGGCCTCGCCCTCGCGTTCCTGCTGCTGCGGGCCCCGGCCTGCTCCGGCGTCCAGGTCGACGCCCCGGCCCGGCCGCCGGGCCCCGGCGAGGTCGCCGTCGTCGAGGTGATGGCCGATCCGCTCCCGGGCCAGCCGGAGTGGGTCGAGCTGGCCCACCTCGGCGAGGGCCGGCTGGCGCTCGCCGGCTGCACCCTGTCCGACGGCGGGACCGCCGGGCACGTGGCCTACCTGCCCCCCGAGACCTGGCTGCAGCCCGGGGAGCGGCTCGTCGTCGCCGAGGCGGCGCTGGGGCTCTCGCTGCCGGCGCTCGTGGAGCTCGGCGAGGACGCGCTGGTGCTGGCCGAGGACGACCCGGACGAGGTGCTCCGCGTCCACTGCCCCGGGGAGGACGGCGCGCTGCAGCTCGTCGACGACGTCGTGATCGGCGCGCTCGCCCCGGCCCCGCGGGGCCACTCGTGGATGCTGGCGCAGCCGCTCGGTGGCGCGCTGGACGACGATCCCGCGCGCTGGTGCGTCGCCGGGATCGACGCGCCGTTCGGCGAGGAACCCCAGTACGGGACGCCGGGGGAGGCCAACGCCTGCCCCGAGGCCGCCGGCGAGGTGCCCCGCCCGGGCGACCTGCGGATCACCGAGCTCATGGTCGCGCCGTGGGTCGGACGCGAGTGGCTGGAGCTGACCAGCGAGGCCGGCGTGGTGCTCGATCTCGCGGGCTGCACGCTGGCCGAGGGCGGGGACGGCGCGCCCCACGAGCACGTCCTCGATCCGGCGCGCGGGGGCACGGTGCTCGATCCCGGCGCGACGCTGCTGCTCGCGGCGTCCTCGCCCGAGCTGACCCCGGGGGGCGTGGTGGCCGACTACGCCTACTCGAGCCTGACGTTCAACAACGACGTCGCCGAGGAGCTGTGGCTCTCGTGCGGGGATCAGGAGATCGAGCGCGTCGCCTACGACTGGGCCGCCAGCGGCGGCGAGCGGGGCCGGGCGCTGTCCCGGGACCCGGGCGGCGACGGGGGGTGGTGCCTGGCCGAGGAGCCGTTCTTCGAGGACGGCGAGGTGGTGGAGTTCGGGACCCCGGGGTGGCCCAACCCCCCGTGCGGCGCCGGCGAGCCGGCCGCCGACGCGCCGGCCGCCGGCGAGCTGGTGATCAGCGAGCTGATGATCGCGCCGTCCCAGGGGACGCTGTTCCCCGAGTGGCTCGAGGTGGTCAACGTCTCCCCGCGCGAGCTGTCGCTGGACGGCTGCCGGATCGAGGACGACGGACACGCCGCGGCGCTGACGGCGGAGGGCCCGCTGCTCCCCGGCGGGATCGCGGTGCTGTCCCGCGGCTCGTTCGATCCGAGCTGCGCGATCGAGGTCCACGGCCAGTACGGCGGCTCGGTGACGTTCAACAACGGGGAGCCCGACCGCTGCGCGCTGGTGTGCCCCGCGGCGGAGGGCTGGGTCACCGTGGACGAGGTGTGGTTCGACTGGACCGGCTGGGACCTGGACAAGGGCTGGTCGCTGGGACTGGACGCCGGCGCCGTCGACGCCGACGGCAACGACGACCCGTCGCGCTGGTGCGCGGCGCCGCCCGACGGCTGGAGCTGCACGCTGCAGGGCCACGTCGATCGCGGCACGCCGGGGGAGCTGACGAGCTGCCCGTGACGGCCGCTACTCGAGGCGGATCAGGCCCTTGCCCTTGGCCCGCGACAGCAGCCGGTAGAGCGTGCCCGGCTCCAGGTCGCCGAGGGCGGCGTCGATCTCCCCGAGTGACGTGGCCCCGTCCATCCGGCCGAGGATCGCCCCGAGCTCGGCCTCGGCGTCCTTGACCAGCTCCGGCAGCTCGGCCGGGGTCACGGCCAGGATGACCACCGAGTTGCGGTCCTTGCCCGGGAAGTAGGACTGGATCACGCGATCCTGGAGGTCCTCGTAGCGGTAGGCCAGATCGCCGTCGTCGGGCAGCAGGTTCTGGAGCCGGCGCAGCGCGGACAGCGCCTCGTCGAGGCGGTCCTCCTCCTCCAGCCGCTCGACCTCGGCCTCGAGGCGCTCGAGCTCGTCGAAGCTGCCCCCCATCGGGGTCAGCTCCAGGACGTCGGTCTCCATCTCCTCGTCGAGGGAGACCCCGTCCGCGGCGTCCGGGTCGATCGAGACGTGGACCAGGTCCATCGGCGTCGCCCGGTCGTCCGGGTCGAGCTCGGCGCGGGGCAGGGCGAGCTCGTCCTCGCCGTCGAGGTCGAGATCGTCGTCGGTGGTGACCAGCGACGACGCCGGGCGCCCGTCCGGATCGTCGTCGTCGGACGAGAGGGTGTCGCCGGAGGAGCCCTGCGCCTGATCGCGGGCCGTGCTCGAGGTGAACGGATTGACCAGCGGCAGCTGGGGCATCCCGCCGGCGGGCGGTCCGGGGGGGGCGTCGTGCTCCTCGGACCACTCGGGCCGCTCGGGCGCGGCCGGGAACGCGTCGCCCGCGATGTCGATCGCGCCGCCGTCCTCGAGCTCGAGGGAGTCCTCGCCGTTGTCGGACAGCGAGTCGTCGGGCTCCTCGACCTTGTGCACCGGGGCCAGCCTGGGGTCGTTCTGCCACTGGGTCAGCTCGTCGTCGGGGTCGAGCACGAGGTCGGTGAGGTGCTCCCCGCTGGCGTGGGCCTCCTCGATCTCGAGCTGATCGAGATCGCGGATCGGCGGGGGCGCAGGCGCCTGTCTCCGCGCCTTCGCCTCGGGGGCACGGCGGGACGAGGGCTTGCCCGGAGCGTTGCTCGAATCCCCCCCCCCTCCGGTTCGGGGCTTCTTCGCCACGGTCGCTCCCTGACGTGATCTCCCTGAAAATACCAATGATGGCCCCGCCCCGCCAAGCGCCGCATCCACCGCGACCACCGCGAGCCTTGACAGTCGTGGCGCGCGCTCCTACCATCCGTCGGCCCCGCGGCAGAGGCGCGACCGGTACCGCCGACGCCGCCGGAGCTGGAGACCTGGGACCATGGCCAACACCAAGAACCTGGACCGTCCGGGCCGCAAGGCCGCCAAGCGCGAGGCCCGCCGCGCGATGAAGACGCGGCTCGCCGAGCTGACCCTCAAGGAGCGCCGCGAGCTGCGCAAGTACGAGGGCACCACCACCGCGTTCCTGCGGGAGCTCGAGCAGCGCAAGGGCGGCGAGTAGTCCACCCGAACTCCCCTTCTGCTCCGGAATCTGGTCTGATCGAATAGTTCGACGCCCCGGGGCGTCTTGCAGGTCAGCGGGGTGGGCCCGCCCACGGGGGGCGGTGTCGCTCTGCGGAGGCCGGACCGGTGCCCGGACCGCGACAGCACTACTGCAGCTACTGCCTGCGCTACATCGAGTCGGACGCGGATCTCTGTCCGCGGCTGTCGTGCGGCAAGTCCCGGCCCACCAGCGGCTGGCCGTTCTTCTACGAGGCCGGCGAGAACATCGACGGGCGCTTCCGCATCCGCCAGCGGCTGGGCGCCGGCGGGGCCGGGGTCACCTACCGCGCCATCGATCTGGCCGCCGACGATCCCGAGCACCGCGACGTGGCGATCAAGATCCTGCACCTCGACCGCGGCCAGGGGATGCTCCAGGACCGGCTGCGGCTCGAGGGCGAGGTGCTGCGCCGCCTCGAGCACCCCAACGTCGTGCCGTTCCGCGAGCTCAAGGTCGACGGCGAGGAGCCCTACTTCCTGGCCACGGAGTTCGTCCCGGGCGGGGGGCTCGACGAGCTGCTGCGCAAGCACGGGCGGCTGGCGTCGCGCACGGTGCTGCAGGTCGGAACCCAGATCGCCCGCGCGCTGGCCGCGGCGCACGCCATCGGCGTGACCCACCGCGATCTGAAGCCGTCCAACATCCTGGTGCGCAACCCCGAGGAGTTCCCGATCCGGATCCGGGTCGCCGACTGGGGCATCGCGCGCGCCCAGCCCGAGTTCATCCCCCGCCGCCACGTCACGATCCAGGGCGGGTTCGTCGGGACGCCCGAGTTCGCCTCCCCGGAGCAGCTCCGCGGCGAGGCGACGGTCGGCCCGCCCACCGACATCTTCGGGCTCGGCGTGCTGATGCACACCCTCGCCGGCGGCCAGCCGGTGCGCGATCTGGTGGCGCGCGGCGCGGTCGACTTCCAGGCGCTGCGCTCGGGCGCGACGCGCTACGAGCGGGTCCCGCTCAGCGCCGGGGAGGGGTACGAGCCCCACCTGCCGCTGCTGGACGAGCTGGTCGATCAGCTGATCACGCGCTCGCCCGAGGCGCGCCCCGACGCGGAGACCGTGGCCGCGTACTGCGAGGAGCTGATCGAGGCCGGGGACTCGGCGCCCAAGAAGGGCCAGCCCCTGCCGCCGCTGCCCGCGCTGGCGCCGGCAGCGGCGTTCGAGCGGCCCGGCAAGAAGGACGAGCTGCTGCTGCCGCCGGACGACGAGCGCCCGGCACCGCTGCGGCTCAGCGATCCCACCGGCGAGGAGCCACCGGCCCCGGACACGCTGGAGATGGCGGACCCGCGGTCGATCGTCGATCCGACGCCCCACGACCCCGCGGCCGCGCAGGCGCTGCCGGACGCGGCTCCGATCGCCCCCCCGGACCGGGGCGCGCCGGAGGTGCCGTGGCCGCGCGGCGAGGACGAGGGCGTCGCCAACCCGACGGCGGTGCCCGAGGAGATGATGAGCATCGCCGCGGTGGAGGTCCTCGGCGGCGCCGCGGGCACCGCGCCGGCGGCCGCTCCGGAGCCGCTCGCGTCGACCCCGGAGGCGGCCCCGACGACCGCGGCCCCGGTGGACGCGGGCGCGACGCCCTCCCGCGAGCCGGTGATCGTGCCCCTCGCCGAGCGCGACGACGAGCCGTTCCCCCGGCGGCGCAGCAGCGCCGGGCTGTGGGCCGCGGCGCTGCTCCTGGTCGCCGGCGGAGCGGCGCTGGTGCTGGCCTCCCCCGGGCCGCGGGTGGCGCTGACGGACGGGATCGGCGGGCTGCTCGGGGGCGACGGGCCGGACGGCGGCGACGGTCCGGACGGTGCCGCCGGACCGGATGGTGTGGCGGAGGACGCCGTCGAGCCAGACGGGTCCGCCGGGACCCGCGGGGGTGACGGGGGTGGTACGCCGGCCGCGGCCGACGGCGCGCCGCCGGACCGCGGCACGCCGGTCGCGACCGCGGACGACGGGGGCGCGGGGCCGCCCCCCGAGGGAGGGGCCGGGCCACTGGCCGAGGCCCCGACGCCCAGCCCCGGCGTGGTGATCGACCACGGCTTCGAGGACCACCGCGGCCGGGTCGGCAGCCGCGAGGCGCGGGACCGGGCCGGCGCCCGCAGCGGGCTGCTCTCGCGGCGCCCCGGTGCGCCGCGGATGTGGGAGCCCGAGTACGAGATCACGCCGTTCCGCTCGTTCCAGGATCGTCCGGAGCTGCCGCGCTTCGTCGAGGAGAAGATCCCCTCCCTCGGCGACACGGTCACCGAGGAGGAGCCCCCGCCACCGACGCCGGCGCCGGTCGCGACGCCGCTCAGGGTACCGGTCGAGGCCGACACCCCGCGGGGCAAGTTCAAGCAGACCGAGGAGCCCGCGGACGGCATCGACCCCGGCGAGGTCGCCGCCGACCGGGACGAGCCGGCCGCCGGGGAGGACCGGGAGGCGGCCACGCCGATCCCCGAGGGCGAGGTCCTCGAGGAGCTCCCGCCCCCGCCCCGCCGCGGGGGCGGCAAGCGGCGCTGAGCGCTACTCGTCCGCGGTCCAGCCGCGCGTCCGGGCCAGCACCCGCACCCAGCGATCGACGACCTCCGCGGCGTGGGTCCCGCCCAGGCCGGCGCCGGGCATCACGCAGGCGACCGCCACGGGGTGGTGGCGCCGGTCCTCGGAGCCGAGGTCGGCCTCGTCCGGCTCGATCACGACGACGAACCACGAGTCGGTGACGTGCCCGCCGTCGGGACCGGGGCGCTCCGCCGAGCCGGTCTTGCCCCAGCAGCGATCGCGGTACGGGTTGTCCTCGAAGGCCACCGCGGCGGTGCCCTCCTGCACGACGGCGCTCAGCAGCTCGCGGGTCTCGGCGGCGATCGCGGGCGTCACGACCGGGTCGCGCGGCCGCGGGGCGCGCCGCGTGCGGGCGCCGACCGCGGACACCGCGTACGGGTCCGCGGGGACGCCGCCCCGCGCCACCGTCGCGGCGACCCTGGCGACCTGCAGCGGCGTGGCGTAGACCTCGCCCTGCCCGACGCCCGCGGCGGCCATCGCCACGTCGTCCAGCGGGCCGTCGGGGAGGCGCCCGGTCCAGCCGTGGAGCGCGTCCCCGGGGGCCACCGGGCGGCCGTCGCGGTCCACCACCGGGGGGGTCCTCGATGCGTCGGCGGACAGCCCCTCGGGGACCAGATCGACGACCTCGCCGAAGCCCAGCGCCTCGGCGGTGGCGAGCAGCGGCATCAGCTCGTCCCGCACCGCGGGATCGGCGATCGCGGTGCCCGACCAGCCCTCGCGCAGCGGGCGGTGCAGCATCAGCACGAGGTATCCGAAGTAGGTGTTGGAGGACAGCACCGTCGCCCTGCGCAGATCGGCGCCGACGGGGAGCGGCTGGCCGCGGAAGTTGCGCAGCGGGCTGCGCACCGCGATCGGCTCGTCGTCGTCGCCGGACCAGCGCCCTCCGCTCGGGGTCAGCCGGGCCAGCTCGGCACCCTGCAGCGTGCCGGGGCGAGCGGCGCGGAGCCCCTCGGGGAGGTCGCCGTCGAGCATCGCGACCACGTCGGGGTCGGCGGAGCCCAGCGCCGTCAGGATCGTCACGATCTTGAACGTCGAGCCCGGGTGGGTGAACGCCAGCCGCCAGGCGCCGGCGGCCCGGTCGTCCCCCCCCACCGAGGCGGCGGCGAGCACGGCGCCGTCGGCCACGTCGAGCGCGACCACGGCGCCCTGCAGCCCCTCGGGGCCGGGCGCCAGCGTCTGGCCGGCGTCGTCCAGCGTGCGCTCGGCCCGCTCGAGCTGGGCCTCGAGCTCGTCCTCGGCGGCCAGCTGGAGCAGCGGCTCGACGGTCAGCTCGACCCGGTCACCGTCCCGCCGGGCCCGGTGGGCGGCGGTCAGCCGGCGGGCCGCCCCGGCCACCGGCCCGAGGCTCGCCTCGAGCGGAGCGCCGGCGGTCACCACGTCGAGCTCGTCGTCCACCACCAGCAGCAGGCCGGTGCCGGGGAGCGACAGGGCGTCGCCGGAGGCCAGCCCCAGCGGGAGGTCCCCCGCGCCGCCGACCTCGTGCCGCACCACGCCGTCGCGGAAGACCGTGGTCCCCGGCGCGGCTGCCTCGAGGACCGGCGCGCCGTCCCGCAGCCCGAGCTGCAGGTGGTCCGCGGCGTCCAGATCGGGGGGGACCAGCAGGCGGGAATCCCCGTCCACGCGCAGGCAGTGGAGGCCGTCCGCGCGGGCCAGCGTGACGGCGGCGGCCACCGCGGTGGGCGCGCCGACCCGGTAGGTCGCCTGGGCGGACGAGCCCCGCACCGCGTCACGGTCGTGTCGCAGCGGCTGGCGCCACCCGGCCCGGACGAGGAACCCGCCGAACGGCTGGTAGGGCCGCCGCATCGGGTCCAGCTGGCGGAACAGGGCCGCGTCGTGCGGGCTGCGGTTGACCACGGTGAACGGGGCGTCGCCGGCGCTGTCGCAGCGGACCGTCAGCCCCTCCTCCAGCGCCAGGACCTCCCCGCCGACGGGCGCCTCCGCGGGGGCCAGCAGCAGCGCCGCGGGGACGCCCGCGGCGGGCCCGACCCACCACTCGGTGCCCTCCGGGAGGCCGGGGATCCCCCGGGCCACGACCAGGCGGACGCCCTCGCCCGCCGGGCGCCGGGTGACCAGCGCGGGCCCGCCGTCCTCGCGGTCGGGGTCGGCCATCGAGCGGTGGCCCGCGTCGGGGGCGAGGCCCACGAGGGTGCCGTCCACGGCCCGGAGCCGCACGCCTCCGCGGGGTTCGTCGGGCAGCGCGGTCGGCTGGCGCACGCGTAGCGCCAGCAGGTTGCTGCCGCGGCGGAGCGGGACCGCGAGCGCCGCCGACTCCCCCGGCAGGAAGGGCAGCGCGTCGGCCGGGAGCGCCGCGCCGTTGAGGTGGGCATCGGCGAGCTCGCCGGCGGTCTCCAGCCGCAGGATCGAGGGGCCCGCGCGGGGGGCGTCGAAGCGCAGCTGCAGGTAGGCCTCGTCGTCGCGGCCCAGCGGGGCACCCCCGGCGAGCCACAGCGCGCCGCTGGCGTCGGCCTCCGCGGGACCCCACAGCCGGCCCCCGTCGGCGCGCTCGGTCCAGCCGGCGAAGCGCGTGCGGCCGGCGTGGGCGTCGACGAGGCGGGCGCCGTCGAGCTCGGCGCGGACCCCTGCCGCGGTCCCGTGGTCGTCCGGGCGGCCCTGGTACCGGACCGTCAGGATCAGCTCGTGGGCGCCGGCCTCCAGCGGGCGCTCGACCGCCAGGGGCTCGCCCCGGACGTGGCCCAGCAGCTCGCCGTCGAGCGTGACCGCGACGGGGAGCCCGGACGCGACCTCGACGCGGGCCACCCCGGGCTCGGCGGCGACCACGGCGCGGTGCAGCGTCCACTCGCGCCGCGCCCCGGCCGGCAGCGCGGCGGGGTCCAGGTCGCCCGGCGGCGGGAGCTGCAGGCCGCGCTCCCCGGGCGAGAGGCCCGCGAGCGTGCGGGGCTCTCCGTCGATCCGCATCGTCCAGCCGGCGGGGCGGTCCAGGGCGTCGTCGCCCAGGGTCCCGCTCACCTGCACCGTCGCGGGGACCTGCCCGCGGTTGTAGCGCTCGACCTCGTCGCGCAGCGCCCGCACCACGGTCGGGTCGAGGGCCGCGAGGTGGGCGGCGGCGGGGTCGTCGGGGCCGGCGACGTGGAGGAACCCGCGCCGCAGCGTGATCGCGCGGGCCGCCACCGCGGCGTCGAACGCCTCGATCCGCGCCTCGTCGGTCCAGGTGCGGGGGATCACGTGGCCGTCGAGCGGGCGCAGCCGGTCGCGGGCGCCGTACAGCAGCGTCGGGCGATCCGGAGCGAGCGCGAGGACGAACGGCTCGCCGTCGCGGTCCGCGCCGGACAGGTAGGCCCGGGGCCGGGCGTCGCGGGGTGCCGGCGCCGGGGCACGGACCACCAGCGCCGGCTCGGCGATCGCGCGCTGGGCCACGACCGCGCCGGCGCGGTCGCGCACCGGGGCGGAGCGGAGGCGCTCCTCGACGTCGAAGCGCAGATCGAGGCCCGGGCCCACGACGCGGTCGCCGGACCACAGCTCGGTCGCGGCGCCGACCGCCAGCGCCTCCCGCTCGCCGCCGCGGACCCGTTCCAGCCCCTCGATCTCGGCGACCACCCGGAACGAGCGCTGCTCGAGGCGGAACACCTCGCCCTCGGCGGGCAGCAGGTGGGCGACCCCGCGGGTCCGCTCGAACGCCTCCCGCGCCGGACCGTCCAGCGCGTCCGCCACGGCCTCGGGGTCGACGAAGATCCGGTCGCGGGTGCCGCTGGCCGCCCCGGCCGGGTCGCCGCCGATGTCGATCCGGCGGTACCCGCCGCGGGGCCCCCGGTCGGTCTCGCGCGCGGCGAGCACGCGCAGCGGGGTCGACAGCACCACCGACCACACCTGATCGTCCCCCGGGCGCCCCCGATCGGGACCGTGGAACGTCACCTCGGTCCCGGCGACGGTGAACCGGTCGCCGTCGCGCAGCGCCGTGGCGCCGCCCTCCCCGTGGCGCAGGCGGTACCCGCGGCGGGTGGGCCGGACGACGAACCCCCCGCCGAGGTCGTCGACGGGGACGGCCACCAGCGCCATCCGGGCCTGCTCGCTGGCGGCCCGCCGCACCTGTCCGAGCCGGAGCCCCAGCGCGGCCACGGCGACCACGCCAGCCAGCACCAGCATCCGCTGGGCTCGCGCCAGCCACCGCGCCCGCGGCTCAGGCCGCCCGCTCGCCACGCTCCACCTCCGATCTCGGCGCCGCGACGCGCCGCGCCGCCGGTTGGTACCGGGTCGAGGCCAGCAGCAGCGCCACGACGGGCACGCCCAGCAGCAGCAGGTGCGAGCCGCCGGCGGCGACGAACGGCATCGGCTGGCCCATCACGGGCGCCCAGCCGGTCACCGAGGCGAACACCACGGCGCTCTGGATCGAGAGCATCACCAGCGCCGAGACGCCCAGCATCCGCGCCCGCTCGAGCCAGCCCAGCCCGGCCAGGTCGGGGCGGGTCGCGGGGCCGATCGCCCGGATCGCGGCGAACCCCCCGGCCACCATCGCGCCCAGCGTCGCGGCGACGAGCAGCAGGCCGACCAGCCCGGTGCGGTTGGCCAGCACCGAGAGCACGAAGTCGTCGTGGGCCGCCGGAGGCAGCGGCGGGAGCGGGCTCCCGAAGCCGCGGCCCAGGACGCCCCCGTCGATCACCATCCACAGCGACGCGACGAACTGCCCCGACGTGGTGGTGCGGTGCCACGGGTCGGACCACGCGGCGAAGCGATCGGCGACCGTGCCGTGCCCCAGCGAGGCCGCCAGCGTCACCGCACCCACGGCCAGCCCGACCAGGACCGCCTGCTCGACGTAGACGTTCTGCAGCCACCGGCGCGGGGGCCAGAACGACCGCGCCGGGGTCCGCAGCGACAGCAGGTACATCGTCCACAGGAACAGCCCCACGATCAGCACCGGGGAGAAGTCCTCGAGGCCGTAGCACAGCGCCGCGATGGCGACGATCGGGATGGCGTGCAGCATGTACGACCAGCGCCGCACCAGCCCCTCGGGACCTGCCCGCCGCGCCCGCTTGTCCTCCAGCGCCCGCACCGCGAGGAACGCGGCGTAGACCATCAGCAGCGCCTTGGCCGCCTCCACCGGCTGGGCCGAGCCCAGCAGCGGGACCGGCAGGCCGCGCTCGCCGAACGGCAGCTGCAGGGCCAGGACCGCCGCCGCCAGCCCCCACAGCAGGCTGACGCGCGACAGCGACAGCGGCCGCAGGTGGCCCCAGCGGCGCCCCCCCAGCGGCGCCTCGAGGAACCGCAGCCAGCGCCCGGGGAGGGCCGCGCGGCCGCGCCAGCGGGTGCCCGCCCACCACGCCGCCGCGGCGGCCGCCCCGGCGCCGAGCCCCAGGACCCCGAACCACGCCTGGCGCGCCGCCAGCTCCGCGCGGCGCGGGTCGCCCGGCGGGGACAGCTCGAGCAACACCGCCAGGCCGAGGCCGAACAGCAGCACGGCCCCGTGCAGCATGGCGGCGTTGCGCAGGTGCAGGACCCCCGCGCGGTGGAGCAGGACGATCAGGACGAGGTACAGGGCCGCCGCGAGGGCAGCGGCGCGCCAGAACCGCGCCTCCGGGGTCCCCGGCTCCTCGCCGGCGAGCAGGGCCGCGACGGTCGGCGCCGCGCGGTAGCGGTAGACGGCCTCGTGGCGGGGGCCGCTGACGATCAGCCCCGACCCGCGACGCAGCAGCTGCGGCTCGGCCGGGCGGGTGGAGCCCCCGCGCGGGTGGAGCCACAGGTAGCCCTGGCGGCGGCCCAGGACCCAGCCGGGATCCGTGCTGATCATCCACAGCTCGCCGGGCTCCTCGCCGCGCCGCACCTGGAGGTGCACGGGGCGACCGGTGGACCACGGCAGGTCCCCCCCGGGGCCGATCGCGAGCAGGCCGTCGTCGGGGTCGAACGCCCGCCGCGGAGGCGTCCCGACGACCTCCAGCGACAGCGAGCCGTCGGGGCCGATCGCGACGCGGTAGCGCGTGTAGCCCAGCGTCAGCTCGTCGCCCTCGTGGAGCGGGGCGGCCCGGTCGGCGGGGCGCAGCGCGGGCGCCCCCCCCAGCTCGGCGCGCAGGGGGTGGGCGGCGCGGTCGCCGGCGGTGGGGTAGCGCAGCAGGGCGGAGCGCCCGCGGAGCGCCAGCTCGGCCACCGGGCCGGTGGGGACCTCGGGGCGGCGGGTCTCCCACTCGCCACGGTCGGCGTCCAGCCACGCCACCGCGGTCTCCAGCTCCGACCCGGGCCACGCCCCGGCCAGCGCCCGCCGCAGCGGGGGCCGCAGGCGCAGCCGGGCGCCGTCGTCGCCGCGCAGCACGATCCCCGGCCACGCCTCGCCGATCCGGGCGACGGTCCAGCCCCGGTCGCCCAGCAGCAGGCGGTCCCCGACCTGCAGCGCCGGGTCGTGGATCTCGATCCCGTCGCGCTCGACCCGGCGGGCGGCCGACAGGTTGTGGATCGCCGGTCCCCCGGCGGGGAACGTCACCTCGGCGTGGACGGCGTCGCCGTGGGGGTCGGCGAGCACCACGTCGCAGCGGGCGTCGGTGCCCAGCACGGCGGGGCCGTCGCCCGCTCCGACCCGCACGCGCCACGCCTCCAGCGCCGGGCCGCGCTCCCCCCCCGCCGGCCCCAGCGCCGCGGCGAGCAGGGCCAGCACGAGGACCCCGGCGGCGAGCTGGGGGGCCAGCGCCGCGGGGCGCGCGGACGTCCGCGCCGGCGCACCGAGCGCCATCGCGAGCAGCAGCGTCAGCAGGCCGGCCCAGGCGAGGTGGAACGTCGCCGGCACCGGCGGGCTCCTAGCCCTCCGCCACCGTGAGCGACTCGTCCAGCGAGATGGTGTCGACCCCCAGCTCGGGCAGCGCCAGGCGGCTGCGCAGCATCTTGGGCAGGTCTCCGTACCACCCCGGTGGATCGCGCTCGGGGTCGCGAGGGCTGGCGGGTTCGTCCCCGGCCTGCACCGCGGCGACCACCTGCCGCTCGTGCGCGGACTCGTCTCCGGGCAGCGAGGGCAGGTCGGTCAGGTCGTGCAGCGAGTCGGGATCGGCGATCTCCGGCTCGGGGGGATCGAGGAACGACGGGTCGTCGTGGCGGGCGCCCTCCGGCGGTGGCGTCAGGTCGGCGGGCGGCCGCAGCTTGGTCGTGGTGTGGAGCAGCCCCTGGGCGCCACCGGGCAGGATCACGCGGAACAGCGCGTTGCCGATCAGCAGCTCGTCGCCGGCGGCCAGCGGCTGGGCGGTGCTGCCCTCGCGGGCGATCAGGCGCAGCACCGACTTGTCGGCGCGGCGGACGAACACCGGGCAGACCTTGCTCAGCGCCCGGACCTTGGGCTCGGAGCCGCGCAGGTCGAGCTCGGCGTGGCGGCCGGCGACCATGATCGAGTCGGTGGTGAACGACTCCACCGGGACCTCGCCGGTGCGGGTCCGGATCGCCCCCTGCCGGTTGACCGACGGGTGCCACAGGATGTTCTCGATCACCGCGCGATCGGGCAGCGGGATCTCGCACTTGCGGCGGTCGCGCCCGACCCGGTAGGTGCCCCCGACCGCCAGCTCGGTGGGCTCGGCGGGGACCGTGATCTCGGCCAGGTACGGCCAGCGCGGGTCGTCCCGCCGCGGCGCGGCGCGGTACTCCAGCGTGACGGTGCCGAAGCACACCGTGTGGACCAGCTTGTCCAGCAGCTGGCGCCGGCCCGCGCGGGTCGGCACCCCGTCGAGGGTGATGTCGCGGCGCAGCGGCTCGAAGTGGACCTCGCCGTCCTCGACCCGGAAGCGGGCCGCCGGGGCCGGGTGCTGCGGCACGATCGTGCCGTCGGCGGTGACGTCCATGTGGTACCCGCGCATCACCCCGGAGAAGTGCACGCGCTGCAGCAGCACCGCCCGGCGGCTGAGCACCAGCGACGGCACCGGCTCGGGCTCGGGGATCATCGTCAGCCCGCCGAAGGCCGGCTCCCCGTCGGGGATCAGCGTCCCCAGCGGGTCTCCCGCGGCGGGGCGCGGATCGCGCTGCGGGGACCGGGTGCGCTCGACCCCGTCGGGGATCAGCATCACCTCGAGCACCGGGCGCGACGACGCGGTGTCCTGGATCGTGATCGTGTCGCCCTGGCTGGAGCTGGTGCGGACCATCGAGTAGCGGTCGGCCAGGTCGGCGTTGAGCCGGTGGTTGATCTCGGTCTGCCCCGGGAAGCGGTGCAGGGTGTACAGCGCCGAGGCGGGCAGGAGCGGGTCCCGCCCGTTGTCCAGCCAGTGCCGCCCGATCGTGAACGCCAGCTGGTCGTCGTAGAACGTCCCCACCGACCGGAAGCCGCCCTTGCCGCCCACCTCCTTGGGCACCCGCACGAACACCTCGGCCAGCGGCCTCGAGCTCTCCACCGGGCCGTGGTACAGCGACGGCAGCAGCGCCGTGGCGAACTCCCCCTCCTCGAGCCCCACCGGCTCGCCGCCCATCGCCACGTCGCCGTCGCCGACCACGCGCATCCGGACCGGGCGCCCGGGGGTCGCCAGCCGCCAGCCGCGCTCGGCGATCATGCGCTCGACCTGCTTGTCGACGAGGGCCTCGAGCTGGTCGTCCCAGGGCATCACCAGCCGCTCGAGGCAGCGCTTGCGGTCCTCGCGGTTGAGCACGACCAGGATGTCCGAGTAGATCGCGCCCTCGAGCGCCTCGGCCAGCTCCTCGAGGTGCACGCTCAGCCCCCCGCGGGCGGCCCAGTAGCCCGCGCTGCTCCAGATGTAGTCGGGGTAGCGGACCAGATCGCCGTCCGAGCGGAAGCGCATAAGGCGGTAGTTGTAGTACCCGTTCTCGAGGTCGTCGATGGCCAGGTAGCGCTCCTGGTCGGTCCCGCTGCCCCGGGAGACGAGAGTCTTGAGCCATCGACCGAGCCCGCTCGCCATCGTCCTCTCCTCCGGACATCCGGTCCCGTGCCGGGCTGCCCGTACCGTGAATAGTCGCGGCAACCCCGGGCATTATTCACCCTAGTCGAGCCGCGCCCCGCTCCCTCCTACCACGCTCTTACCGTGCGCGCGTCCGAATTCCGGTCGGCGCCGTCCGGATTTCGGACGCCGCCCGGACGGTCCGGACGCGGGGAGCCCGTGGGCGTGCGGATCGCGACGCTGGCACGGAGCTTGAAGCGCCTCCGCGGGCCGGCGCCGCCCGAATGGGGGGGCGGCCCGGACCCCGACCCCGGGGATCGTCCCGGCCAGCAACAGTTGGGGGAGCCGGGCGCCCGGGGTCGGCCCGCCTCCCGGGGGCGCGGCGCACGCGAAGGAGCAAACGACCGCCGCCCCCCGGGGGGCCCCCGGGCCACTTTTCGGGAACCAGCTTCGAAGATCGAGTGTCAAGATCCCGTCAAGGACTGGTGACGGCGAGACGGTGGCGAACCGTTCTCGGCGCGGGATCGTTGAGATGGACGACGAGGGAATGGTGACGGACGAACACCTCATGCTCGCGTACTGCGAGGGGGACGAGCGTGCCTTCGAGCAGCTCTACGTGCGTCACAAGGAGCGGGTGTACTTCTTCATCCGCCGCTTCGTCCCGCGGGAGGATCTGGTGGAGGAGGTGTACCACGAGGCTTTCGTGCGGCTGCACAAGTCCCGCCACCGGTACCAACCGACGGCCAAGTTCTCGACGTTCCTGTACACCATCGTCTACCGGCTGTGCGTCGATCTCAGCCGGTCCAAGGGGTGGCGGGACATCGAGAACCGCTCGCGCCCCGACGACCGGCAGCCCGATCCCTCCGAGCACCGGCCGGGGCCCGAGCACGAGGCCTACCGGGAAGAGAAGCAGCGGGTGCTCCGCGCGGCGCTGGAGAAGCTCCCCGAGCGTCGGCGGGCCGCGGTGTTGCTGCACGATCTGTACGGCTACACCGCGCGGGAGGTCTCCGAGACGATGGACTGCACCGCAGCCGCCGCCAAGATGACGATCTTCCGCGGGCGCCGACAGCTCCGAGAGATCCTCTCGGCCGATCCGGTTGCGGAGGAGATGACGGGATGAGCCAGCGAGACGACGTGATCATCGAGGGGCCCGAGCCCCCGGTCGAGGCGCTGGCGGCGCTGCTCCCGCGGGAGCCGGTGCCGCGAGACCTGGACCGCGCGGTGCTCCAGGACATCCAGGGTCGCCTGCGCGCCGAACGCCGCGGGCCGTCGTGGCGCCGCACGGCGCTGGTGGCGGCGGTCTCCGCGCTGGGGGCCGCGGCCGCCGCCGTGGCCGTGATGTGGTTCGTGCAGCCGCCCGCGGAGAGCGCGGCGGGGCTGACCCCCCGCGGCACGGGGGACGAGGCCCCCGCGGGGGTGCACCTCGACTTCCTGGTGCAGCACCCCGACGCCGAGGCGCCCGCGCGCCTCGAGGCCGACGATCGCCTGCGCGTCGGGGACGCGGTGTACCTGCGCGCCGAGCTCGATCGGGCGGGGATGCTGACCTTCCTGGTGGAGCCTCCGGGCGAGGCGTGGGAGCCGCTGACGACGCTGCCCGGGGTCGCCGGCGCGAATGATCTACGCCGGGATGGCCGCTTGCAGGTATTCTATGTCACAGAGGCGGGCCCTCACCGTTTCGCCGCGGTGTACTCCCAGGCGGCTCCGCCAGAGGACTGGAAACCCGGGGGAGAGACGCTCCCCCACATCACCCTCCTGGGCGAGGGCGCGGAGGTGGCTTGGGTCGAGGTCGAGGCCACCGTCAAGGACGCCTCGCGCTGATCGCGTGCGCGGGTCTGCTGCTCGCGACGGCCTGGCCGTCGGGGGCACGGGCCGACGTGCAGCCGCGGGGGCTGGCCGACGCCCCGGCCGATCCCTCCCTCGTCGACGAGGCCTACCAGCCCCGCCGGGTCGCCCTGCTCGTCGGGGTCGACCGCTACGACGACGACGCGTTCCCCGCGCTGCGCTTCGCCGGCGACGACGCCGAGGAGCTCGCCGCGCTGCTGCGCGACCCGCTGCGCGGGGGGTTCGACGACGTCGTGGTCCTGACCGGGCCGGAGCAGACCACCCGGGTCGAGATCCTCGCGGCGCTGGACGACCTGATCGCCCCGCTGCAGCGCAACGACACGGTGCTGCTGTACTTCTCGGGCCACGGCACGCTGTCCACCGATTCGTCGGGCGGTTCGACGCTGTACGTCTGCCCGCGGGACGCGGACCAGCGGCACCCCCAGTCGACGGCCATCGCGGTGGACACCCTGCAGCGGATCCTCCAGCGGCTGCCCTGCCGCCGCAAGGTGATGGTCCTCGACAGCTGCCACAACGGCGAGGCCAAGAGCGTGCTCGACGCCGAGACGCTGGAGCGCCTGGCCCGCCGCCGCTCCCCGGTCGACCCGCGGATCCTGACCCGCGTCGGAGAGGCCGAGGCGCACCTGTTCGCCGCGGCGTTCCACCAGCCGGCGCTGGAGGACCCCGAGCTGGGGCACGGCGTGTTCACCTACTACCTGATGCAGGCGCTCGGCGACCGGATGGACGAGGCCGACCTGGACCGCGACGGCGTGATCTCGGTGACCGAGGCCCACGAGTACGCCCGCGACCACACCATCGCCCACACCGGCGGGGCCCAGGTCCCGCGCGCGCTGTTCCGCGAGGTGGGGCGCGAGGACATCTACCTCTCCGGCGGGGACGACTCGCTGTGGGCCGCCGAGAAGGGGCTGCTGACCAGCTACGGCCGCCTGCTGGCCCAGTGCAGCATCCGCGTCGACGGCCAGCCCCGCGGCGCGCTGCCGCGGGCGATCCCGGTGGAGCCCGGGCTGCACCACGTCGAGGTCGTCGCCCCCGGCGACGACGGGGAGATGCTGGTCCAGCGCACCGTGCGCGTCTCGCCGGGGCAGAGCCTGTCGGTCGACGCGCTGGTCGACGAGCACCGCGCCGAGGGGCGGGACAGCCTCGCCGCCGGCGTCGCGGGCTTCGGGGTCGCCGGCCCGTTCTCCCAGAACTACCCGGCGTTCTCGCTGGGCCCGGACGTGTCCTACCGGCACCGCTTCGTCGGCCGGGCGCGGACCGTGCGGTTCACCGTCGACGCCGGCTACGCCCACGGCCAGGGGGCCTATCAGGCCGCGCAGGGCCTGTCGGTGCGCGCGGACGCCGTGCGCGTCGGGGTCGGCGTCCAGGCCTGCGGCGACGTGCGCCGCGCCAGCTTCTGGATCGGGCCCCGGCTGCAGATGATGGCCGTGTGGGTCCGCCGCGACGACGGCGGGGTCGCCGAGGCACCCCAGAGCGCGCTGATGCCCGCACCGGGGCTGGTCACCGGGATCGACCTGTGGGGGCCGCGCCGGTTCGGCGTCCAGGCCGCCGGGTTCGTCGACCTCTACGCGCCGCCGGTGGAGGACATGTACGGCGTCCCCGAGGCGCGCCTCGGCGTGCTGATCGGCGCGCAGCTCCGGCTGCTCGGGAGCGTGCGATGAGGCCCGGGCCGTGGATCGCGCTGGTGGCGCTCGCCGCGGCGGGCTGCTCCAGCCTCAGCGACCGCGAGATGCTGCTCGACGCCGGCGCGTTCCACGTCGTCCCGATCGCGCTCAACGACGGCGAGCACGAGCCGATCGGGGCCTCGATGGTGGCGGTCGATCCGGCCACCCACGTGGTCTACGTCGCCGGCGACGAGCTGGACTCGCTGGCGGTGGTCGACGGCCTCGCCGCCCACCTGGTGCAGTACGCCCACGTGCGGCCCGACGGCGAGCGCGGCGATCCCCCCGAGGGGCTGACGCCCCTGCCGCGCGGGGGCGCGGTGATGGTCCGGCTGCCGGACTACGACGGCGTCCCGGTGATGGTCCACGTCGGCGGCGAGCCGGACCACGTGCTGAGCGCCGACCCGGGGCTGGTCGGCCCCGAGGAGGCCGACGGGCTGCCCCGGCGGCTGATGTTCGCCAGCGAGGAGGCCGGCCAGGTGCTGCTCGCCGATCGCACCCCGTGGGGGATCGACTTCCAGTGCCTGCGGATCGGCGAGACGACCAACCTGATCTGTCCCCAGCCGATCGAGGGCGAGATCCCGGTGGACCTGACCTACGCCGCGCACCAGCGCACGGCGATGCTGCTCAGCGCCCCGGACGAGCACACCAGCCGGCTGCGGATCTACGGCTCGGCCGGCGAGATCCTGTCGTGGACCTTCCCCGGGGGCCCGGTGGAGGGCCAGGTGATGGTCGACGAGGGCGACGGGTCGATCTTCGTGCTGCAGCGCCACCTCGACACCGTGCACCGGCTGCCGTTCGACGGCGGCGACCCCGAGCCGCTGCTGGTCGAGAGCGGCCCCGTCGAGATGGTCCAGGACCCGATCACCGGCCGGCTGTACGTCGCGTGCCAGGAGTCCCACAGCGTGGTCGCCCTCGACCCCGCCGGTGGGGAGCACGAGACGATCGTGCTGCCCGACGCGCCGGTCGGGCTCGCGATCGATCCGGTGGCCGGCTACCTGTTCGTCGCGCTGCAGACCGACCGCAGCGCGGTCGTGGTCGACGTGGCCTCGGGGCTGGCCTCGGCGGTGGACGTCGGCGGCCCCCAGACCGACATCACCGTCGACCCCGACGTGCGGCTGGTCTACGCCGTGCGTGGCGGCGGGGTGCTGGCGCGGATGGCGTACTGACGAGCCTCGCTTTAGACTCTCCCCACGATGAAGGGCTTCCGGATCAAGACCGTGGCGCGCGTCACGGGGCTCAGCCCCGAGGTCCTGCGGGCCTGGGAGCGGCGCTACGGCGTGGTGCACCCGAGCCGCACCCCCGGCGGCTATCGCGAGTACTCCGAGCAGGACGTCGAGCGGCTGCGCCTGCTGCGCGTGCTGACCGCCCGTGGCTGGTCGATCGGCGAGATCGCGGCGCACGACACCGCCGAGCTCGAGCGGATGGTGGAGCGGCTGCGCGAGCAGTCGGACGCGGTGGCCACCGCGGCCCCGCGGGGGCAGCACGCCGCGGTGGTCGAGCAGCTGGCGACCCTGGCCTCGGAGCTGGACGTCTTCGGCTTCCGGCGGGCGCTGCGCCGCGCCCTGGTGCTGCTGCCCACCGCGGAGGTCGCCGGGGAGGTGCTGCTGCCGCTGCTGGCCCGGCTCTCGGCGCGCGCGGCGCGGCAGCGGCGGCGGAGCTCGGGGCTGGCCCTGGCGCTCGCGGAGGTCCGGGGGTTCGCGGGACCGCTGGGGGTCGACCTGCCGGCAGGGGCCCCGGTGGCGCTGGTCGCGCCCGGTTCGGGCGAGACCGCCGCGGGCGACCCGCTACAGGTGTTCCTGCGCTGCCTCGAGGCCGGCTGGCAGGGGATCCTCGCCAGCCGTGACGCCACCCCCGAGGAGCTCCAGGAGATGGTCCGCGTCGGCGGGGCGTCGTGCGTGCTGCTGACCTTCGAGCGGGCGCCGGAGCTGGGGGCCTTCCTGGCCCTGCTGGACCACTGGCTCACCGCCCTGCCCCCCTCGTGCGCGCTGATCGTCGTCGGCCGCGGGGTCGAGCCGTACGCCCGCGCCGTCACCGGCCGCGGGGCGCAGTTCGCGGCGGACGCGGCGGACGCGGGGGCGCTGCTGCGACGGTCGGGGGACGTCGGGTGACCGGGCTGGGGGAGGTCCTCGTGGTGCTCGCGATCGCGGCGGTGGCGGGGGCCACGGCGCTGGTGCTGGTGCGGATGCGCCGGGACGGAGCGGGGCCCCGCCGGGCGCGCCCCGCCCACCTGGGGCCGGACCCGACGCGGGTCGAGGCCGCGCTGCGGGTCCGCCTCGACGAGTCCCGTGCGTCGGCCGGCCGTCCGCCGCCGCCGCGCGACGATCGCGTCGACGAGCTGGCTCGCCACCACGCGCACTGGATGTCCGTCGCCGGCGAGACGGCCGCGGTCGACGACCAGGGCCGCGACGTGGACGGGCGGCGCACCTCGCTCCACCCGTCCCTGGGCGGTGCGCTGCGGGAGTGGCGCGTCAGCCTGGTGCCGGCGGGCCCGGACGAGGACGCCGCCGCGGCGGCGCTGTGGCGCGCGGTGGTCTCCGGCGACCCCGCACACGAGCTACTGGAGCGCGTCCTCGGGATCGGCGTGGGCGTCGCCGGCGGGCGTGGTCGGCTGTGGGCGTGCGTGGTGGCGAGGTCGGGGGACGGGGACGGGCTCGACGAGACCGGCTAGCCGCGCCGGTCCTTCCAGCCGCTGCGCGGATCGGGGTCGTCCTTGGCGGGGTAGATGTCCAGCTTCTCGTCGCGGATCACGAACCCGTCGAGCGACTTCTGGGCCAGCCGCGCCTCCTGGATCGAGGCCAGCTCGACGAAGCCGAAGCGCCGGGACAGCCCGGTGGCGCGATCGAAGATCACCCGCGCGTCGACGACGGTCCAGCCGTCCTCCTCGAAGATCAGGCGCAGCTCCTCCTCGGTCGCCGAGTAGGGCAGGTTGTTGACGAACAGCCTGGGGCTGGTGAAGACGAGGGGAGCATTCCGGTGCATCGTGCCTCCTGCAGAGCCAACCGTTCCACGCACAGCTGTCCGGTGTCGGCCGGGTCGGGGCCTCGGGCTCGCACCGCGTCGATCTATCGCTGGCGATAGATGATCCGGCCCCGACTCAGGTCGTAGGGCGAGACGGCGACGATGACGCGATCGCCCAGCAGCACCCGGATGCGGAACTTCCGCATCTTGCCACCGAGATGGGCCAACACGGTGTGGCCTTGATCGGTCTCCACCTTGAAGTTCCCGCCGGGGAACACCTCGGTGATCGTGCCTTCGAGCTCGATCTGGTCCGCACTGCTCATCGAGCGTCGCCTTCTACCTCAGAACTCCCCGTGTGCGGGGAGCTGATCCATGCGCTTCGAAACAGGGAGAGGGTAGCCACGGGCCCACGGATCGTCAAGCGCGGGGCGGCGCCTCGTGCTCGTCGGTCTCCTCGGCGCGCACCGCCGCGATGAAGCGGCCCTTGGTCCGCGGCCAGGCCAGGGAGATCAGCTCCAGATCCCGCTGGGCCGCGAGCACCGCGGGGTGGTCGGGCAGATCGCCCAGGTCCTGGCGCGTGACCTGGATCAGCTCGCGCGCCGCCATCTGGGCCGCGGCGAAGGTGGCGGGGTCCTCGGCGCGATCCGCCCAGCGCTTGGCGATCGCCCGGTTGAGGGCGCCGAGGGCCATCAGCCGGCCGCGCAGGCCCAGCGCCAGCAGCCGATCGCGGTCGCTGCGGCGGAGCAGCGGCCGCAGCTCCTGGACCATCCGCTCGAGGAACCCGGTGATCACCTGCAGCACCAGCACGTCGTGCTGCTCGCCGATGTGCTCGAGCATGTCGCGGCACTGCGCCCGCGTCCCCAGGGCGCTGGCCTCGGGGATGAAGCACTCGCGCAGGATCACGTTGGACTGGGGGCTGTAGGGGCAGTAGCTGCGGCCCTCGAGCTCCTCCATCGTCACCCCGGGGGTGTCGCGGTGCACGAGGAACGCCTGCAGTCCGTCGAGCTCGCCCTCGGTCCGCGCCACGGCGAAGTACAGCAGCAGGTCGGCCACCGGCCCGTTGATCACCGACAGCTTCTTGCCCTCGAGCACGAAGTGACCGCCGGTGGTGGGCCGGTACCGCGCGTGCAGGTTCCAGCGGCTGGGCTCGGTCTCGGCCTCGTCCACGGCGATCGCCGCGACGGCCTCGCCGGTCGCCAGCCGGGGCAGCCAGGCGGCCTTCTGGTCCTCGGACCCGTACTGCCCGAGCAGGAATCGCGCGGCGATCTGGTGGGAGATCCAGGACAGCCCGACGCTGAGATCGAACGCCCGCTCCCCGACCCGCCGCGCGGTGCGCCAGACCTCGGCGGGGCCGCCGCCCTGGCCGCCGAAGCGGGACGGGAACCCCACGCCGAGGAGGCCCGCCTTGCCCAGGTCTTGCCACTGTTCGCCGAAGGTCGTCATGTCGGCTCCAGGCCGGCAGCGGTGGCACGCCGGTCCTCCCAAGATCGCGTTCTGGCGGGCGGGGTGCAAGCGCGGAAGGTCAGATCCCCGGCATCTCTCCGCTCAGCGGGTCGGAGCACTCCAGCACGATCGCGTCCCAGTACAGCAGCGCCTCGCGGCCCGCGAGGAGGAACGCGGCGCGGAAGATCGTGCGGTCGTCCATCCCCCCCTCTCGCATCTGGTCCACCAGCGCGCGGCGGATCTGGCGGGGGTTGGAGAGGATGCCCTCGGAGAACGCCGCCGGCAGCGACGGGGGCATCGGCTCCAGCCAGTCGAGCAGCTTCTGCAGGATCACCACGGCGGTCTCCCCCGCGCCGCTCTCCTGCACCGCCTCGACCACCGGCAGGCTCTCCGAGCGCCACAGCCGGGCCGCGACCCCCTGGGCGACCATCCGCAGCGACTGGATGCTCCCGCGCCGGGGGCGGAGCTCGTGGGGCACGCCGAGGCCGTCCACCAGCCGCGTCAGCAGGTTGAACCAGACCACCACGGTGGCCGCCTCGCGGACCTGCTGGGCGTCACAGCCCGCCTCCTGGGCCCGCAGGACGAACGGGCGCAGGCTGCGGTAGGGGTCGCGGGTGGCGTTCTCGGCCAGCGAGATCAGCGCCGCGTCGGGGCCCTCGGGCTCCTCGGCCGCGGCGGCCGCGAAGACGTCGTCGATCTGGGGCCGGGTCATCCCCATGTCGAGCAGCCGCCGCGTCGCGCCGTCGGCGCAGTAGCGGCAGGCCAGGACGCGCGAGACCGCGAGCCCGAGCAGCTCCCGCTCCACCCGGCCCAGGCTGCCGTACTCCATCGCGTAGGGATAGGCCTTCCAGACCTCGCGCAGGATCGTCGGATCGGCGCTCATCAGCCGGAACAGGCCGGGGACCATGCCGAACCGCGCGCGCATGTCCTCGTAGATCCGTGCGGTCTCGCCCGTGGCCGCGGTCTCGGGGATCGTCTCGACGTATGCCATGCCGCCCGAGGATTACTCCGATCGCCGGCACGCGTCCACCGTCGTGTGCCGCGCGCTATGATGCGCAGCCCTGGAGGGAGCTGGTGGTGTCGGCCGCGGTGGCGAGCTGGTCCAGAACGATCGGGGAGCGGTTGCCCGTGGTGGGCCCCCGTTGGCGCGCGGCCCGGGGGCTGCTCGAGCGGCTCGCCGAGCCGGTGCCCCCCCGCGCCGCGCCGGCCCAGCTGACGCGCCGCGCCGGCGGGCCGCTCGAGGAGGTGGCGCTGACCACCGCCGACGGCCTGCGCATCGCCGGCTGGTACCTGCCGGCCGGTCCCCGCGCGCCCGTGGTCCTGCACCACCACTTCGGCGCCACGCGCCACGACTACCTGCCGCTGGCCCGGATGCTGCGCGAGGCCGGGCACCCGGTGCTGCTGATCGACGGGCGCAGCCACGGCCACAGCGATCGCGGCGAGACCCTCGGGCTGGCGCTGGCCCAGCGCCCCGAGGACGTCATCGCCGCGGCCACCTGGCTGCGGCGCCGGCGGGGGCACCGCGCGTTCCACGGCTACGGGTTCTCGATGGGCGCCGCGGTGGTCCTGATCGGGGCCTCGCGGTGCCCCGGGCTGTGCTCCCTGGTGCTGGACTCCGGGCCGGTGGTCCACCTCGCCGCCGCCTGCCGGGGCCTGATCGACGTGCGCCTCGCCGACGAGCCGGCCGAGCTGCGCCGGATCGCGGCGCGGCGGCTGTACCTCGACGGCCTCGGGTGGCGCTACCGCCTGGACCTGATCGCGGCCGCGGAGCGGATGCCGGAGGTCCCGGCGCTGATCCTCCACGGGGAGCGCGACCGCGTGCTGCCGCCCTCGGAGACGGCGCGGCTGCGGCAGGTCCTGCGCGGCCCCTGCGAGCGCGTGGTGTTCCCCCGCAGCCCCCACGTGCTGGCCTGGGCGCAGCACCGCGCGCGCTACCGGGCGCGGGTGCTCGAGTTCCTGCGGGGGGCCGAGCGCGCCCGGGGGCTCAGCGTGGAGGCGGCGCCGAGCGAGACCGCATCGCCTCGACCTCCGCGCGCAGGTTGGGGCGACTGGGGTTGACCATCTGGAACGTCTGGATGATCGCCTCGTCGAACGACCAGCGCGTGTCCTCGGCGAAGTGGTCGAGGTGGGACTCGACGTGCATGTTGTAGGGCAGGTCGCCCTCGAACACGAAGTGGCTGTAGTACGGGATCACGACCAGGGCGCGCTTGCGGACGTGGACCCGGACGATCCAGCGCCGCTCGGCGCCGAGGATCCAGCCCTGGACGCCGTCGTCGCCGAGCTTGTAGCCCTCCCTCGCTGCCATCTCCTCGATGGTCGACAGGATGTTGGCGTCGAAGCCCATGATCGCGTCGTGGGAGACCTGGGTCTTGAACGCCGACTTGGTGGTCCAGTGGTTGTACAGCGTGAAGAACGACAGGATCAGCGCGACGGGCACCACCACGCGGACGACGACGATGCGCCACATCGGCGTGGCCTCGGTGCGGATGATGCTCGAGGCGGCCCCGCGGGCGGCGCCGGCCGGCCGGGGGGCGGGACGGCCGGGCGGAGGTCCACCGTCCGCGGACTCGCCCGCGGACGCGGGGACCCGCGGCGGAGGCTCCGCGGGCGCGCCGTCGTCGGCGCCGGCGTAGGGCGAGCGCGGTCCCTGCGGCGCTCTGCCGGTGTCCAGCGGGATCGGCTCCGGATCGGGCCCGGCCGCCCGGGGCTGCTCCCACGGCGCGGCGCCAGCCCCGGCCGGGGCGCCCCGGTCGGGGGGAGCGGTCTCCTCGGCGGCGGGGGGCGGCTCCGGGTCGGCGTCCGCGGGCGGCGTGGGTCGCCCGGCGCCGTCGCGCGCCAGATCGTCCACCGACGGCCAGCGCGCGCCGCCCCCGTCCGCTGCCTCGGGCGGTGGTGGCTGCGCTCGCTCCCGCGTGGGGTTGCGCTCGGCCGGGGTGGCCCACGGCGGCGGCGGGACCTTGTCGCGGTCGGACATCGAACCTCCCCCCTCGACCGGAGTCGGGGCCTCCGGGGAATGCTACCATCTCGACTCGGCATGCGTGTCCTGCTCCTCCTGCTGGCGCTCGCCCTGGCGGCCACCCCCGCCTGGGGGCTCGTCCCCCCCGGGGACCTCGAGGCCGCCGCCGAGGCGGCACGTCAGGCGGACGAGCCGCTCCCGGAGCCGGTGGTCGTGACCCTCGCGGCGGTCGGCGATCTGATGATGCACGACCTGCAGATCCAGACCGCCCGCGGGGAGGACGGCCGCTACCGCATCGAGGGCGCGTTCGATCCCGTGGTGCCGTGGATCGCAGGGGCCGATCTGGCGCTGGGCAACCTCGAGACGCCGCTGGGGGGCGAGGACATGGCGTTCAGCGGGTACCCGACGTTCAACGCCCCGCGAGCGCTGGCGGGCGCGGCGGCGGCCGCGGGCCTCGACGTCGTGCAGACCGCCAACAACCACTGCATGGATCGCCGCGAGAAGGGCCTGCAGCGGACCCTCGACGCCCTCGCCGCCGAGGAGCTCGTCGCGGTCGGGACGCGCGCCGATCCCCTCGACGATCCCACCCGCTGGCTGGAGATCGAGGGCCTCCGCGTGGCGGTCCTGGCCTACACCTACTCCACCAACGGGATCCCGCTGCCCCCGGGCCGCGAGGGGATCGTCAGCCAGCTGGACGACGACCGCTTCGAGGAGGAGATCGCCGCCGCCCGGGAGGCTGGCGCCGACCTCGTGATCGTCCTGGCGCACTGGGGCGTCGAGTACCGGCACCAGCCCGAGCCGGAGACCGTGGCCCTGGCCCAGCGGATGGTCGACGCCGGCGCCGACGTGATCCTCGGGGGCCACCCGCACTTCATCCAGCCCTACGAGATCCTCACCGCGCCGGACGGCCACGAGGGCTTCGTGATCTACTCGCTGGGCAACTTCTACAGCAACATGCGCAAGCGCTACCAGGACGCGGGGATCGTGCTGCGGCTGACCCTCGAGGCCCGCCCCGGGGTGGGGATCGCCGTGGTCGACGTGGGCTACCTGCCGACCTGGGTCGACATCACCGACGAGGCCGGCGACACGCACCACCAGGTGATCGACATCGGCGCGGTGCTGCCCACCTGCGAGCAGGTCCCGCGCCTCGACGCGAGCGACTGCGCGCGGATGCGCCAGGTCCTCGACGACACCACCGGCCTGCTCGGCCGCGACGACCTGATCGACACCACCCCGGCCCCCGAGATCACCGACCCCACCGGCGGGCTGGACGCGGTGCGCCCGTGATCGTGCGCGGCACGTCGGCCCTGACCTGGCTGGTGCTGTTGCTGGCCCTCGGCGCCCGCGCCGAGGAGCCCCCGGCCCCGCCC